>CAZVBC010000600.1:0-3096 GCA_964625155.1 uncultured Pirellulaceae bacterium
TGCTTGAGAACTAAACGTTGCATCAAAATCGTTTTGCCGCAGTTAACCGCGCGTACTTCGGGTCACGCGTGTTAGCCTTCACTCATAACAACCTCACTTGGTACCAGCCTCCGCTCACTATTCAGACTCTTCTTCGTCATACTTTGTTTGATCGCTATGCGGCTATTGGCGATCGAGTAGTTCGTTCAAGCGTTGCTCAATGCGGCTCATCTGCTCACGCGTTTTGCGCAAATCTTCTCTCAGCTCACTTACTTGAGATTGCAGGTCATGCAGGCTTGTGCTCGCTCCAAAACTTGCCGAGTGCATTGCTCCTACGGCTGGATCAATGCCGATTACCAACTGAACTCGGCGAGGCGTGTTGCCACGGTATACCAGTATCTCAGCAAGTTGTCCTGGTCGGGAGCGGGCTACCCAGCTTGATAGCTCCCGAGCCGTTTCAATGCTGGCACCGTCGAGCTGCACGACCGCGTCACCTGGCTTAATGCCGGCGATGTCGGCAGGCGAACCTGGCATCACCCGAGTAACCGCAGCACCTCGATAGGCACTGGTACCAAACTGCTGACGAAAGGCCATCGATAAATCGACAACAACTAACCCTAACCAACCCGGTGCGTTAGCATTAGGAGAAATCATCGAAGTTGCCGGTCCAACCGGCAATGGGCCGTTGATGCGTCCTGCCAAAGCAGCATTTTGTAGAACAGCAGTCAGCTCAATATTCTTCCCACCGCGTGTGACCAGGAATTTGACCGATTCCCCGGCCGATCGCCGAGCAAGTTGGTCAACCATGCCATCCAAATTGGCGATTGCGAATCCGTTAATTCCCTGCACAACGTCGCCGACACTGAATCCAGCTTTCCATGCCGGAGAGTTTTCAGTGACTGCGACAATTTTTGCACCAATGCCACCACCACTGAGTGATTCAGCCTCCAATCCCAAATATCCCGGATCATTGACGACTTCGGGGGCCGTGGATTCAACAATGCTTGCAGGTGGCGGCACAACAACAGTCCCCGCTGGGATTTGCCCGTTAGTTGTTGGAGCCGACAATGATTTCGCCTTTTTTTCCTTGGATGGCGGCGGTGGAAGTTCGCCGATATTCAACGACGGTGATTGAGCATCCGCAGGCTGTTGAGTCTGTTTTGTGTTTTCACGAACCGTTTGCTCCAACCGTTCCAAGAAAGTTTGCGCGGACGCTTGGGGACCAAAAGTACCAGTCGACCCCAGAATTACCGCAATGGCCAACTTGTTCATGTCATTCATGCAAACGTTTTCCTGTTCCGGGGAAAATTTCAAAAAGCCAAATCAACGTGATCAAAATCGTAACATTATACGTGGATTGAAAGCAAACCGAAAAAATGCATTACAAACCCAAGCGAGTATTCTGGCGCATATACTGAGCAAATCGCCAAGCAACCAAGGAAGTACTTCCCTCAGGATTAAAACGGACAGTTAGTATGCAGGCCCAACTACGTACCGTTGACCAAGCACAATGGTTCGATTTGCTGGAGTGGATTCATATTGAATTGCAAGCAATGGAATTACAAAGCATCCATGCGGAGTTGGTTCGTCGATCGCTGCAGTTTCCGACTGCTCCACAACCTATGGAAGTGATCGAAAACGGTAAGCGAGTGGCGGGAGCGTACTTAACGTTGGTTCCAGGTAAAGTCGCTTCAGTAGGTGGAGTCCGCGCGCTGCGGGCGAACTTTGAATATGGAAGTCGTTTGGTAAATCACTTAGTTCAACATGCTTCGGCGGTTGGAGCCACTCAAATTCAAGCGATTGTCGATCCTGCCCTTTCGGATGCTCGCGAAATTCTTCAAGTGGCTGGGTTTACCAATCTGGCGACCCTCAAGCATCTGTGGCTGGGATTATCGCAACCGGATTTCGGGAATACGAATCAGTTTCCGTCCAGTCGCCTGGTGTTAACCCATGTTTCAATGTTTGAACGCAACCAGCTTGAACAGTTGATAGCCGAGACCTTCAAACACACACTGGATTGCCCAGCGATCAATCACTTGCGCAATCCTCAAAGTGTGCTGGAGACTTTTCTCGACGGTCGCAATTTGAGTCGCGAAATCCCATGGTGGGTACTGCAAGAGTCGAGCAGGGAAATCGGTTGCCTATTCTTGAATCTACATGCTGAAGATGTGGCTGAATTGGTGTACGTCGGCTTGATTGAACGAGCTCGCGGCTTAGGTTTAGGGAGATTCCTGGTCACAACCGCGTGCGGCCGGGCAACTTCATTGGGCTGCAATGTGTTGGTCGCGGCGGTCGACCAGCTCAATCAACCGGCTGTGCGTATTTACGATCAGTTGGGTTTCCATGAACATCGCACCCTCGAAGCATGGTTTCGAGTGTAGTGCTATAAACTTGTGCTTCGTTACTGCTAAGAACTTAGATGGACAGCACCATCTTCGATTTTCGCACGCAGAACTAAGTTATTGCGGCGACGTCGTTTAACCGCGAGCCCATCGGGCCGCGCGTTCAGCTTCCACAACTGCTATGAGCCAGTGACCGCCTCCGCACCTTTTTCAGACGTCCGGTCATCACACTCACACACGCTGGTTTTGCCCCTAACGGGACCGGTTCGCGCGGAAGGACCATTCTGCGCGCCAATAATGGTTCCAGACCCGGCTGATACCGGCTAATGAGGTTTTATATAGGTGAGGTTAGTGTTAGTACGCGCGGGCCGATGGGCACGCAGTTAAACGATCTGACTGCAATGACATAGTCGCTCCAACAATAATCGAAGGTGGCGCTGTCCAGTTAGAGTTCGAGAAAACGAGATAGCGACGTTCCTACCGAGCCTCCGCAAAAGTTCGGACCATAGGTTTCTACACAAATGGAGACGTGAACAGGAGGCAGTAATCCTCCAGGCTTGTCCTGGAGATCATTAGGTTTCTTGCTACAAAGATTTTCCTTGCCGGCCTCTCGGCGAACCTGGCTTGACTGTCGAATCTGCCGAAGGCAGATTCGACAGTCAACGAAGAGAAGCGGGCGGTGTCATGTCACCGTAGCGAAAAACCTAACGATCTCCAGGACAAGCCTGGAGGATTTTTTGTCCGCACTTGCAACACTTTGAATGCGCAGATACCA
>CAZVBC010000601.1:0-3081 GCA_964625155.1 uncultured Pirellulaceae bacterium
AAATGCGCAAGATGTTTTCAGCACAAAGTGCTGATTTGACACTTTCATCAAGCTTGGAGCGTTCCAGCGTTCTACACGAGGCACCTGTACAGGAGTGGCAAGACCATGGCCAATCGCTGGACCGTCGATTCGACATCGTCCAGCATTTATCTGCAGCAGCGAAAATGTTGCTGGAAGAAAGTCGATTCCAAGTCGCTGGCAAGCAAACGGAAGCTGCCCAAGCCACACACGAAATGTCCCTCCAACTGCGCAAGATGATGATGCAATTACTACACTCCGAACATCCTGTGCGAGCGACATCGCGTTAGATCGCAGAGCATGTAAAGTTTACATTCTGACACTAGTTCGAATTACGTTTAATGAGACTCACCCTTCGCAAGACCTCCATGGAGAACCAACGATGATTATAAAGGCGATCTCTCAGTTGATGCTTTTGCTCGCCTGTCTATTTTCCAGCGGCTTGGCTGCAAGTGGACAAGTAATTGATATAGGCAATCGCCGAGAGTTGTTTGTCGACAACTACTTGATAGACGAGATGCAAAACGTAAGCTTCGAGCTTGCACGGCCGCGCGACGAAGGTGTGGCTTTCAATTTCGACAAGCCCTGGGAAGGGCAGTTCTCAGGTTACTGCACCATGATGAAAGTAGGTGACCAGTACCGAGCGTACTATCGCGGCCTACCCACTGCGCAGAGTGACGGCAGCGCTCGAGAATCTTGCTGTGTGGCTGTCTCTCGTGATGGTGTTCATTGGAGCAAGCCAGAGCTGGATGTGTATGAGGTCGATGGTCACAAGAAGAACAACGTGGTGCTGTTTAACTCGGCTCCTATTACCCATAATTTTAGCCCGTTTCTAGACACTCGTCCCGGCACGCCAGAGAACCAACGGTTCAAAGCGGTCGGTGGGACGATGACCAGCGGTCTAAAACTATACGCGTCTGCCGATGGTTTCCGATGGAAACCGATGCAAGAGCAGGCTTTCTTAACTAAAGAAAATGTTCCATACAAATACATGTTTGACTCACAGAATCTGATGTTTTGGTCGGAATTGGAACAGAAGTATGTCTGCTTTTTTCGAGTCTTTGAAAATAATATTCGTCGCATTGCGCGTACGGACAGTGTCGATTTGATTCATTGGTCGCCGACCAAACTGATGGAATATCAACAAGGAACTGCCCCGGCACCGATTGAACATTTGTACACCAGCCAAACTCATCCCTACATTCGAGCGCCTCATCTATACATCTCACTAGCCGCCCGCTTTTTTCCAGGTCGGCAGGTATTAAGCGATACAGAGGCCGTAAGGCTGAACGTGAATCCAGGCTATTTTAAGGACACATCCGATGCGATCCTACAAACGTCTCGAGGCGGGAATAGCTACCAACGTACTTCGCTGGAAGGCTTTATTCGTCCGGGAATTGGCCCCAGTAACTGGGTTTCACGCACGAACTATCCGGCGCTGAATATCCTGCAAACCAGCGATTCGGAACTTTCGATTTACGTCAATCAAGACTACGCGCAACCGACGGCTCATCTGCATCGCTACACCGTGCGATTAGATGGCTTGAGTTCGTTGCGAGCCAAGTTCCAAGGTGGCCAGGTCACAACTCGGCCATTGACGTTTCGTGGTTCCAAGCTGCTGCTGAATTTTGCTACTTCAGCAGCCGGCGGAATTAAAGTCGAGATCCAGGATCTATCGGGCAAACCTATTCCTGGATACTCGTTAGCGGACAATGTCGAGACAATCGGGAACGAAATCGAACGTGCTGCCGCTTGGAAGAAAGGTACCGACGTATCCTCATTAGCCGGCAAAGCGGTCAAGCTACATTTTGTGCTGAAGGACGCTGACCTGTATGCGCTTCGCTTTGCTGATTAACTCGCTACAGCAGTACCGCAATAAAGCTGAACACCGCACACGTTTCAGCTCGTACAAACGCTGAGCCGCGTTCCGCCGAGGTGGTGGATGCCTCTAAGCGGAACGAAACGCGGCAGCGACAGCAGCCTTCATTTTTTCGGGTCCTCTCCTGGCGAATAATCGCGGGTCCTGTTCCCAATAGGTACGATATCCTCTATATACCCCGCTCGCATTCTTAAAAATCAATAGCCTCCGGAAGGCTATTTCGGCGAGAACAAAGAAGACATGCGATCGAAATGGCTAATCTCGGCATCGTATATAGTGGCACTACAGCTTCCCGCTTTGGCAATTGCAATGCTAAATATTTCAATAGGCTGTTCTAACCACATCTTGTGGCTACGCAAAATGTCATTTTCGGCTTATGGTACATATGCATTCAATCAAATAGATACTTTCATCGCTCTGATTTTTGTCAGTCAATTAACACTTCAATCAAGCTCATCAGGCGCGTTCGATCTTCCAAATTCGCTTTGTCGAAGGAGAAGAGAAGTACTGTCGCCTGCATGTTGAGAGTCATCGCAGCCATCGGGTGCCCGTCGCTGAGCGCTGTCATCGCTGCAAGCGGCGATCAAATCGCACGACAACCACGCGGTGCAGGCGATTCAGGGGCCGTTAGCTTGAAGCCTAACCATCCACCGGGCAAGCCGGAGGGATTAAGCGTTGGGTGCCATTGGGTTTTGTACACTGTTTGTAGCTTCTAGCGATTCATGCAACATAGTTTTGAGAGCGAACATTGCCAGCATCTTGGCCGCACAAATCCCACCGGCTTGTCCGGTGGATGGTTAGGTTTCAAGCTACATCGCCCGATCCAAAATCAACGCACTGCGCTGCGCCTAGTACCTGCATCGCCGCACAAATCCCACCGGCTTGTACGGTGGATGGTTAGGTTTCAAGCTAACAGCAATACCGCCTGTTTTCTTACCCGTCGGATTTCCATGATGTATGCCATCAGACGCTCGATCTTCCTAATTCGCTTTGTCGCTGGCTCGTATGAGGTTGCGCGATTCGGCTTTGGACACTTTGCGTCACCGATTATATTTCGCGAAGAATCCATCCATCGAATGGTCGCCCTACCTCGCCCGTATCGCTTCCTCATCCGAAAACCTGAAGCCACGTCCACAAAGCCACATTAGCAGAATCTCAAATGTGCCACCCACCTTCCTGTTTCA
>CAZVBC010000602.1:0-3059 GCA_964625155.1 uncultured Pirellulaceae bacterium
AGGATGAATTGTGTGGATGGAAAAAGAGAGATTACACAAAAGAGAAGTCCGAACGTGGTCACTTCACCGCTATCGGGACGGTAGGAGTTTCCTGCAAATTATTCGCTCAATCTGTTGCAGAGAAAGTAAACCGCATCGAAGAACTCGATTGTGCCTTACCTGCAATCGTCGCGTTGAAGCCCGACGTGCTGATAGTAACCGGTGATCATTCAACACCCAGCTTTCTGAAAAGCCACAGTTGGCATCCGGTTCCGACTTTATTGGTTTCAGACTGCTGCAGGCCTGATCCCCATACAACCTTTAATGAAACAACAGCGATCACCGGAGGACTTGGTCAGTTCGAAGCTCAATATCTGATGCTATTGGCCTTATCCAACGCCGGAAGGATGGGTAAGTACGGCGCGTAAGGCGTTAATGCTGATACCGTTCAAGCCATTCTTAGTTGCTTTTCTTAGCTTTCTTCTTTGAAGTCTTGGCAGCATTCTTCCCGGCGGAACTGGCGATCGCCGGGCGAGCTTCAGGATGCGAGGCAAGGATCGATTTCAATCGATTGAGCACCTCCGGTAATTCGCTAGCGAGGTTTTTCGTTTCCTGCGGATCCACTTGATAGTCATACAATTCGTATTCAGCCGTCGCTAAGGAAGCTCCAGGCTTTTTCCATTCGACCATGCGATATCGTTCAGTTCGAATAGCTCGGCCAAGCAATTGGTTTCTCGGATAAACATGTATAACGTGGTCTCGATGGCTTGTGGAAGGAGCTTGTACGACCTGTGCGAAACTGCGCCCATCCACTCCAGTCGGTGCCGGCAAACCAGCCAGCTCGACAAGCGTAGGATAGATATCGACTGTTTCCACAAGTGCCTCAGCAACACCGCTGGTGCGGCCTGGTGCACGGACGATCAAGGGAATTCTGGTTGCTTGTTCGTAGTTGGAGTGCTTGCACCACATTCCGTGGTCACCCAAATGCCAACCGTGATCACCCCATAACACGACAATAGTTTTCTGACGTAATTGGCAATCGTCTAGTGCCTTTAATACTCGGCCTATTTGTGCATCGGTGTAACTGGTCGCAGCATAGTAACCGTGAATCAAGTGCCGCGTGAGCGGTAGATCAACGGGACCCTCGGCAGGAATGTCTGCATAGGATCGTAGCTCTCCACCCACAGTCGGAGCGTATGCTGGAGCTCCAGCCGGAGGTTCCGTTACGCTGGGCAATGGCAGTTTCTCAGGATCATACAAATCCCAGTATCGTTTGGGAGCAACAAATGGCAGGTGCGGTTTAAGAAAGCCTACCGCCAAAAAAAATGGAGTTTCGGTTGACTGTGCGGAACGCAATCGCACGATGGCTTCGTCAGCAATCTGTCCATCCGCATACGCTTGATCCGGCACATCAGCCGACTCCGTAGCGTTGCCTCGATTCTGGCCATCCGGCCGCAAACGCGTTTGTGAAGTACTTTGAGGCAATGCATAATTTGGCACCTTTGGACGCCAACTGGTCACCGACCATGAATCAATATCGTCGAAATTACCGTGTCCAGTATGGAAAATCTTTCCCAGCGAAGCTGTCTGATACCCTTGCCGTCTAAAGTGCTGAGCCATCGTGACCGCGTCAGGTGAACCCTGGCGAAAGTTTGTCGCCAAATCGTAGATTCCCAGTGACTGTGGGCGCAACCCTACCATTAACGCATTGCGAGATGGCGAACAAACTGCTTGATTGCAGTACGCAGATCCAAAACGGATCCCTGAGGTTGCCAAGGCATCGATATTAGGTGAGACAGAATGTGCATCGCCATAACAGCCCAGCGTTGGCTTCAAATCGTCGACGCAAATTAGCAGAACATTGTAGTGTTCAGCCGCTCGCATGATCCCGCAACAGAAAACAATCAACCCTAACCACACACTGGTTCTCGCGCCCCAGCTCAGTGCACTAAACAACACACTCTCGCGCTCAACTTCTTGCCGCAAGGTAGGCAAGTGCCAGACGGATCGACTCCAGGACTTTCTCATTGTTAGCATCCTCGCAGTATGAACGCTTGTCGCACGAGCAGGGATAGGTGCCAAACGAGCCTTATTAAGCAGTTGCTTTTTGCGACAACTTGCTTTGCAAAACTCGATGTGGTGACATGGGCAGACAGGTCATGCGCACGCCGATCGCATCAAAAATCGCGTTTGCGATAGCTGCGGGAGGTGGGCAAATCGGCACTTCACCAACCCCACGCACACCATAGGGATGTTGTGGATCTGGCACTTCGACCAAAATCGTTTCGATCATCGGCAAGTCATAACAGGTGGGAATGCGATAATCCAAGAACGTCGAATTCTTCATCGTCCCTTGATCGTTGTACCAGTACTCTTCATTCAGCGCCCAACCGATGCCTTGAACAGAGCCACCCTGCAACTGTCCTTCGACGTAACTGGGATGAATTGCCGTGCCAACATCCTGCGCGACCGTATATCGCAAAATCGTGACTTTGCCGGTATCGGGATCGACTTCGACATCCGCACAATGCGTTCCAAATGCTCCCGCTTGAGTCGCGGCGCTGGAGGTTCCACTGCCGATAACTGGCCCGCCAGTATGGTGAATCTTTGCAGCCAGTTCGCGGAAAGTCATTCGCTGCCCTCCAGCACCAATCACGCAGCCATCTTCGTAGCGCACCTGGGATGGATCGACATCCCAAATGAGCGCCGCCCGTTGAACGAACTGACGTTGTATGTCCTTCGCAGCCTCAACAGCCGCGATGCCAGTTGCAAACGTGATGCGACTGCCACCGGTAACGTCGCTGTAACCAACGCTGCCAGTGTCGACAACACTGGGTGAAACATCTTCAGCACCGATTCCCAGCGTTTCGGCCAACTGCATAGCGATACTGGTCCGCGTTCCACCTATATCCGGACATCCTTCGACGAGCGCGACCGTACCATCGGCGTTAACCGTCGCGGTCACCGACGACTTCATGCCAACATTAAACCAAAACCCTGAGGCAATTCCCCGTCCGCGAAATCGCCCAGGTTTGGGAGAGCGATAATGTTCGCTATCTCGAATGGCTTCGACTGTCTCG
>CAZVBC010000603.1:0-3058 GCA_964625155.1 uncultured Pirellulaceae bacterium
CGCGAATCCACCGACGACGTATTCTCAGCCCCCACCAGAGGATTAAAACCCCATCACGATAGATTCGAAAAAGACTCATGATATCTATAGCACGTTCCACGATAGACAGTACTGGTATACATGATATGAACAATCATGATAGTTTGTCAAGGCGTTGTAAAATTTGGCCGATGATGGGATGTCGGACAATGTCTTCATTTTGAAAGGCCACCCAACCGACCAAGTCTTGCACGGCCTCAGCAGATGCCAGTAAGCAGCATTGTCGCCCGATATCCGATTGGCAAGCATCGCCGCAGACAATCATCTTGCTCCCCAATCCCAGCCGCGAGAGATAAAGCTTGAGCTGTGCCTGGGTTGTGTTTTGTGCTTCATCCAGCACGCAGACGGAGTTTTCAAGGGTCACACCTCGCATATAGGCCAGCGGTCGAATCGTCGTGGCTGACAAGATGGCGGCTTTCGTGTCTCGGTCAACTAGGCTCAGTTTGTCAAGCGCATCATAGATCGGCTGGAGAAAAGGATGTAGTTTTTCGTCCATCGATCCAGGCAAAAAACCCAATCGTTCACCTGCTTCGACCGCTGGTCGCGTCAGGTAAATGCGTTCGGTGCGTCCACTCAGTAAGGAGTCGATCGCGTAGGCGACGGCTAAAAAAGTTTTGGCGCTGCCAGCCGGGCCTGTTAAGAAGGTAATGTCATGCTTCTTAATCGTGTGCCACGCCTCTTCTTGTCGCGGCGTTCTGAATTGGACATTTAGTTTATCTTGAATCCGAACGATCTTGATAGGCTTTCGTGCCACGTAAGTATCCTATAGAGTTGTGGGGCTCTATTAGATTATTACTGAAAGCTAAATAGAATCGCCTAGCGAAATGCTGCGCGAGAGTGTGTGCAGATTTCGGGCTAGCAAATAGTTCGGTGCAAAATCCTCAATAGCTTTGCGTTTGGCTGGAGTCATGGATTCACGTCGATCGTAGATTTCGAGAAAGTCGCCATGCATTTCCAGCCATTGGCTGGCTGTTTCCTCGCCGATGCCATACGCGGACGGGACATCGTCTTTCCCAACTAAACATAACCAGTCGACGACTTGCTTGGGGGTGATATGATGCTGCGCTTTGAGCCACGCTTCATCCCTCAGAGCTGGATCGCGAATCGGCTGGATGACTGTTTTGTGCCCTAGGCACTGCCATAAGTCGCGATCGTCGGTTACGAGAATACAGGCTTGGTTAAGTATTTTGCAACGATAGGCCACTGAGCACATGACATCATCCGATTCATAGCCATGGCACTCCTCAATCCAAGCATTCTTGGCCCTTAGAGCGGCAAGTGTTTCATCGAGCAAGGGCATAAAGTTACGTTCTTTGGGTGGCCGTTTCGCTTTATATCCCTGGAAAAACACCTTCCTCCATGAATGTTTCGAGTCAATCCCTATAATGCACCAGGTAGGTCGATGGAGTTTGTAGAGTCTTGCCATGCGAGATCGCGTTTCCTGAATGACGTGCGATGTCCCTTCGGATGCGGAAAACGCGGCATGGTATATCGCTGGTAGGTCAATGACCATATACGAATGCGACACGATGTCGCTGCATATCTCCACCGCTCGACTGCGCAGTGGTTCGATGCATTGCCGTACGACATCGGGTGAATAGCGAAAGTGGCTAAAGTTAGTGGCCAATCCATGTAGTTCACGCATGCTTGAGCATTTAGCAATGCGTTGATGGATTTCGGTAATCCACTTATTAGTGTCTGGGTGTACTGGCTGAGCAAATTCGTTAGGCTGTTTGGGTTCCATAGCCATCCCCCATATCCGTCAAGACGATGTGATTTATAGATGGCAACAAAATATCCAACCAATGCGACACAAATATTAAACAGTTTCCACTATGAATTGTTAAAGCCTCCAAAAAGGAGCGTAGGCTATCTTCGTCCAGTTCGGCAGCTTCAACTAAGATGGCGGGCGTTTTTTCCTGTGAAAGTTTTTTAATGGCGAGTAGCAGAGCGGTACTGTAAATCACTTGCCGTGCACCATTCATGGCCACCAAATCGACCTGAGTGTCGCTTGTGACAGATAATGATTGAACTTTATTGGTTGATTGCATCGCGATGTGTACGCGGTCATCGATTTTGCAGTCAGCCAAAAACGCATTCATCGCTTGCTCTAAAGGATAGACTCCGCTGGCGAGTATCCCTTGTTGTTCTTGTCGTAAATTACTGGCGATCTGTTCCAACTCTTGAATGCGCGCGGTAACTAAAGTGATGTTTTTTTGAGCATGATCAAGTTGCTTCAGGCTTGCTTGCGCATTTTGGGCAGCATCCAGTTGTTGCTGTGCTTGACTGAAAGCTTGCGTAAGTCGATCAAAGTCGCCATCCGAGACAACATCGCCGAGCGTAGCTTGGAGCAAGGTCAGCGACTGCTGGCAGGAGTCGATCTGTCGTCGTTGGTACCCCACCTGCGCGAGAGCGGCCTCTAGGTCATCGGACAATTCGTGGCAGGTGCTGGCAATCGATTCGATCGCTCGTTCGCGTGTGGTCGAGTATCGATCGCAGATCTGCTGGAGGTTGGTGTTGGCATCATCCTCCAGCCAGCAGTAGCCGCTGATTTCCATGGCTTGTGTGGACTCTTGGAGGTTACGCAATTGCTGCTTGAATCCAGTGCAGGAGGTGTCTTGTTGGTGTTCATATGCACACGTAATATCATATAATGTTTTCCACGCCCCATGCCATTGTTGCAGCACGGGTTCTTGAGTGCCGAGTTCTAGCACGCTTTTTATGTCGTTTCTGGCTTGTTCCAATTGTCCTTTAATTGTATTAATATACACAAGACCCTTTTCAATACGACTAGATAAATCTTTAATCGCCGTATGGGCATCTTGTTCTTGGGCCTCCCGCAGTCGTTGTTGTGAGCGTGTCGCTTGTGCGTTTTCAAGTTCTATTTTGGCTTGCCGCCAAGTGGCTAGAACGGTCTCAATGGGAGGTCCCTGGTAATCCTGAGGCTGGGACTGTATGGTCAGGTGTAATCCTTGAAGTTCAGTCCGCTTTTGTTTGAGTTCCAAGGTATTTAGCGATA
>CAZVBC010000604.1:0-3057 GCA_964625155.1 uncultured Pirellulaceae bacterium
GAAACCAGCCAAGGTAACCTTGGACGAAGTCAAACAAGATGCATCTACATCCCTGGAAACTGCCGCTACATATTCTCAACAAAACAAGGACCAACTCATGAAGGAACTTAAAGTCCAGATGTCTGCGATGAATGCTAAAATCGAAGACCTTCGGAATAAGGGAGCGAATCTCGCGAGTGACGCAAAGGCAAATTGGGAACTGAAAATGTCTGAACTCGACAGCAAACGCAAGGCAGCCGGCACGAAACTAGAGGAAATCGAAAACTCAACTGCTCAGGCTTGGGGCGACGTTGAGAAGGGAGCACGATCTGCATGGGAAGAATTGAAAAAGGCTTTTCAGAGTGCGTCTGACGAGTTTTGATTTTATGTATTTGAAATTTTCCATGGCAAGAATAACTCAGTCAAGAACTACAGTCGCCGTCGGACTGCAAAACGAATTTATTTCAATCATCAGTTTCGGACGTTCGCAAGGCAAGGAGTCACACTATGAGTGGCAAAACAGATAAAATCAAGGATCGAATCAAAGAGGCTGCTGGCGCATTGACTGGCAACGACGCGCTTCGCGAGGAGGGCAAGATCGACCAAGCCGTTGGCGAGGCCAAGCAAGTCGTTGAGAAGGTTGCCGATACGGTGAGTAAAGCGGCTGAAAAAGTCGTTAAAAAAGTATCTGATTGAACATAAGGTAGCAATAACAAGTCGAAAGTAATTGCCGAAGAACGCTTATAGATCCCTGCAGATACTAATGACAACGAATTCCAACTTGCCGCTTCCGTATACCGATTACTCCGAGACAATTCCTGCGGACGAGGCGGAGGATATCAAGCAGGTTGTCCAAGCAATGGAGTTGATTTTAGCGAGGAGCTATGCCAAGACGGGAGTGTTTCTCGCGGACGTGCACGTGAAAACGCACGGCTACGCCCGGGGTGAATTCCGAGTTCTGCCAAATTTACCGAGTGATCTTGCGCAGGGGCTCTTTGAACGCAGTGGTGCCTACCCGGCTGTAGTTCGGTTCTCGAACGCAGCCAGCCGCGCGCAATCCGATTTGATTCCGGATGGTCGCGGGATGGCGATCAAGGTTTCCGATGTGGTCGGGCGACAGATATTGCCAGACGAGCGGCAAGATTCCGTCCAAGATTTCTTGATGATTAATCATCCGGTGTTTTTCGCGCGGAATGTGAAAGATTTTCTGCGTTTAGAGCAAGTTGTCGTAAAAGCAGACGAGAGACCACTAGTGGCATTGCATGAGGCACTGACTGGAGGCGACTGGAATCCTGTACACTGGCATTGGCGCGAGATGTTCACGGCATCTCGAATTGCGGGACAACTTCCCTCGCACCTAGCCAGTAACACCTACTTTAGTATGGCACCGATTCGGTACGGCAACTTTTTGGCTAAGTATCGGGCGAGACCAATAGGTGATCGACTCGACTCCTACTTGAGTCTGATCCAGCGATTAGTGTCCGAAGCAGACGCGTTACGATTAGCGCTGGAAGAAACATTGCGAAATCAAGAGGTGCTGTTTGAGTTTCAGGTGCAATTGCGGACCTCCGAACTTACGATGCCCATTGAAGACGCTACCATAGAGTGGCCGGAAAGCGAAAGCCCATTTCGTACGGTTGCTCACCTACTATTGCCACGACAGGAGATTGAAATTCTAAGGGAAGATGATAATTTCAAATCCCTTTCGTTCAGCGTTTGGCATGCGTTGGAATCACATCGTCCCATGGGTGGTATAAATCGCGTTCGACGCGCTGTCTACGAAATCTCGTCCAAATGGCGTCGTCAGCAAATTGGTGAAATCACTGAAACGAGTAACAGTGGCCACTTCGATTTGAGATAGAAGTAAGGAGCAATTGAGTGTCATCAGTGGTTTCTGAGAACTATCGCTCCGGCATGGGAGCCCTTCCGTACGCTGCTGGGGTTGCATTTCGCGTTTGGGCACCGCACGCCGACGCAGTCTACGTAATGGGTACTTTTAACAATTGGTCGCTCGAATCTCACCCAATGACTAAGGAAGGCGGGGGCTATTGGTATGTGGACATCGCAACGGCAGCCATTGGCAATGAATACCGTTATCGCATCGTCAGTGGCGACAAGCAATTGATGCGTATCGACCCGTATGCCCGCCAAGTTACCAGTTCCGTCGGCAACGCCATGGTGCACAACCCGCAATTTGACTGGGGTGGCGACGACTTTCATCTCCCGCCTATTAATGAATTGATTATCTACGAGATGCATTTAGGGACGTTTCACGACACTAAAGACATTAAGACCAATAGTTTCGAGGAAACGCTTCAAAAGCTCGAGTATCTGAAGCAATTGGGAGTTAACGTCATCGAAGTGATGCCATTGGCGGAATTCGGTGGTTACACTTCATGGGGCTATAATCCATCGTGTATCTTTGCAGTCGAGGAAAACTATGGAGGTCCAGTTGGATTCAAGCGATTTGTGAAGGCAGTTCATCAAGCCGGCATAGGGGTGATTCTGGACGTCGTCTACAACCATTTCGGTCCGAGCGATTTAGATTTATGGCAGTTTGATGGCTGGAGTGAAAATGGATTGGGCGGCATCTACTTTTACAATGACTGGCATTCGGAGACGCCTTGGGGCGCAACGCGGCCCGATTATGGACGAGGCGAAGTTCGCCAGTTCATCCGTGACAATGCCTTGATGTGGCTTGAAGAGTATCACGTCGATGGCCTGCGACTCGACATGACGCTCTTCATGCACAACGTCCGAGGCAACGGTGATCCAGGCTGCAACTTGCCTGATGGCTGGAGTCTAACACAGTGGATCAATCGCGAAGTGCATGAGAGGTATCCGGGAAGGATTATGATCGCCGAGGATATGCAGACCGACGACCGAATAACTCAACCTATCCATCAAGGCGGAGCCGGTTTCAATGCACAGTGGGGCGCTCGATTTGTACATCCAATACGAGCAGCGGTTTTTGTTGCCAACGACGAACAACGGTCATTAGATAGTGTTCGTCAGGCACTCGAAGGCGGCTACAACGGCGATCCGTTTCAGCGAGTTGTCTACAGCGAGTCACACGAT
>CAZVBC010000605.1:0-3045 GCA_964625155.1 uncultured Pirellulaceae bacterium
AGTGTCTTCCAAACTTCCAACTTCGCATTCAAACATCAAATTTCCAAACATCAAAGTTCAAAACAGTGGGCGCGCCAGAATTCGAATCTGGGACCTCGTCGTTATCAGCGACGCGCTCTAACCAACTGAGCTACGCGCCCAAGCGTTCAGCCGGTAAGAACTTGGCACATCTCACAAACCGCAACAGTTTCCAACAGTCGCTCTTGGAATGAACCGTTCCTATCCGCTAGACTGCAAAATCCTAACCAAAGGTTCGGTGCTGTCAACCATCAACCGCATATGGAGCGGTCTCAAGCTCGAACTCATCTCGCGAAACGTGATAGGCATGAATCGCGAACAGGTTCGGACAGATTTTCCTGAATCGGACAGTTCCGGTGCGGAAATTCAACAAATCACCAGCGAATGTACCACAGTATGCAAGGAGCTTGCTAAGGATGCGCGTAGTTAAAGACTGGTTAGTGGGAATTTGTGCTTGCCTTTTAGGTACTGCTGGCTGGACTTATTCAGCAGCAGGCCAGGATGCCGAAATAGCCAAGGCACTGGCAATCAAGCCGACCCAAACGGGTGTGCAATACGACATTATCGAACCCGAAAAATTTAAAGATTGCACGCTGGAAAGAGTTAAACGTCCCGAAGGAGAAGGATTTTTGGTAACTGGCCCTGATGGCCAAACGTTGCGCTGGTTTGTGGACACCAGTGGTGACGGTGTCGAATTGGATCGATGGTCATTCTATGCAGGAGGTGTGGAAGTCTATCGAGAAATCGACACCAATTTCGACAAACGCCCCGATGAATTTCGCTGGCTCGGCACCGAAGGCATTCGCTGGGGAATCGACACAAATCAAGACAACATCATTGACCGCTGGAAAGTCATATCCGCTGAAGAAGTCAGCGCCGAAGTCGTGAGAGCCGCATCGCTTCGGGATAACGACAAATTCACCAGCCTGCTGATTACGCCAGCCGAGATTGCTGCACTGGGCCTAGGCGCAGACAAGGCCAAAGAACTCGAAGAAAAATCTCAACAAGCTCGCGCTGGCTTTAGCAAATGGGCGGCGAATCAAAAAGCCGTCACGCGGGACACCCGCTGGACTCACTTTGGCGCAGAAAAGCCAGGCGTGGTACCAGCCGGAACTAATGGCTCAGCAAATGATGTTGTAGTTTACGAAAACGTCGTAGCTCTGATGGACAATAAGGGCCAACCACAACAATTGTTGGTCGGCACCATGATTCAAATTGGTACGACTTGGCGGTTAATCGATCTACCGCGTGCAGTCGGTGAAGGGGCCGAGCTGGCGGAGGCTGGCATGTTCTTCAACGTCGCTATATCGGAGCGAATGCCGAACACCGATGTTCCGGCCAACATTGGCGGGATCAGCAAGGCTATGGAACGCTTGGCGCAGTCTTTAGACTCTGTAGATGTCAAGCTGCAAGCTGCGGCCACATCCGCCGCAGAGAAAGAAACACTACACGGGCAACGTGCCGACATTATCGAGAAGTTAATTTCCGAATCAACCTCCTCCGAAGATCGCTCAAACTGGATTAGGCAATTTGCCGATACGGCCAGCGCTGCAGCCCAGAGCGGCGAATACTCAAATGGAGTCAAGCGACTACAGGAAATGGTGTCCAAATTGCGCGGGATCGACTCACCTGTTGATGATATTGGGTATGTGGCTTTTCGAGCGATCACCGCCGAATATATGCAACGCACTCAATCTCGAGATAGTGATATTCAGGAAGAACAAAAGAAATATCTCGCTAATCTAGAAGGTTTTATTAAAGAGTATCCGTCCAGCCCTGATGCGGCTGAAGGGATGATTCAAATTGCGTTGTCTGCTGAACTGGCTTTGGACACCAAAACTGCCGGCCTATGGTACACACGTGCCAGTGAAGATTGTTCCAAAACTCTCGCTGGTCAAAAAGCGGCTGGTGCACTAACTCGACTAAACATCGAACGACGATTGTTTAATCTCCAGGGTACGACCCTGGACGGACGAGCCTTTGATTCCAAGGTTTATGCCAACGAACCAATCATCTTCCATTATTGGGCAAGTTGGTGTGAGCCTTGCAAGGCTGAAATGCGAGCTCTGAAAGAATTGCAAAACAAATATAGTAAACAGCGACTGCGCATTGTGGGCATCAACTTGGACCACGAACCAGAAACAGCCAAAGCATTTCTGAAATCAAATGGCTATACCTGGATGCAGTTGCACGAGAAAGGTGGTCTCGATGGAAAACTAGCGGTACAACTTGGTGTGTTAACCTTACCCGTAAACCTCGTCGTCGATGGTTCTGGAAAAGTCCTTAAGAGTGGTGTCCATTGGACCGAATTGGACGGAATCTTACAGAAAATCGCTAAGTAACTCATGGATTGCTAGTTGGTATTTCCTGTGGTTTCCGGAAAAGGATAAATATTAACACAGATTTAGTCTTGCGGCATTTCCCCAATGTTAGTTTGTCGTCGCCACGAGCGTGAAGTCAAACTGCTGATCAGCGGATGACGGTCGGTGAGGAGTAACATATCAAGTCAATAACTTGATTAACCGTCCCGAATTTCAGAATTCTGCCGCAAGAATTGCCTATTGCAAGAATCTTGGGTCGCTGTTACATCCTTAGAGGCTTTGTGACAGCGACCGAAACACGACCGATCGTGCTTCAACTTTTTAAGTCGAGTGCCCTGGCGGCAGCAAAACATCCCAACGTCGAAAGGAATCGACCGTGGAGTTTTTAGTAGAGTTATTTGTTGTTTGGACCGGCGTACTTGTTCCGTTTTTGTCGCTATGGGCCATCGCTGCCATTCATGTCCTCAAAGCCGAACAATTACGAGGACCTGCCGTCGAATCCCTGTTTTTCTTCGTTTTATTGATTGTGTCTGCTGCAACGGTACGCACCGTAGTAATTGACGATGGACTTTGGCTAGTCCATTCAACCAGCCTGTGTGCAATGGTTCTGGCTGGAGTCATGCGACGACCGGTGAGCGCTTCGCAGGATTCTCTGCTGATTGGCTAGTTTCATGGTAGGCTAATTTCACGAATCGGTAGCCTGTTG
>CAZVBC010000606.1:0-3028 GCA_964625155.1 uncultured Pirellulaceae bacterium
ATGAATGGAATCTCACGACCGTTGACTGTTGTAGTTAACAAGACGCGACTGGCGTAAGCTTGCCAGCTATAACCTGCGGCCGATATGTGGCCGCCGCTTTCGCCTTCTCCTGTGGCAGTTCGACGGTTGAGTTCATTAATCACCAGCAACGCGTCGATGGCTGAGATAAAATCGTCACCGTTTACGTCGCGGTAGGGAGGAGGAGCTGGTAAACCAGCTACTGCGGATGGTGCACCGGAATTGATGTAATTAATAATTAACAGCGCATCGATTGGCGATATGAATCCGTCAGCATTAACGTCGGCCGCCAGAGTAGGATTCTGGTGCGCGGCGGGCAGTGGCGCTCCAACGGTTATCGTTACTGTCGTGACTGCACTGTTGACCAAACCGTCATTGGCTCGATACGTAAACGTGTCGGTATTGCGATTCTGTCCGTTGTGCACATAACGGAATGTGCCATCCGCGTTAAAGGTCAAAGTACCAAATTGTGGACCACTTACCAAGGTCGCGGTCAGCGTATTGCCTTCTACGTCAACATCGTTTGCCAGCACTCCATCATCAGCGGCTGTACCAACAATGCCTCGTGCATCGGTGGCTAACAACGTACTTCGCTGCGGTACGGTGTAACTATCAGCCGTAGTTCGCGGTGCATCATTGATCGGGTTGACAATCAATAGAAAACTATCGGAGATCGCTTGTCCCGTCGAATCCGTAGCCGATACCGTGATCTGTGACGTACCGGACTGGTCTGGTACCAGCGTCAATGTCAAGACATTGCCGGCCAGCGTCGGTGTCACCAGTAGAGCATTCGAGTTTTCAATTATTGCGAATGTCAGCGTATCACTGTTGCTTGCTACATCCGGATCGAAAAAGAATGAAGGACTGAGCGTAATTTGAATCGGCACAACGTCCTCGTCGACAGTCCGATCTGGCAAAGCTTGCACAAGCCGAGGAGCATCGTTAACTTCCGTGACAACCAGCGTAACCGTGTCCGTTCGAGTTGTACCTTGTTGGTCCCGAGCTTCGATCACAATTACGCTGCTACCATTTCGATCTGGCAATGGCAATAAGGTTAACGAGTTGCCACTGATCGTCGGGTTGACTAGCGCTGCGTTCGAGTTGCTGACAACACGGAAGTTGAGCACGTCTCCGTTGGTAATAACGTCGGGATCGAAGAAAACTGTCGAAAGATCAATTACTCGAGCCGCCGCATCCTCAACCAGTGTTACGGTACCCATGGCCTTAGTAAGCCGTGGCGCATCGTTGACTGGATTCACCGTGACGGTCACAGTGCCCAGCCCAACTTGTGGATCGAGCACCCCGCCACTGAGCCCATTGTCGCTGACTTCGTAGAAGAATGTGTCCGTTCCAGCGAAGTCTGCAGCCGGAGTGTAAATCACTCGCAGACCATCGGAGGATACAGTTACTGAGCCGCCTTTGGTACTGGTTGGAACAACGCGATCGAATCGCAAAGTTTGGGTTTGCTCATCTGACGGTCCAGGCGAATCGTTGCTCAGGAGAGTCGTAATCGCAATCGTTCCGCTGGTATCCTCTGTGATCGTCAAACTGTCTGGTCCAGCCGTGGGAATGTCATTCTTATCCAGCACATTCAAGAACACGGTTGCCGTGGCGCTCAGCGGTGCCGCCAATCCGTTACTGACTCCGTTATCCGTAATCGTGTACGTGAACTGATCGGCGCCCCTGAAGTCTGGCAGAGGCACGTACGTTATCACTCCATTGACTAACGATACAGAACCCCCTTGCTTGCTCAGCGGCTGTACGCCGGTCACGCGAATCGTCTGCACTGCAGTCTCGTTGATTGGTCCCGCTAAATCGTTGGCCATCAACTCTGATTCGTTGATCGCTAGCGTAACGTCTTCATTGATCGTTATCGAATCGTTGACAGCGATCGGAGTATCGTTGACCTCATTAACTACCAGCGTCACTGTACCAATGGATTCGGACAACAACATTCCATCGCTGACCCGATACGTGAACGTATCAGTCCCGAAGAAATCGGCACCAGGCAAGTATTCGAACGTACCATCACTGTTGAGCTTAAATTGTTGAGCGTTGGCGGGCCCAGTAACTAGTACGACTGAGAACGTCCCACCTTCTGGATCGGTATCGTTGGCGGCCACACCATCATCACTGCTAAAGCCTGGAGTTCCCTTGCCATTAGGATCGAGGGTCTTTAGAAACACATCCTCGTTGAACGAGTAACTATCGTTTACAGGAGTTGGTGGAGTACCGGGAACAATGGTTACTGCATAATCTTCGACTTCACCATCGATCGCTAATCCTGCCGGCGTCAGACCACCTACAGAACTCGAGCGGAACCTGGCGTAGGTTCGTGTGGGTCCGTTGGGTACAGGCGCATTGGACGGAACACGAACACTAAACGACTGTGTACCAAATTGCTCGAAGAACTGTAACGAATTGAGAATTTGTTCACCCGGATCATCCCAATCGCCATCGGCATTGAAATCGATCCAACCATCCACAAATCCACCGCCTGTCAATGTGACGGTAATAGTCGTGGGTATATTGCGATTGAAAACTCCCAGAGAATTTAAAGCAGAACCGAATGTCACGCCATCATCGCTGGGGCCGTCACCATCCGCTGCAGGCGTTGGCTGTCCGTCTGCATCGGCAGTAATGGCATTACCCAAGATTGCAATATTCTGACCGATCGCATGTCGTGCGCCGTCGTTAACTTGTTGTGTTGCATAACGACCTGCAGTAGTCGAGAGCGGATCTGGTGCATCACCGTAATCCAACTGAGTACCTGGCATCAGAATCGTAAACTGAGTCTCGTTGTTGATGCGATTGGCCCGTAAATCATTGCCCGCCAAATCTTCGACAGCTCGCTGGAAGAAGTTGGGAACTGGAGAATCGATTGAAATTGCGTTTTCAACGAACAACGTTCCGCCACCTCGATTCTTGGCAAACAAGGATGTGTCGGGGGCGGAGTTAATTGCGCGAATAATCGCAGCCTTCATTAATTCCGAGGTGAAATTCACATCCT
>CAZVBC010000607.1:0-3011 GCA_964625155.1 uncultured Pirellulaceae bacterium
GAGCCAAGTTCATTCTACGATCTTGCAAGATAATGACCAATTTGCAAATCCGCTGCAGCTAGTTATTGAGCAGCGACCAACGACCTGCCTAAGCAGAAAAAACTTGCGCAATCCGCTAGCCGATTTCACAGAATTACAAATAGTCGATGCGAAAGGGTTTGTTGGTAATAAAGACTGCGGTAACATCACCGTCAGCGTGCGCGCCATGCTCCATGACTTCACCCTCAGGGAACCAAACGAAAGAGCCTGGTCCGAAGGTGCCCTTGTGAGTCACTAATGTTCCTTCCAATATGTACATTCCATGACCACATGGATGGGTGTGATTCGGAGTGACAAATCCGGCAGGGTAGCGAACCAGCCGGACCATCATGCCGGTATCGGGATCCGAAAACAGATCCTTGCGGAACATGATTCTTCCAACTTTCTCGTTGAATATTTCTTGCCAAGGTTCGCTGGCAAGCGTGACTGTTTGTTGGCTCGACATGGTTCGCCATTTACCTCAGAGTGTATGTATGCAGTACCCACCGATGGGTGCGTGAACTATAACATAAAGTGAATTGTGGGAATCGTGAGCACGTCGGCTTTTGGGCGGCTAAGCTCGCAGGACGTTTGCTGAGTAAAATCGTAAGCGGACGACGAGAGTGCTTGCCGCGTATGCACATCGAATAAAAATCGAGGAGGTGACAATCATGTCGCAACGTCTTGACCGCAGAAGATTTGTCCGAGACGGAGTATTCGTCGGATTAGGATTGTCGGCTGGGGTTTTTCTGACTCGAGGAGTCGATGGCCTAATACTGCCTGCTGCTAGGGCTCAACAGGCGGTCGGTTCGGCAGAAGGGCGTCTCAAGGAATTGGGAATTGTTTTGCCCACGCCCCCCAAGCCTGTTGCTGTTTACGTTCCGGCAGTTCGGACCGGAAACCTGTTGTTCTGTTCTGGTCACGGTCCTAATCGACCAGACGGGACTTCTGTTCGTGGTAAAGTGGGTGGCGAGCTGACGCTGGAGCAAGGATACGAGGCGGCCAAGTTAGTTGGTCTCAATGTGTTGGCTAGCGTTCGCAGTACTCTGGGAAGCCTCGATAAAGTAGCCCGTGTGGTCAAGGTGTTGGGGTTAGTCAATTGCACTTCCGAATTTGCGCAACAACCGCAGGTGATCAATGGATTTAGCGAATTGATGGTTCAGGTTTTTGGCGATCAAGCTGGCAAGGGAGCTCGTAGCGCGGTCGGCACCAGCGCCCTACCGAACAACATCGCTGTCGAAATTGAAGCCATTTTTGAGGTACGCGAATGAATCCCGAAGACCGATCGTTTACTCGTCGCACTATGTTGGCGACCGGCGCTAGCGGCGCCGCAACTTCACTACTCGTCGGGGGATCATCCGTCGCGCAACCACCGTCGAACGAGGTTCAGGATATTTACCAGCGATTGGGAGTTCGCAAGCTGATCAATGCCGCTGGTACGATTACTGCAATTGGTGGCTCGTTGATGCCGCCAGAAGTTCTGGCAGCATGGAACGCAGCAGCAGCAAGCTTTATCGATTTGTTGGAACTGCAGGATCGGGTCGGCGAGCGAATCGCACAGCTTATCGGAGTCGATGCTGCTTTGGTCACTACCGGTGCTGCGGGTAGCATTGTGCTAGGAACCGCTGCCGCAGTAACGCTGCGCGATGCGACTTTCATCAACCGCTTGCCAATGACGCTCCAAGACGATTTGCAAGTAATTCGCCAGAAATCGCATCGGCAATGTTATGACAACCAAGTAAAAAGCTGTGGAGTACGATTAGTCGATGTGGAGTCGCGCGATGATCTACTGCGAGCAATTAACGATCGTACAGTGTTAATGTTCTCGTACAACGTCCACGAAGGGGATGGGCAGATTCCTCAAGCTGACTGGTTGGAAATCGCACGTCAACACAGAATCCCGACCTTGATTGACGCGGCCGCAGATACGCCACCAGTTGAAACATTGTCTGGACTCAATCGAACTGGGTTCGACATGGTTGCCTTCAGTGGTGGCAAGGCGCTACGCGGTCCGCAGGATGCCGGGCTCTTGCTCGGACGCAAAGACTTAATTGCTCAGGCGAAATTGAATACATCTCCGCGTTGCGGCACAATCGGACGCGCGTTGAAGGTCAGCAAAGAAGACATGGTCGCCATGTGCGCTGCAGTCGAGCGATTTGTCAGGCTGGATCATCAAGCCGAAACTCGAGAATTTGAGCGCCGGATGACTACTATCGAACAGGCGATCAAGAACATCCCGAGCGTCACGACGGAGCGTATTATTCCTCCAATCGCCAATCGAGTGCCCCATTTGCTGATCCACTGGGATGAAGGGCGGTTGGCGATTACGCCCGCACAAGTGAAACAAATGTTGCTTGCAGGCGATCCTCCGATCGCTACCGCTCGCGTGCATGGAACCGGCGAACGCGGTTTTCTTGTTTCTGTATTCATGTTGCAGAACGACGAAGACACGCTTGTCGGGCGCCGCATAGCTGAAATTCTCAGGTCGCACGATCGATCGAAATAGCCGAAAGTGGATTTTCTATGTCCGGCTTGTGACGATGTTCGATCAATCCTAGCTTGCAGTTACAATGTACTTGCTAGACCTCACTCAATTTATATTTCTAGACTCGATTCGTGTGCAATTCCATGAGAATATTACTTGGCATGATGGCCTTGTTGGTACTTGGCAGTGCGTCCTGGTCGGTTTCTTCGGATGGGACGACAACTCCGTCGCACATCGATTTTAATCGTGACATTCGTCCGCTTCTTTCGGAGAACTGCTTTAGTTGTCATGGTCCTGACACAAAAGCACTGCAAGGAGGTTTGCGCCTTGATCGACGCGATGCAGCCCTAGGTGCGGCCGAATCAGGCAAGCAGGCAGTGGTCCCTGGACATGCGGAAAAAAGCGAATTGTGGCTAAGAGTGTCGTCGACGAACGAAGAGTTGCGCATGCCACCCGAGGAGACCAAGAAACAACTTACGGTCGCACAATTAGACTTGCTAAAGCGGTG
>CAZVBC010000608.1:0-3007 GCA_964625155.1 uncultured Pirellulaceae bacterium
GGTTGTCCAAAGAAAGGATTCCAATGAACTCGTACGAAGCGATTGCCTTACATCATGCAGCAAAGCGGTCAGATCGTCTGACGACAGTCCATGATCAATGAAGAAAACCTGTGGAGCAGGTTCTGAATGGGCGTTCTGCCTCGCCGAAAACCATTCCGAGATTCGTCGATGCGCAGTTTGCAATGTCTCCAAGTCGCTGCTCTCCGGTGACGAATCAATGAAGAAAATGCTCGACAACAGGGCTGGGGAACCGCAAGGTTCTTTGCGCCAAACAAGCCGCCTGCGAGCCTGTGTCTTGCTAGTTTTTGCTTCACATGATACTATGTTTGCTGTTTAGTGAACAGTCTCTTGGCTGTTGTTTTGCTCGAAAGGCATTCGCACCAATGGCCAACGAAGCCGACACTTGCCGAAAATTCGTAGTTCCTCGACTTCAGGCGGCGGGCTGGGATAGTGATCCCTATCGCATCAACGAGCAAGTCACTTTCACCGACGGTCGAATTGTCGTCTCTGGACGGCGCGGTCGCCGTCGCCCCGGTAAACGGGCCGACTACATTCTGCGCTACCGAGCTGATTTCCCGATCGCTGTGGTTGAAGCCAAAGCCTCCTATGCATCACCTGGAGATGGTCTGCAGCAGGCGAAGGACTACGCGGAAATTCTTGGTTTGAAGTTCGCATATGCAACGAACGGTCACGGCATAATTGAATTTGACTTTACGACAGGCCTTGAGCGCGAGCTGACGGTCTTTCCTACGCCGGAAGAACTTTGGACTCGTTTGCACAATGACGAGCAGATTTCTGATGCGGCGTCGAAGGCCATCCTTGCTCCCGCCTATCATCTGAGTGGGTACTCACCTCGGTACTACCAAGAGATCGCGATCAATCGAGCGGTTCAAGCGATTGCGAGTGGAAGACCTCGCAGCTTGCTGACGATGGCAACGGGTACAGGAAAGACGGTCGTTGCGTTCCAGATCTGCTGGAAGCTTTGGTCTTCGCGTTGGAATCGGAACGGCGATCATCGAAAGCCAAGGATTCTCTTCCTAGCTGATCGAAACATCTTGGTCGACGATCCTATGGCAAAAACGTTTGCTCCTTTCGGAGACGCTCGATTCAAGATTACCGGAGGTAAGATCGTCCAGAGTCGCGAAATGTACTTTGCGATTTATCAGTCGATAGCCGAAGATGCGAACCGTCCGGGACTCTACAAAGAGTTTGATCGAGACTTCTTCGATCTGATCATCATTGACGAATGCCATCGTGGAAGCGCTCGCGACAATAGCACATGGCGAGAGATCCTGGAATACTTTTCTCCGGCTATACAAGTTGGGCTCACAGCCACGCCCAAGCGAGAAGAGAACGCAGACTCCTACAACTACTTCGGCGATCCGATCTATTCATACAGTTTGCGGCAAGGAATAGCTGACGGCTTTCTGGCTCCCTATCGAGTTCATCGAATTGTTACGACGTGGGATGCCGTTGGTTGGCGTCCTAGCGCTGGCGAGCTTGACCGATTTGGGCGCGAGATTCCTGACGAAGAGTATCAAACAACCGACTTCGAGCGAGTGATTGCGCTGCGAGCACGTACTGATGCAGTCGCCAAACACCTGACCGACTATTTGAAGAAGACAGATCGCTACTCCAAGACAATCGTGTTCTGCGTGGACCAAGAGCACGCCGACGAGATGCGGCGCGCCATCTCCAACCTCAACTCGGATCTGGTCAAGGAAAATGCCGATTACGTCTGTCGCGTAACATCTGATGAAAAAGATATTGGCCGCGGGCATCTGAGCAATTTCCAAGACCTTGAACGATCAACTCCGGTTGTCTTAACGACTTCACAGCTTCTAACAACAGGCGTCGATGCCCCGACTGTTCAAAACATCGTACTTGTACGAGTCATCAACTCCATGACCGAATTCAAGCAAATCATCGGTCGAGGCACTCGCGTTCGAGATGACTACGGAAAGCTTTTCTTCAGCATCCTCGATTACACAGGCTCCGCGACTCGTTTGTTTGCAGATCCCGAATTCGATGGTGAGCCGACGATTGAAACAGAGCAAACGATTGACGAAGAGGGCTCGACGGTCGAAGACGAAGTGGTTGCGGTTCATGAAGAACCTGCCGAGTACGATTCCGAGGGAACCACTGAAACCGAGCTACATCCAGATGCCCCCGATTCTCCTCGAAGGAAGTTCTACTTCGACGGCGGACAGGTAGAAATTGCGGCCCATCTAGTTTACGAACTTGACCCGGACGGGACCCAACTGCGAGTGGTTCAGTTCACCGACTACACAGCCGACAAAGTTCGAACTCTTTACCGCAATGCAGCTGAGTTGCGTGGCCAATGGGCTGACCCACAAAAGCGAAGCGACATCATAGAGAAGCTAGAGGAGCGAGGGATCGACTTTGATCAACTCGCCGAGTCTGCCAATCAGCCCGACGCCGACCCGCTCGATTTACTTTGTCATCTCGCGTTCAATGCACCACTGCGGACTCGTCGCGAGAGAGCAAACCGCTTGAGGTCCGATCGTAAGGATTTCTTCGATCGGTTTGGTGCAGATGCCAGAGCAATTCTTGAAGAGCTGCTCGAGAAGTATACCGATCACGGAACCGCTCAGTTCATCATCCCCGACGTCTTGGAAGTTCCGCCCATTAGCCAACACGGCAACGTAATCGAGATTGCGAAGCGGTTTGGGGGTGTCGACGAACTTCGCAAAGCAATCATCGAATTACAGACACTCTTATACGCTGCCGCATAGAGTGCATACCAGAAGAAACAGCTAGGAAGTTGAAAGCACATGGCAAAGAAGAAGGCCACGAAGGCTAAGAAAGAAACAACCCCGAAAACAACAGCGCAGCAGTTGGGATCGTTGATCAAATCTGCTCGCGACATCATGCGCAAGGACAAGGGCCTAAATGGTGACCTTGACCGCTTGCCGTTGCTCACTTGGGTCATGTTTCTCAAGTTCCTCGACGATCGCGAGAAGCTGGAAGAAGCACGCGCTGGAAT
>CAZVBC010000609.1:0-2991 GCA_964625155.1 uncultured Pirellulaceae bacterium
TGATAACGTCTACGTGAAAACGTCAGCGTTTTATGCACTGGGGAAGAAAAAATCTCCCTACGTGGATTTGGGCGAAATGATCCGCCAGTTGCGTGATGCTTACGGACCCAAACGGCTTATGTGGGCCACCGATTGTCCGTATCAAGTTCAAAATGAACACAACTACGCAGATTCCGTTGCGCTTATCCGAGATCGCTTGGATTTCCTTTCAGCTTCCGATAAAGATTGGATTTTGCGTGGTACCGCTGAAAAGGTCTTTTTTTCATAAATAGAACGGCGCACTACTTGCGGAATCATCCAAAGGTGAGCGGTAGGAAAAACATACCGAGCGGCTTGCGCTGAGCTGCTGAAAATCTGATTGTGTCAGCACCTTGGAACGAGCGTTTGTAGTCGTGGCGAATTCAAGCAAATGTCAAATCGATTGAAATTGATTGCCGAGCAGTGTTCGAGTCGCGCGGCCGATATCTTCGGCACGCATCAGTGATTCACCAACTAACATTGCTTGCACACCGTGACTTTCAAGCAAACTGACATCGTCGCGCGAACTTATACCGCTCTCGGCTACCAACACGCGGCCCGCTGGTACCAACTTGCTAAGCTTGATGGTATGCATTAAGTCAACTTGGAAATCATTCAGATTCCGATTGTTGACCCCCAACAACTCCGTGCCTGTATCGAGAACTGACGAGAGATTTCGCTCGTCATACAGTTCGATTAGGGCATACATTCCCAATTCGCGTGTCAATCGATAAAGCTGACTCAAGTTCTCTGGAGTGAGACATTCGGCAATTAGCAAAACAGCATCGGCACACGCCAGTCGCGCTTGATATATTTGGTAAGGATCGACGATGAAATCCTTGCGCAGGATTGGAATCGTCACCGCTTGTCGAATTGCCGTCAAATAGGCTAACGATCCCTGGAAATACTGCTCGTCTGTCAACACACTGATACAGCTAGCTCCAGCCTGCTGGTACTCGATAGCGATAGCAGTTGGATCAAAATTCGCTCGAATTACGCCTTTGGATGGACTGGCTTTTTTTACTTCCGCGATCAAGCGAATGGGAGGCGAGTCCTGCAGAGGCGCAAGGAAATTACGAGGGGGCGGCACATCCGCCAAACGCGATTGAATTTCGGCAAGTGGCATTACCGATTTTGCTCGTTCGATTTCCTGCCACTTGGTTGCCACGATCCGCTGAAGTATGCTGGCCATCGATTTACATCAGTGTTTGAAGTGTCGACAACCGGTAAAGATCATCGGAATGCGGTGCGAATTGCAGGCTTGGATAACCTCATCGTCGCGTTTCGATCCGCCTGGTTGCACAATGGCGATCACGCCAGCTTTTGCGGCAAAATCGATCGAATCCGGAAACGGAAAGAACGCATCGGAAGCGAGGATGCTGCCCGCCGCGCGGTCACCCGCTTTCTTTATGGCAATTTCTACGCTATCCACTCGACTCATTTGCCCCGCTCCAACGCCCACAAGTGCCGTATCGCGGGCGAGCACAATAGCATTGCTCTTCACATGCCGCACCATCTCCCAACCGAAATGGATATCATCCAGCAACGCATTGGAAACAGGAACGTCGGTAACTGTTTTCCATTGACTGTATATGGGAGCCGAGCAATCAGTCTCTTGAACTAAAGCGCCATCAGCCAAAAATCGGATTGCCAGCTCGGCAGCTACGGGAGTCAGCGGCCCCGTTTGCATTAGGCGGACGCTGTCGCGCCATTTTGGTTGGGTCGTCAGAATTCTGATGGCTTCAGCATCGAAGTCTGGCGCTACAATTGCTTCGACGAAGCGGCCTGGTTCGGCCAAGATTTCCGCCGTTTGAGCATCCACTGTACGGTTGAAGCCCAAAACACTTCCAAATGCACTGACCGGATCACCATCCAGAGCTTTGCGAGTTGCCAACTCCAAAACTGAGCAGGTCGCAGCACCGCACGGATTATTGTGTTTGATAACTACGGCTGCTGGATGCGTAAAACTGCGCGCAATGGCTAAAGCGCTATCAAGATCCAGCAAGTTATTGTATGACAACTCCTTACCGTGAAGATGGCGGGCGCCGACCACACCTACCGATCGATCGTTGCGTTGCCGGTAGACAGCTGCCTTTTGATGAGGGTTTTCTCCGTAACGCAATAGTACTTTACGTTCCAGTTCGACAGTTAGGGTCGGCGGAAAATCTCCTTGAGCCAACTCGCTACGAAAATATGCGGAGATCGCTAAGTCATATGCGGCCGTCATGGCAAACGCTTCGCCTGCCAATCGCTTGCGCAACGACAGAGTTGGCGCTCCAAACTGCTCAATATCGGAGAGAATACTACTGTATTGATCTGCGCGAGTCGCGACGGTCACCCAGTGATGATTCTTGGCGGCAGCCCGAATTAACGAAGGTCCACCAATGTCAATCTGTTCAATAATCTCTTCGCGCGTTGATCCCGGGCGCGAGACCGTGGCCTCGAACGGGTACAGATTCACCACGACTAAGTCGAACTCCAGAATGCCTGCGGAATTCATTGCCTGAATATCTTCCGCATGATCTCGCCTACTGAGAATCCCTCCGAAAATAAGCGGATGGAGAGTTTTAACTCTGCCATCCATCATTTCCGGAAAGCCAGTGTAACTGGAAACTTCGATCGCATCGATCCCGTGTTCTCGCAAATGGCGACGTGTACCTCCAGTGCTATAGATTTGCACACCACTTGCGGCCAATCCCGCCGCAAAATCAACCAGACCCAATTTGTCGCTGCAACTGATTAATGCGCGACGGACTCTTGGCGAATCAGACACGGCGAGCTTCGACCCTTAGATAAGAAGCACGAAAAAACAAAACTATATCGCTCATCAAGGTTTAATGAGACACTTGCGAATGGTCAACCGGGGAGGACTCATTTTATCACTCTCGGCGCGAATGTGTGCAAGGGCTAGCTGTGACATACGCCAGAATCGTTTCATTTGTCAGCTCAATCTCGTAAGCCAGCTCCTTAATC
>CAZVBC010000610.1:0-2988 GCA_964625155.1 uncultured Pirellulaceae bacterium
CTTGAGGTAAATATGAACTCGTTTGAAATGAATCGACGTCAAGCGCTTTTGGTGGGTGGCATGGGTGCGGTGTCATTGCGGATGCCGGGCGTCGTGCTGGGTACTGACAAATTAGACGCCAGTGGCAATGCGGTGGCTGCTGAGAAGTCGTGTATTTTTGTCTTGCTGTGTGGCGGACCCAGTCACGTTGATACCTGGGATATGAAGCCCGAAGCGCCGGACACTATTCGTGGGCCGTACTTGCCGATCGCCACAAAAGTTCCTGGTATGCGCATCAATGAAATGCATACTCGATTAGCTCAGGTGACCGATCAATTTACATTGATCAATTCGATGACCCATCCTGGTGCGATCAGCAACCACTTTGATGCTATGCATAATCTGTTGAGTGGTCAATCGATTAAACGAGTGCAACAAGGGGTGACGGACGACCAGCCGTATATCGGTTCGTTTGTCGCCAAACACAACCCCAGCAAGCGCAACATCGTCTCCAATGCATGGTTGATCAAATGTGTTGGTCCGCCAGTTTTTTGTGCCCCGAATATCGGCATCGGCGGGTACCTAGGTTCAGCTTACGCGCCAGTGTTCGTGGGCTCAGCGGAAAATCATCCTGCGATGGAGAATTTTACGCCACCACCGATCTATGACCTTGGTGATCCGAACCGATTGGAGCAGCGGCGCGGGCTGTTGGGCAGCTTGGAGAGCAAGATATTGGCTGAAGATGTGCGCGGAGCTGATTGGTCTGACCTGCGCGAGAAGGGATATCATGCGATGACTCGTCCTGAAGGGCGAGCAGCTTTCAAATTGGATCGCGAGCCCGAGCAGGTACGCGATCGGTACGGTCGCAATCCTTTGGGGCAGAATCTTCTGTTGGCTCGCCGCATGGTCGAAGCTGGAGTGCGTTTCGTGACGGTCAATGGTTGGGCTGGCCAGGCGCCGCACGATACGGCTGGACCGCCGAGCAGCAGTTGGGATATGCATGGTGGCAATATGGGGATGGGTAATGCCTTTGGCGATGGCTCGTACGGCATGGGCTCTTGTTGGCCGCGTTTGGATCAGGCGCTTGCCGCTCTGCTCAGCGATCTCAAAGAACGCGGAATGATGGACAATACTCTCGTGGTGGTTACAGGAGAATTTGGTCGCACTCCCAAGGTGCTTACTCAATTGCCCCCAGGGCGTCAGCATTGGCCACAGTGCTTTTCAGCCATCATGGCTGGTGCCGGTATTGCCGGTGGTCAGGTCTATGGCAAGTCCAATCGGTATGGAGAGTATCCCACCAGCAATCCGGTTCGGCCCGAGGAATTAGCCGCCACGATTTACCATGCCTTGGGGATACCACTGAACGAACCTCAAAACAATAGCGGAATTCCACGACCAATCACGACTGGTAAACCCATTATGGAGTTGTTCGGTTAATCAGACACGATAACGCGAACTGTATTTTCCTTCATCCCCGCTCAATTCGTTGCAGGCGTACACATCCGGAAGTGATATTTACCCACAAGATGCTCTGTAGCGCAGTGTTAGACAAGAACCGGCGAAGGTGAGATTCGTAATGGTCGAGATTGTGTTTCTTACAAGAAACTTCGAAGGCTATGTCTGGTTCAATTAGATTGACGGGTTGCCGGCTAGTTTGTTGTCCTCGCCAACAAGCTGCAGTGAATTGTCCGCATCGTTCTGCTCCCCCAGCGAGTGCAACGATGGCTTCGTGATAGACCGAACGAGCAAGCCCGGTTCCCCAGTCGATAATGAGTGGTACGACAATTTGCTCCAAGCGATTCGATGCTCCGTTGACGCGCCAGTCAATATGCTCCACGCGAAATTCTCGACGCTGCTCCAGAGATTCAAGGCAGTTCACAAAGCGATGTTCGACGCGTTCGGCTCCAAAATTGATTAACTTCCCGTGCGACAGACCCGTCAGCATCAAATACTGAATCAGTTGACTCTGGTGGATATCAGTAAGAGCAGAAGCGGCCTTCAACTCGAAGGGACACCCCAGATCGACAACAAGATCGATATACAGCTCCTTGCGAAAGCCTTGATGAGTTAAGCAGATTTCAAACTCTTGGATCGATCGATTGCCCAGAATCTGGTGCAAGGTGGAGCGATAAACCCCTTCGTGAAACATTCGTCCAAGTTCATCGTGCACATCGAAGGCGCGATGAACAACTTCGTAAGCAATTTTGCCGAACTCATCTTGGCAGTAGTGGCGGAGTGGAACCGAAGTTGTGATGGGCATGGGAAACAATTGGGCAAAAGATGGAAGGGCAGAAAAATGCAAGTTAACAAATTTATGGTTAGCGATCACTTTCGCGGTCTTTTTGCGCAAACTTTTTTCTGCCGAATAAGTCAGTCAGTTTGCGGTGCCTTCGAAGACTCGTCGAACTCACTTGTAGCTCCGGTGCGACAGGGAGGGGAAGTAGTTGTGGGGTTGGGAACAATTGGGCAAAAAGATGGAAGGGCAAAAAAATGGAAATTGACAGTTTTATGATCTGTGATCCGCGTCCGGATCTTTTCGCCCGAACATTTTTATGCCGAATAAGTCAGTCAGTTTGCGGTGCCTTCGAAGACTCGTCGAACTCACTTGTAGCTCCGGTGCGACAGGGAGGGGAAGTAGTTGTGGGGTTGGGAACAATTGGGCAAAAAGATGGAAGGGCAAAAAAATGGAAATTGACAGTTTTATGATCTGTGATCCGCGTCCGGATTTTTTTGCCGGAACATTTTTCTGCCGAATAAGTCAGTCAGCTTGCGGGGCCTCCGAAGACTCGGCGAACTCACTTGTAGCTCCGGTGCGACAGGGAGGGGAAGAAGTAGTTGTGGGGTTGGGAACAATTGGGGAAAAAGATGGAAGGGCAGAAAACGGAAATTGACAGTTTTATGATCTGTGATCCGCGTCCGGATTTTTTTTGCCCGAACATTTTTCTGCCGAATATCAGTCAGCTTGCGGGGCCTTCGAAGACTCGTCGAACTCACTTATAGCTCCGGTGC
>CAZVBC010000611.1:0-2981 GCA_964625155.1 uncultured Pirellulaceae bacterium
AGGCATCAGCGTAATGGTGCTGATGGCGCTTGCCATGACGAACATGATAATCCAGCTATTCCCAAATTCCTTGCCATCGGGGCTGGGCGCCAAACGTGCTGGGGCCAGCGCCAGCGCAACCATGGCAGTTGACAGCATTAAGTCGCGAATCGAGAGCGGCGCGGGGCCGGCGTCTGTTGACAAGTCGCTACGGATCAAGCGCCAGCCAAAAACCTGCCGGACAATCCATAGTGGCGTTTGCGCTGCGATGCTCACGAGTGGCAATGATAAACCGACAAAGGAACTCACTTGAGCGAACTCGTCAGGGTGCAGTACGGTAAGTCCGGCAAGCCAGACGAGATACAGAATCGCGGCAACGGTCCAATGCCGCGTAAACCGTTGCCAGAACGGCTGATCGCCCCAAGCTATCCATGCGGCGAGCAAACAGCCCTGGGCGAGCACACATCCCACGATGCCCAAAAAAAGAGGAACACCCGGAATTGGCCAGACCGGCACCATTCCCAGAACGGGTACCATCAGAAAATCGCAAGTCATGCCGACGAAGGCGAGCAATCCCAGGAAGACGACGGGCTGGCGATCTTTACAGTCGATGGGCATGATGGCAACTCAAATTGATCAAATTGGCAACGCTCAAGCGCCCCCTCCCAGGATCGTGGCAAAGTCGAGAGAGTTTACTTCCTTTTGAAAGAATGTGGCATGACCCCTTTTCCTGTCCGTGGTTGGGGCTTCCAGCCCCAATGGAATTCAGTTTTATTCTTACCAACCGCTCCAATGGCAATGTACGAATGCCGTCACCATACTCAATCGGCTCAAGATCCTCAGAGCGAATCAAAATGTCTAAATCATTGGTTGCACGTACAGCTCCGGGATCAACTTGAGCCACCCAAACACGAACTGCATCCCCCCACGATCGCGAAAGGAATCGCGGTAGATTCAAGGATCGCGACTGCTTTTCTTAGTCGTAATTCAACTCGCTCCATCGATTATGACTGAGATACCAATACTGCAGTATGAGACGCGCTGCTCGTCATTGATTGGCCCCTGAACTGGTGCTGCAAGAAGTAGCCCAGTAACAAACAGCACGACAGCCAAAATTGTGGAGATGATCGAAAGTTTATGCATGGGATGCTCTTCGCTCCGTGGCCGAACGACCCAAGCACTTCGACCCGACCTTCGAGAGCGTTGGATTGCAACCGCGACGTGATGGCCGGGTTCGCTGCGGCGCATAGTTAGGCGGCAACATCCTGCTAAACCTCAACATTCTTGGCGAGAGTCTTAAAGCGCTCCCCATTTTTCTGTTTAACGGTGATAGTAATGTGACCCGTTTTACTGGTCTTTATGTCATGAACTGTGCCAGACTTGCCGGCGTGCGTGCCGCCGACGACCTTGCATTGGTCACCGTCTTTTAGTTTCTTGGGTTGATTGGTTTTCATCGTTGTTGTTCGCCGAATGGCGTGTGAGCCAAAGCTGCCTAACGAATAACGAACTATCGCTCTGTACTCGCAGCGATAGTTTGGGCGTGTGAACGGAGTCGCTTGGCTGGACGCGGTTGGAGCGGCCTATACGGATACATGCCTTTTTATCGCACCGAGCCACATTCTAGCGGGTACGAAGGCGAGCCGGCAACTTAACGAAGGCGGATTCAGGTCAGCGGATTTGCGACGATGGCACTCCACGCGGAGTCAAAATCTCAGTGGTTATGGCTAGCTGTTAGGCCATTGCCAGCTTCCACATTTTCTTAAGCAGTTTAACATCGACCATCCGCCCGATTTGCTTTTCCGTTGTCTTGGCGATTGCGGCAATGTCCTTATCAGTCAGTTCAGGATTACGCAATACCGCACGGATAGCGGCCACCAACCTGGGATTCTTAGTCGGCCGGCAACCGCTATCAAGTTCGACTTGATTTTGAAGCAAGGTGGCGATTGGAAACCATGACTGATGATCTGCGAGTAATCGCGCCCCCTTCTTGTACCCGAGAGCGATGAAGTATTGACGCAACGCCGCTTCCACGGCGGCATCTGACTCCCGAAAGAAATTCGTTCGCAACAGACGACCAAGCCAATATCGCACCGAAACATCGACGCCACCCTACTGATCCGGATTATCAATCAATGACTTGAGTCGATCGCCTAGCGGTTTCGGGTATTTCGTAATCCAGGCTTCGTCCAAAAGGCCAACCTCGATCATGTCCAAAAGGTGAACCCGGTCTTTCAGGCGAAAGGAATTCAATTTCATTCGAACAAGCCGCTCCAATGGTAAGATACGAATGCCATCCCCATATTCAGTTGGCTCGACATCGGGGTTCGGCTCGAAGTCATCTTGCTTGACCATACGATTCGCTAGGACGATATGGATCGCATACCGTACCGAATCATCTTTTCCTTCGAGAGACATGTCCAAGCCAGCAGCTTTGCGGTAATGGTATCCATTGGCCGCCATGACCTGCTTGAGTTGCTCAAGATCCTCAGGACGAATCAAGATATCAACAACGTTCGTAGCACGCACCGCTCCAGGATCGACCTGAGCAACCCAAACTCGCACTGCATTTCCACCAACGATCGCGAACGGAATCGACGTAGACTCGAGAATAGATACGGCTTTTCTAAGACGTAATTCAACTCGATCCATCGATTCCCCGATTCTTTTCCAGAGTTGATCTCCGACCACAGTTAATGCGGGGTTCATTTTATTTCCATTCAACAGTTGGTCCGAGTATACCACAATACGTCGAGACCTCAAAAATGGATACCCTCTTCACGACCGTGGAAAAATCCTGGACGAGGTCTTCGAGATCTTCGGATTTCCAGCTCTCCATCGAAAGAACCGCTAATGAACACTGATGAACGCTAATCATAAAACGTTGGACATACTTGAAAGAAGAAGATTGTTTTCCATCAGTGTCGGTTAGCGTCGATGAGCGGTTTGAAGTTGTCCCGCCCAGCGTCAAAAGCCTTGTTGAGTAGGTTAACGTCATCGAGAGC
>CAZVBC010000612.1:0-2955 GCA_964625155.1 uncultured Pirellulaceae bacterium
CGGTCAACGGGTTATTGGGATCGACGATCCAACCAGCCAGTTGCCATCGTCCACTGCCGGAAAATTGAGGTGGGAGAGATTGTCCTTCTAGAATCTGCAGAAATCGCCGTGGTACCACGTGTCCGAGTTTATTGGGGTCACCTTTGATTTGAATCGCAGCATTCTCGATCCGCTGGGAGTCAACGATGCCATATGCATGATCGAGGGTCAACAAGGCAGCGGAGTGTTCTTCTACAGCAGCTTTAGCCTTCTTTAACGCTTCAGCCGCTTGGCTACGCTCCTTTTCTTGCTGCGCCTTTTCGACCACTTGTTCCAGCCGCTTAACTTCGGCAACCAGCACGTTGTGCCGAGCTTTCTTGGCCTGTTGCGAGGATTCAATTTCCGCAGGTGAAGCCAGTGGGACTAAATCGCGTTGCCGCTGCTCCAGCTCGATGCCCGGCCAAGGATATCGCGTGCTGTTGAAAATACCGTACAGAGCATAATAATCTTCCGTCGTTACCGGATCGAATTTATGGTCATGACAGCGTGCACAGTTCAGTGACAGCCCTAAAAAAGCTCGTCCGACATTGTCGAGAGTATCCTCAATTGTCAGGTGTTGTGGGTAATCACTGACACGCGAGCCAAACCGCCGTGCTCCAGCCACGTATCCCGTAGCAACAATTTGGCGGTATTTCTGTTCGGCACTGTCGCTGGGTAACAAATCACCAGCCAATTGTTCGGTGACAAAGCGATCATAGGGCATATCAGAATTGATCGCGTCGATGACCCAATTGCGATATTTGTACATCTGCGGAATGGGAAAGTCGGAGTTATCGCCAGCAGTATCTGCATACCGCACAACATCCAGCCAGTACCTGCCCCAGCGTTCACCGTAGTGCTTGGATTGAAGCAACCGGTCAATCACACGCGCAAACGCTCCATCGCGAGTGTCACTCTCGAAGTCACGTATTTCCTGCGGCGTGGGTGGCAATCCAATCAAATCGAAAGTTGCCCGCCGAATTAGTGTCCGTCGATCTGCGTCGCGGGCCGGTGCCAGTTTCTGAGCTTCGATTTTGGCTAGCACGAACCTGTCGATATCGTTTCGAGGCCATGAGCTGTTTGACACAGCCGGAGGCATCGTGTTGGAAATCGGTTGGAATGACCAAAACTCCCGAGCCTTGTTCCAGTCGATGGCATTGCGACTTTGGCGGACGCGTACCGTATCGGCAGTTCGTGGGTCTGGTGCGCCCATTTCAATCCACTTTGCCAGATCAGCTATTTGATCCTCCTCAAGATCCTGATCCGGCGGCATGGTCAAGTTAGGGTCCTTGCCCGATACGGCACGCCATAACAAACTGGCATGAGGCTCACCAGGAACGATGGGCGGCTCAGTATCGCCACCCAAGACAATCGCCTGTCGCGAATCGAGCAATAATCCACCTCCCAATTCTTTGGCTTCGGCGCTGTGACACGAGTAACAATGCTCGATCAGTAACGGTCGAATACGGTTCTCAAAAAAAGCCAGTTGCTCGTCGGTGGGTTTAATGACGAAGCCTGAAAAATTGGGTAGAGGAACCTCCCCATCACCTTGCCAAATTTCCAATCCCGACAAATTCGCTTGACCACCGCTGGCCGTGATCTGAATGCGACCGTCACTGACCGCGACCTTCCAGGGACCCAAGCGTTGCCATTGGCCAGGATGTCCGCTATCAAAACGTTCGACGACCGTAGCGCCGTTCAAATGGATTTCATAGCGTGCCGAACGATCGTCTTCCCAGACGTACAAAAAGACTTGATAAACTCCTGACGGTACGTTTGAGACACCAACTTGAATCGACGATCCCCAACGACTGCTACGAATCATCTGAGAACGGAGTGCATCGGTACGAGGTTTGAGCGGAATCGTTTGCTTTTCGAATGATTTGCCGTTACAGACTAGATCCTGAGCATCATTTCCTTCCCACCGGTTGCCATCCAAAACAATTCCCGGACCATTGAGGTTGATCGCTCGATAGAAGGTCGGTAAAACGCGATTGATCGCTGAATTCTGTGCGGACAATACGTTTGCAAAAAATGAAACCACACACACGAAAAAAAACAACCGTGTGCCTTCTGCGTTGTTATGCACTAGGCAAGTTCGAGCGTACATGATTTACCTAAATCGATAATTCGTAGTTGTACAGCGCCACTTTGCTCGCCAAATATGGTCCTCAGCCCGGTCTATGCTGTCGAGTTTCATCGCTTACCCTTCGGGCCGTGCTCCAGAGCGCTCATACAATCAAGCTGAAAGCGATTTTCGCAGACCGGAACTTTCGGTGGTAGTGGTATAGAGGTTGAAGCAGAGATGACGGCACAGAATTAAGTTTAGCGGGTTTAGCGAGTACTTCGTAGTTCAAACAAATGCGACAGCACATGGGGCGATGCCCAACTTAAGCGATTTCGTTGCAACGTATCAGTTATTCCTACAATAATCGAAAGTGGCGATGTTCAACTTAGATTTGCTGTGTATTTGCGTTCTGATGTCGAATTATAAACACATTCACCAGGTAAGCAGAAGCCAAACTGGTGCTCGGACACGTCTTAAGTATTTGGGATCATTGCGCGAAGCTCTGGCTGAGTCAATTGAGTAGCGGCTCGGTAGCGGAATGAAGCTGCGCCACAGATACTCAAGTCAATACCAGAGCAGAATTTTTACAGCCCTTTCCTATTGCTTTCAAGTATCAGAAAATGCCTGACTAGGATATCGCCGAGCTTAAAGAATTGAACTTGAAAATACTCCTCATTCTCCAGCGGGCTATCCGCCGGACATCGCAGCACTATTGAGCCATGCAGAACGGTGTTCGCTCGCGAGATCTGGCGTTTTACAATAGTTTTACATACTTATTGCAATTTCCTGAACTCTTCTCTGTCTGCTGAGCGTCTAATGATCTATTGGTTTGCGTTATGGTCTGTGGCTTGGCGTGGGGAGGATGAGGA
>CAZVBC010000613.1:0-2946 GCA_964625155.1 uncultured Pirellulaceae bacterium
AGCGTCCAGCAGTTTGCTGCCGAGCAGTTTCATATCAGCAAACAGCGCCGTATCACCAGCAAAGTAGATACGTTTTAATCCAGTTTCGACAATAAATCCTCCCGGGTTGCCTCCATAGGAACCGTCCGGTAATTGGCTGGAGTGAAAAGCCAAAGTCATTTGGATTCGACCGAAAGCCAATTTCGCGGCGCCACCTAGATTCATGCCCAAAGTCTGTTTCACTTGGTGTTTTTCGGCGAACCAGGTAGCAATCTCATAATTTGCAATTACCAACGCGTTACAGCGATTCGCTATACTGGCAACGTCTGCCACGTGATCAAAGTGACCGTGTGTTACTAGAATAAAATCGGCATCAACTTGTTCGGCTCGCAACTTGGCAGCCGGGTTTTCGTTGAGAAAGGGATCGACCAACAATCGGTGTTGCCCCGATTTAACCAACCAACTGGCATGTCCCAGCCAGGTCAATTCAACGCTCATGTGATGCTCCTTCAAGTTTTGACAGCCAGCCATGCGCACCCTCGTCAATCAGGGATGACAGACAAGGGAGTGAATCAGATACTGCGTTCGCAATTTACGATTCGATTAAACCTCTTGCAAGACCCAGGGTTTACGATATTCTGGCCTGCCACGGAGCGAGTTGGCTTCCGCGTCACTAGCAAACGTTTCGGTAGTTGGGTCCAAGGTCAACTTGCGTCCAACACGCGCGGAAATATTACCTGCGTGACATAAAACTGACGCTGGATGCCCAACGGTTTCTAGATCGCAATACGGTTTGTTTCGCGACTTGATGCAATCGATGAAGTTCTGAACATGCGGCGCCTCGTGGCTGCCCCCTTCACCCTTGCCGAGCACTTGCCCACCCCGGCCAAACGCTGTCCAGCGCTCGTTGCCCATTATCAGATAGCCTTTGTCTCCAAAAACCGCAGAGCCTTCACTTTCGTTGAGGTAAGCGTAAGGAACCCATACGCGCATCTCATAAGTCAATAATTTGGTTTTCTTACCACTACCAAACTCATAATTGACTTGCATCGTGTCCGGAAACTCTTGCGAATCGTCAAAATACCATTTGCCTCCGTTCGCAAAAATGGTGGACGGCATGCCAATCGGACCATCTCCTTGCGATTCCGATGCAGCACTCAACAAGGCGACAGCCATGTCCAAACGATGAACTCCGTCATTGCCCAAGTCGCCAGTGCCGAAATCGTACAGCCAACGCCAACGCCCGTGGAAGCGATTGACATTAAACGGCCGCTTTGGTGCTGGGCCAATCCACATGTCGTAATCAACACCCGGCGGAGGTGTCGAGTCTTTGGGATAGCCGATCGGTCCTTGTTTGGAACTCTCCCATGCCTTGGCCACGAGGACTCGCCCTAACGCTCCAGACTTGACAAACTCTATCGCCGATTGCAATCGCGTTGTTGAACGATGCTGGGAACCCATTTGCACGATTCGCTTGTACTTGCGCATCGCGGCGACCATACGCATCCCCTCGACGATGTCGTGGCTGTCAGGCTTCTCGACGTACACGTCCTTACCAGCTTGGCAAGCAAGAATTGTAGGGATAGCATGCCAGTGGTCTGGGGTTCCGACAACTAAAGCATCGATGGACTGGTCATCAATCAGTTTCCGGAAATCGCTTTCACCCCGAGGCTTGCTCCCTTGCAGCTTTGCTGCAGCTTCTAGGCCAGCAGGCAACCGATTGGCATCCAGGTCGGCGATGCCCACAACTTCGACCTGTTTGTTCGCTGAAAAAGATTGGATCAATGACATTGCACGACCGCCGGCACCCACGATGCCGACACGCACTCGCTCGCTTGCCACGGCTTTGGCAGAGCTACCAAGTTGGCTGACAATGGCACCGGTTGTTGCAATCAACGAACTATTTTTCACAAATTCTCGACGGCGTTGTACCTGCATATAAATGTCCTCATGTTGAATTTGAATCAAGTGATCATCAATTCGTTCGCATCGGATGCACACAGTAGAGCAGCCGAAATGTGCCGTTTGCGGACGACGGTTATTTGGCGAGTGGTTTAAATTTCACAGATCGAAATTCGATCGTAAAGAATTCTGCTTGCAATCCGACAAAACCCTTACTGACGGCACAATCGTTCCAGGTGAGGGTCGTGTGACCATTAATCCATACGCGGATTTCTTTGCCCACCGCAGTTATCTCGAAGGTATTCCATTGCCCGGGTGCATTAATGTGTTGTGATCCCTTTCCTTCGACGACCACGCGTTGAGTCTTTCCAGCGACTGGCATATCTCCAAATATATCGCCAACCAGAGGCGGTTTTTCCAAGTGAGCAATTTGAACCTGATGCCAAACAGCGCCATCCAGCGACCGTACGTACGCGCCGGAGTTGTAATCTTGTTTACCTTCCAATTTGCGAAATCGCCATTCCAAGTGAAACACGCCGTCATCAAAAAGTTGGTCGTACAGGAACATCTCTTTGGCTCCTTCCCCTCGGCAGACCAAGATACCTTGTTCCGTACTCCAAGGATTCTTCGCAGCCAAACCCAACTCCAACCCGACACGCTTCCATTTCTTCAGGTCAGAATTGGGCATCAAATCGAGCCAACCAGTCGAATCGATTTCCAATTGGCTTCGTTCCTGCGACAGTAAGGACGCACTGGGGAGCACAATTAGCAAGACAGAGCCCCAAAAAACTCTGACGGCAGAATCTGTGATTGAGCAATGCATGAGCGAATTCACTTTTCAGCGACAACCGGATTGCGTAATGTTCCAACACCTTCCAGCTCAACTTCAACGACGTCGCCGGGTTTGATCGTGGAGGTAGTGCCGGGAGTACCTGTAAAAATCATGTCGCCTGGATGTAATGTCACGTAACGACTAATTACGCTGACCATCGAGGGAATATCGTGGATCAAGTGATCCGTACGCTCTTCCTGTTTGACTTGACCATTCAGCTTAAGTCTCAGCAT
>CAZVBC010000614.1:0-2945 GCA_964625155.1 uncultured Pirellulaceae bacterium
CCTGAGTTGTTGAGAGCCAAGCCGCTTTGGGAAACCGAGGCGGCTTTTTTCGTTTTTGCGTCAAACATTTGTTTGCTTGGTTGCGGAGGAAATTGCAATGTTATTTCAAGACGATGGTTTGAGACAAGGTACGTTGATGCAACGCAGTGAAAGCTTGTTCAAGCTCGGATCTGTAGCATTCTTGATTGCTGTCGCGGCCCTAAATAGCCCCGGTCTGGCTGCCATCATCATCTTTTGCCTACTGGTGGCTTACTGCCATAAGCGTCGGATGAGAGAGAACTATGGCACACACGGCACCGCGCGTTGGGCAACTGGCAGGGACTTGAAATCAAGCGGCTGTATTGGGGGTGGTCCCGGCTTCCTGCTGGGGACGACCATTGAATGGGGAAAGATGCGGCAGCCGCCAGTTGACGTCTATGTGCCTGACCGCTTTCCACACCTGTCGATCGTGGGCCCCAGTGGATCTGGAAAATCAACGTGTTTTTCGATAACCAATTTGCTGACCAGAGACTGGGCAAGTTGCATCATTGTTGATCCCAAGGGAGAGATAGCACGCCAATGCGCCGAGTGGCGGGCCAAGTATCTCGGCCACCAAATTGTCATCATTGACCCTTACGGGATTTCCGGGGTGACGAAGTTTGGCAGTGCCAAGCTGAACCCGTTGCGGCTCGGGAAATTCTCTGAGAAGCTGATCGCGGACGATTCGAGGCGATTGGCCAATGCGTTGGTGGTCAGGACCCAAGAAGAACGCGACCCCTTCTGGCCGCAATCCGCACAAGTGCTGATTCAAACCATCACTGCATTTCTTATGTCCGAGGCCAAGCCGGAGCATGCCAACCTTAACCGGCTGCGAGATATCCTGACAAACAGCGAGTCAACGCAGGAAATCCTTCAGTACATGGCCTCGACGGATCATTGCTACGGTCTGCTTCGGCGAATGGCCGGCCAGATATTGCAACTGAAGGGGCAGACAGCGGCCAGCGTATTTGGTGTAGCCAACTCCAATCTCGAGTTTCTCGACAGCGTGCCCATCTCGGAAATCTTAACTGAGACCAGCTTCGATCCCAACCTGCTGTTGCATAACAAGATGTCCATTTTTCTCTGCCTGCCGGTCGATCGCATCTTGGAAATACGGGCGCTGCAGCGAATCCTGATAACAAGTCTGATTAACTTTGTGTTCTCGGCTGGCGAGAGCAAGACGAGGCGAGTGCGGATGATTTTGGATGAGGCAGCCGCACTCGGGGAAATAGACTCCCTCTACAATGCAATCGCCTTCGGGCGTGGATTCGGACTTCGAGCAACTTTGATGTTCCAGAGCGCCAGTCAAATTGCTCAGTGTTTTCCGGAGTCCAAAGCAGCCGACTACAAAGGGACCGTGGCATCTGTTTATTGCGGTGTCAATGATTATGCCGGTGCCGAAGAGGTTTCGAAGTGGATTGGTCAGACAACCGTAACGACAACGAGTTTTCAGCAGTCATCGAATTGGGGTAGCTCCCAATCCTACTCGGGACAAGGCGGAGAGCAGCTTGGAAGCAACTCGGGAGGCGGCAACTCACATTCGTACAGCCAAGCTGGACGAGCTTTAATCCAAGCTGAAGAACTGCTTCAGCTTCCATCGAATGTTGGTATCGCTTTGCTACCCAACATACGTCCCATCCTGTTTAAAAAGGTGCCGTACTATTCGAAACGAGAGCGGAAGAAGGGCCTATCAAACGTCCAAATTCGTGCGAAGTTGCTATTGCTCATGCTCTTGCTGATCGGTTCGTTGATTGTGATCGGGCAAGCTATCCTTGAGCAAATGCCACCCCCGAGCATGCGTTGACCTATTTCTCGGTTACGTCGATTCGCCGCCCAGGTGCAACCAGTTGTATGCGCCTGGGTGGTAATCGAATTATTTGCCACATCGAGCCCGTTTTTAGCGTGTAGGAGTATGGGATTCGAGTTTCACTTCAACAAAAGCAGGTGGCAAATGATTGAACGAACAACAGAAAACGCCGAAAGCGCCTCCGAGGAATTCATCAAACCGTATTGCTCGGTCGGAGCTGGCCAGTTGACTTCGTTCGTGTGGAGAACTTCGGGCGATAGAGCGGACTGGCGATTCCGTTTCAACTGCTTTCGAATGACAGGGTCTGGTCGCACGACACAGCTATTCCGGCCCTGTGATTTGTTTCATTTCATTAAATTGGCGCAGGTTTTAGCGGCTGTCCTGGCGGACGATGGCTGCCTTCCTGCCACTGATCGCAAAAAGCTTGTCAGACTGGCCAATGCCCTTGATCAACTAAATCGGCGCTTCGATGCCACTAGGATTGGGCTGGGAAATTTGATGGCGGACCTTCAAGAAATAAATGCAACATCGCAAGACTCTCGCGCGTGAGAGATGGTGAGGCACCGGTTTTAGTCCGGGCAATCCGCTCGGTTCACGATTTCTTGGAGTCAATGCGATGACAAGTAGAGGGTTATCGGAACCAGCCTGGCGATTCAAGAGAGCTGTGGCGTGGTTCCGGTATCAACGGTTACAGCGAGGGCTTTCTTTTTCCTTGGAGGCAAATCATGGACTTGCGTACGATTCGTATGGAACTCGTCGACCCCGATCCGGAGCAACCGAGAAAGGAAATGGTCGAGATTCAGGAGTTGGCCGACAGCATCCGCGATCGTGGCATGATGCAGCCACCTATCGTGTATTGCAACGGCGGACGATTTCAGTTGGTCGATGGGCACCGGCGGCACGCCGCCATGTGCATGCTGGGAAAGAACGAACTGAGCGCTATCGTGCTCCCCAGCAAACCGAATGCAGCGACTCTTCTGGAGACTCAGTTGACGGCCAATTGCTTGAGGAAGGATCTGACTCCGATGGAGAAGGCCCGAGGCATCAAGCGGTTGATGGAGTTTAACAGTTGGTCGAATGACGACGTGGCCAAGGCGTTGCACATCAGCAAAGCCTCGGT
>CAZVBC010000615.1:0-2937 GCA_964625155.1 uncultured Pirellulaceae bacterium
GGCTCGCACACCTACACCACCAACTCCAGCACCATCCAAGCCAGCCTCATCCTCATCGACTCAAGCAGCACGTTCCCCCAAAGCCGAGTCGTACCACTAAAAACCACCCTCGACCAAGTCCCCGACACGACCGAGATTTTTCTCTACAACAATCTCGCCAGTGCTGATGATCCCAAGGTCGAGGCAATTTTCCACGTTGCCAGGAACCCGTCGGCACATCAAGGAGCAGCTATTGAGTTTCGGCTGTTGAATTCCAACGGCACGCCAACCGGTATATCGATATGGGATACGATCAATGAGGGACTTGCGTCTGCCGAATTTACGCTTCCTTCGCGTCGAGCGGGTAGACAATACAAAGTCGCTACGATTCTCGGCGGGATTACTTACACCAGCGAATCGGTTGAAATTATCCCGGGTATTGCCGCACAGATGAAATGGTACGCTGACGTTGGCGGAAGTAGACAAGAATTGCCCCCGGGTTCGACTGGTTTACCCTTGAACGTAGTTATGGGTAACTCGTTTACTGTTCTCGTCGAACCAAAAGATAATCATGGGAATCGGCTTGCAGATGGCACATTGGTCGCTTGGCAGGACTTCGGGCTCGTTAAGCATGCGGATGCTGTGAACATTTCCAGTTCTTCTGGCGACATGATTTCGGAGCTAAAGGTAGGGCAGGCATCGTTGACGTTCCCACGTGGCGTGGCTCCGCTGTTCCTCAAGCTCGGCGCGCGAGTCGATGAATTGGAGACAGAACGGCAAGTTATTGGTGCTCCGATAAGTCAAATTCAAATCGCGACTAGCGGTAACTTCATCTATTTGGATTCTCCGGCACCGATTACGGTGACCGTCACACCTCGAGATGTGAATGGCCAACTCTTGCCCAGTGGTACTGCTGTGACAGTCACAGATTCGATGGGGATGATCCAAGCCAATACGGTGGAATTAGTCAACGGTGTTGCCACGGTAGCCATGGTCGCGTCTGCTAGCCATATTGCCGGGCGCACGACGGGTCTGAACTACATTAATGCCACAGTTGCGGGCGTGACTGTCAGTGGCAGCGTGGCTCACAACTATGTTCAGGTGCAACGTTCACCGTGGCATGCTAGCGGCGGCGAAGGGATCGATGTTGACCGGCATGTCTTGAGCTACAACGGATCGGGCGATGTCGTGGAGATCGAACGCCCACATGACGACCCGATGGCTTATTCGCAAGTCAACGCGACACTGGTCACTGCCGCGAATCTCAATCCGAATACTTCGTATCGGATCTATGTGGATGGCGTGCGCGGAAATGCTATCTACTTGGCCAACAGTCCCGCGAATCACTACCAAGCACCTCGACCAAGTACGTTGGACGTGCCTGCAGGCGCGACTACATTTTCGACTTATCTGTTTACGGATGGTTTTGATGCGGCCAGTCGACAAGGCATGCAGCGAGTACGCGTGGTCTTGCAAGATTGGTCGTACGGATTGGACCCAGTCTCAGGCAACTATCGATTCGGTTGGTGGGAAGTGCGTACGAACGACAGTGCCGAAACTGTCGTCGTCGGAGACAAAAACGTCGCTACCGCCGTGGAAACTGGCGTGGGGATCGTTGGGGAATTTTTCTGGGGAGCGTTGGTTGGAAGCGATGGCCTCGATGCTGGTCTGGCGGGCGATATGGCCGTCAGTCTCATTCCCGTCATCGGTGTTTATGCGGATATTCGCGACTTGGCCAAGAATATTTGGCGTTTTCACGGCCTCTCGACCAAGCCAGTCGACGGCATGGAAACAGCGCTGGCCGCGCTCGGCATCGTGGGCGAGTTCTTCCCGCCAGCGGATTACTTCGTCGATGGCGCTCGATTCGCCTGGAAAGTAGTAAAGCATTTCCGCAATACTCGGAGTGCGGCTCAAGCGGCCCAGATCATGCTGGTGCTCGAGCCCTTCTTGCAAGACGCGGTAACGGAACTCTGGGATCGAGCGTTCGGACCAGCGGATGCCTACGCCAACTATCCACAGTCATCGCCACCACTCTACGGCGGCGGTTTACCTCCAGGGTCTCCGGAAGGGTTGAGAGCGGAAGGATTTGGTGCCGATGATTTCTGGGACGCACTGGTCACTATGCTCGGCGGGATTGGACCGAAGAGCAAAGCAGCCGCACGGGTACTGAATGCGGTACGTCAGGGAGATCCCGATTTCTTGGAAAGCGTGGCGTTGATTACGGCGCGCGAAGGCAAACGTGCTCATCGGCTGCTCGAACGTATGGTCGACGGCATGGACGTCGAGTTCGACAAAGTGTTGGGGGCAGCGCTTCGCAAATCGCGATTGGCTGGAGGCGGGGGTGACGAAGCGTTTGCGCATGGCATCAAGGCGCTTGGTCAAGCCCTGTCCTATTCGAAACCACCGTCGACGGAATTGGTCGCTCGCCTTCGCACGCTGGCGAACACCAATCCGAACGATGTTGCCGAATTGATCATCAAGATGGGTCGAGCGTATACCGCCACCGGCGTTTCAGATGCACGTATTGCCAAGGCATTGACCAACATCTTTGCCAAGTTCAACGGAGCTGGCGACAATCCGTTGCAGATGGCCAGAAAGCTATTCGACGACTCCGCCACGGCCGCGGATCAAGTCGCCAGCGGTGCCACGACAGTTGCCGAGAAAGCGCATAGTCGGAATGCCATTCAGTCGTTAATCAAGAGCGTCGGCAACTCCGAAGTGCCATATGCGTATGGTGCCATGCGAGGCGCATTCTACGAGATCCACGATTTCGTGACGAATGCACTTCCCAAAAAAGTCATGAACGCTACGCTGAGCAAAGGTAGCTCGATAGAGCAAATCACCGACGCAGTGGGCAGAAGAATCGTCGACGGCGTCGAAAAGCGAGTGGCCAGAGAGGCGATGCTTTTCGGAGCAGGTGTAAAACCAGAAACAAAGAAGCGAAAGCTCGACCAATTC
>CAZVBC010000616.1:0-2925 GCA_964625155.1 uncultured Pirellulaceae bacterium
AGCATGGGTTTTTACCGTAGCCACTAAAGGGATTCGCCTGACAACACGCGGCATGGAACTTCCCCAGTCGATAGCGGTTCAACCACCAGGAATGATTCCGGTTCCAACGGGATTTGCAATCGTAGATCCGGGGGTTGTTGTGCCGCTCAAGCGCGACGGCGAGATTGGGATCGTTGGAGACGTGACACTAGCCTCAAAAGGAATCGACAAGATAGTGAAATTGCGCTGCGTACTCACGACTAGCATGAGGCACCCGGCAACGTTCAAGCTCGACGGAACGTTGATCCTCGTCGATATGCTCCCACTGCTAAAAGTCGATGGGACGGCTTCGTTCGAGACTGGAATACTAGATTTGAACGCTCAGACAGTGGGGATCGTAGACAAGATTATTCAAGTGCGTGATCGGACCCATGTGGAAGCTGTCAAGGGATTGTTCGAGCAAAACGGTTCGATGGGAGTTCTCGGTATTCAACTTTCTCAAACTAACATCAAGATCGAAGCATTTCGACCGGCACTGACAGCGAAGGCGAAGGTCAGTATTCCGATTGTGACGGCAGATATCGGTGTAACGGCTTCACCTCGACTGAGCGATTTCAAGGCTCATGCAGAGTTTGACGTGGGCCTCGGTGCCTTTTCGCTGTCGAGCGGTATCCTTGATGTTGATTCCAGTAAGGTTGATTTTCGCTTCCATGTCGCAGTGTTCGATGTGCGTGTTATCGCACCAAGCATCACAACACTCACGCCGGACCGCGTGATCAATGCCATTCTAAGTCTGTTTGATTTCGATATCCGCGCATTTTTCAACGCCGTTATCAATCGAAAAATCACGATTAGCTTCTTTGACGAGGGGGGAAAGCGGAGCAACGGCTCCATCGGTCGAGGCGACTCGCTGCCACCCGACAGTCGTGGCAAGCCCAGCGATTCACTTCCATCGCCATCTCAACCATCCACTCCAGGTCCTGGGACCGACACACCTGCCGAGCAAACGCCAGGGTCAGGCTTTGCCCTCCCACCCGGTGATCCAACCCAGCCAGGGGCGAGACCAGAACATACGTCTCCCGATTCGAACACGAAAGGACACGAACCTGTCGAGAATTTGGTGCGTACACGTCTGAAGGGCGATACGACCTACGAAATTGTGAAGGATCCGGAGGGGAGCGGGCTGTTCGTCGAGAAGTTCACCTGGCAAGGCCGACCATACTACGGCTGGATGCTACTTTCAAAGGAAGTCAGAGATCATCTGCTCTCGGAACGACAGGAGGATGGAGGAAAAGTCATGGTGCTTTCCTGGCTTTGGCGTCACCTTACGGACGCAGAACGAGGAAAGATCAAGGCTCGAAACCAACAGCCCGTTGATTGGATTTCGGCATACCTGACTCTCAACGCGCGCAATCAAATCCACGTCTCCGGCCGGTTCTCAGATGGTAAAGTGTCACTAGTCGAGCTTCCTTTTGATCAGATCGGGCCTAAGATCGGCACCAGGAAGCCAGATGACACTTATGACCTTTTTCGAAATTTCGAATCCAAAAGTGCTGAGTCAAAATTTACCGATGGCGATATTGCCGTATTGAGCCATTTTGCTCGCGCTCGATTTGTACCTAATTTTGGGGCGGCTAAATTTTTCAGGCGGTTATCTTCTCTCAACGCAGGCCTGAAACTGGGTGAGAGCGATGTCGTTCGCCCCGATGGGTACCTCTACGAACTGACTGATGAACGTGCGCGGACGCAGTTGATATTTCAACCACGCGAGGGCAATCCGTTAGTCCTTGACCGGACAGATTCGGTCTACGACCACTTGAAGTTGTCCGACGCTGATTCAGTGGAGAAATCCAAGCGCACAGCGAACGTTATCGCATTGCTGGCGCACACTTCGGCCATTGGAATTCCCTGCGGCTATCTCTTTGGTGCTTCTTCGGGGCCGATGATTTTTGTGGTTGGAGAATCGAACGATAGCAAGAAGCATGCGATCTGGACCGTGAAAGAGTCTGGCGAATTCGCAAAGCCGTTGTCGCTCGTCGACGCCGGACTCACGCAAGATACTCGATCTTCCATGTACTTTGATGAACTCGATGGAACGAGTTCCTTCGGGAAGTCACTTTCAGACGAGACCATCAGCGAGCAATGGACTGAGTTGCAGATTCGTCAGTATGACCTAGGGGTGAATCGACAACAGTTTCTGGCCTTACTTAGTGGTCTCAAGCGCGAACTCTCTGATGCGGAGCGAATTGCGAAACAATCTGAAAAGTGGCTAGCCGAGGCAACGTCGAAGTCAGAACCGGCAAATGTCAAGTTGTACTCGACCGAACTTAAGCAGCACACATCGGCGGTGAACGACTTGCGGCTCCGATTGTCATCGACTGAATTGCAACGCAACCTTCGCGTGGCCTTCTCACGCGGTGTTGGACCCGCAGACGGACCCGCTCAGAAATGGGGATTCGCATTGTGCTTTCGCAAGCCGACTGGACAAGTTGTTCGTTACCCTTCCACGGGTGTGTTTGAGGGTAGCGACGTAGAATTGGCTTTTGACACATGGATCAAATCGAATCTGATTATTGATCCCCCGCACAAGTCCCTGGCTACGGCCGCAGCTCGGCGATGGCTTGTTGAGCAGATGCTCGGGCCTGAAAGAACTTGGACTACTCGTTGGAAGGCCGATCCCGTGACCTTGCTTCGGAATATAAAACGCAAATGACTGATCGTAACCCTCAAACGACGAACAAAAAGAAGTTGCCGAGGCCGTTATGGCAACATTTCGGCATGCCCGTATGGAGTGGTCTGCTCGTAGTCATCCGATGGTTGTTTCGACAAAGTCCGCGAGGTCCCTTATTCGCGCCTGCACCAATTACCAGCCTCGCGCTCTTTTTAATTTCGGCGTGTCTTGCATTTTCCATCTACGCATTTTTAGTTCAGTCGGCATATCGTGAT
>CAZVBC010000617.1:0-2924 GCA_964625155.1 uncultured Pirellulaceae bacterium
TCCGCAACATCGCAGCCGAATATTCAGCAGATGTGCAATAATCAGCAACATTCCACCTAGCGGCGAAAGGTACGGCTGTGTAGCCGCCAGCGACTGTACTAAGCTACCGCCAAAGCCGGCTTGTAAGTCGGCAGTGGAAATCAGAGTCTTCCCCAAAGTCTGGCTAACAGAGCAACAGTCGCTTTCGCACGCGCAAGTCTTGGCGACCGCTGCAGGCACTGCGTCTGTCTTCACTAACGTTTTATGCATCTCGTGACTGTGCGTGCCAATGTGGGCATGTTCGTGTGTTTGTTGAATATCCAATGCATCTGCGTGTGCTACAACATTGGTCATTTCGGTGATTGAGCGATCGGTGGTCGCACTTTGTTCGCAGCAAACATCGGGTAAGACGAAAGCCGCACTCAACAGCAAGACCATTCCAAGGCCCGCCAGAGAACCAACTTGCCAATTGCGATGAACTCGCAATCCCGGCAAAATTGCCATCGCAACCATCCCTACACACAGCACCGCAACTACTTGATGAAAAAGTGGGTCAGCCAACCAACGCACCGAATTCACCGAAGGGAGCAATGACAACAGGATCGGTGTAGCTGCACAATGTACGGCACAAGCTGCCGAACAAAAGACCCCAAACCAGTCCGCGCTGGCACCTTCCGACTTATTTGTACCGGTTACTTCGCATGCTTCAGATATCATGGCTACTCCATCTACCACTTCCGCCACCAACCTACGATTTCATTCTCTAACATCTTCAGTCACTAATCATCTCAGTCACTAACATCGCGCAGCAGCGGGTCGCATGACTTATCGGTCAGCAACTCTGCGGCACAGCGATTATTTCTCAAACGTAATTTCGCCTACTCCGCTAATCCACGTGAGTTATTAAGGTGGTAGAGTCTAACGGCTTTGATGCGCAATTACAATCCGTATGCAACAAGACATCGCCAAAATTTCTGGCGAAGTTAGACCGTGGCCTTCCCTGAAAAAATACTACTGTTCAAGTTTCGCACCAGTCTCCGCAGTAGCGTCGCCCAGCATTACGCTGACCGTCGCGCACAATACCAAGAGCATGCCGAATAAGCACTGCACGGTGGGAACTTGGCCTTCCATGAACCATTTGGCGACGGCGGCAAATACAACTTGCGATAAACCGACAACGCTCACGCGAGCTGGTGAACCGCATGCAAATGCGCGGGTCAAGAAAAGCTGGCCAACTGTGGCTGCAACTCCGATCCCTACAAGTCGCCATATACTTGCTGAATCAACCTCGCGCATCGATTCATGAATCGGCAAAGCCAACCACGTGAGAAAACTCAATAAAGTTGCTACACCAGAAAAATGAGCCACAATAGCTCGCTCGTCAACGTCGCGAACTTGGTGCAAACCGATCAGGGCTACTCCGCTGAACATACCAGCCAAAAGCGCCATCGGAATAGCAACTTCTGGAACGTAACTGCCATACTCAGCCCGCGTGACCGGAGCCGTTGCACCATTGTAAACCAACCAAGTTCCCACAACCGAAATACCCAGTGCACACCAAGTCCCAAATGTTGGCATTTTGCGTAACATTGGCCAACTCAATAGGGCAACCCAAATAGGAAACATGTTCGTGATCGATAACACAATCGACACATCGTAGTGCGTCATGGCATAGAAACCGCAAATCATACTGGCCCACCCTGCCAGTGAACGCATCCATAAAGTCGATGGGCGAAGAACAACGAGTTGAGCCCCGTGCATTAGTGTCAACGCGGCGGCTAGGATCGTAGCCACTCCCGAGCGCATCATGGTGATCCAAGGGAACGAGAAATGTTCCTTCAACGACTCGGCTAACAGGGCCATGATCGCGAATGCAATCGACCCCATAAACATCCACACATATGCCAAGTTCTAGATCCAGTAAAACAACGGCGCTTTGCAAAACCTGGTGAATGAAACTCTTTGTTGCATTAGAGTATCTACACGGAAATCAAACGGCTGACCCACGGTTTGTCAGCACATACGACATAGGCTATTGATCGGGAGACAAGTATCGCATCCGCAGACGATTGCCAGCCTCCATTGGGTCTGGTTCGTGAGCTAATGCTTCTACACATTGTGGCAACTTGCCTTGTTCTTGATAGGTACGAGCCAAAGTATACCAAGCCGCAGGATACCATCTCGCCGCTCGTGGGTCTTCAACCGTCCTTTTCTTAAGCCAACCCTCTGCTGAATCGTAGTTCCCGAGATCGAATTGCAATTGACCAAGCATTAAATTGGCATCCAATTTGGCTTCTCCAAAGAACTTTGCCGCTTGGTCCAAGCGTAAATTAAACTGCTCTTGAGGCTCGTTGAATCTTCGCACCACGCCAAGTTCTTTTTGCAGTTCAGTATCGACTTTCAATTCTCGCAAGCGTTCGTCATCAATGCGAAAACTCATGTAAGTTGCCAACGCCCCTTTGGCTTCGAGCGTATTTTCAAATTCTCCCCGCAGGTGCTTTAGACGTGCTTGGGCGGCAGGCGTGTCGGATAACCAAACTGCGTGCTCTTGCATGTATTGAGCGGTAAACGGATTGATCATTTGCAACCGTTCCGCAAGCTGGTCTGCATACAAACGAGCCAATAGCGGCGTTTGCCACAACGATATGGGAACTTCAGGGAAGCGTTGTTTGATGGCTGCCGCCAACTCGTCTGGGTTTTCGGCGAGCTTCATGCGTTCGTCTGATAATAGGCGTCCTTCCAAGAGCAGCATTTTAGCGGTCAGCGATCGCGGTTCGGCATCGATAATAAATCGCAACTGTTTAAGGTCGCTGGCAGCCAAAGCATATACAAATCGGCCCGGTAGGCTAAGACGCCGCAAAATGCGGTCGTTCTGCATCACCTGTTCCAACGTGGCGATCTTTAGTGTATCGGGGTCTAGGATGGGTAGCCCAAGCTTTGGCTCG
>CAZVBC010000618.1:0-2922 GCA_964625155.1 uncultured Pirellulaceae bacterium
GACGGACAAGAAGCGGAGAAAGTGGGGCGAGAAATTGGGCTCAAGGCTGGTGCTGTCTATGTTGCCAAGTGTCGAGTCCTGAAACGTTTAAGGCGGGAGCTTAACGATTTGATCGGTCCAATCGACCAGGGGCCGAATGAATAGTCGGCGTCATGTGTAAGGCTCTGACGTTGTTCTCTTAGAAGACAATTTGCCAAACGAGTGTAGGGTCGCGTACGCGATCCTATCTGCAGCTAGCTGAGCACCTCACACTAAGGATCATTCGATGGCCGTTACCAACTGTCCCGATCAACGTGCACTTTCTGATCTCGCAATGGGCCGACTGCCCGAGGAACAGATCGATGACGTCGGAAGTCACATTGAACAATGTGAAGGCTGCCTGGAACTCCTTTCCAAGCGCGAGAAGGATCCTGATGCACTCCTTAGCGTACTTGCCAGCAGCACTCCTGAATGCGAAATCAAACACGAACCAGAATACGTTGACGCATTTAGTACCATTAAAATGGACATTCAGACGCCGATTTGCGCATCCGATTTGAATGAGTGCGCTTCAATGGGCACAATTGAGAAATACAAATTGATAAGAAAAATAGGTTCTGGAGGAATGGGTACTGTCTACGAGGGTCAGCACCCCAATCTTAATAGACGTGTTGCGCTGAAAGTGCTTCAGGCAAAATTCCCCGACAAAGACGATGGGCGCAAACGGTTCAATCGCGAAATACAGATAATTGGCAAACTTGAACACCCGAACATCGTCCGGGTGAGCGATGCCGGGAATGATGGCACACACGGACCCTACCTTGTGATGGAGCTGCTCGACGGACGAACTCTGTCGGATCTCGTCAAGTCGCGAGGACGATTGGCCGTGCCAGATTGCTGTGAGCTGATTCGACAAGCGGCATTGGGACTTGCCTATGCTCACGACAACAATGTTATTCATCGCGACATGAAACCTGGGAATCTAATGCTGACTCCTAGTGGTAATGTTAAGATTGTCGACTTTGGATTGTCGATACTAAGCGACCGGTCGATCGGAGGCGAACTGACAGAACCCGATCAAGTACTCGGGACAAGATCCTATATGTCACCCGAGCAAGTGAAAAACAGTAAGGATGTTTCGACTTTGACAGACATATTTAGTCTTGGCCTAACGTTCTTGACGTTATTGAGGGGCGAAGCACCAATTCATTCAGAGAGTCCGGAAGAACGATTTCTTGTTAAAGGAGAACGCGTGATTGGCCTCAATAGCTCCTTGGAATGCTTGATCAATCGTATGATTAAGAGGGAGCCAAACGATCGCATTTCCGCGAACGATGTGGCGATCGAGTTATCCAAGTTCGCAAAAGGCCATCAAGTAGCGAAATTGCTTGATGAAGAATACGGCGTTCCAATTCCAGGTCCAAAACCGTTTCGAATCGGTATGGCACTTTGGATCGCGGCAATCGTAGCGTTGCTTTTCGGAATCGTAATCTATATCAAGGACAGGAACGGCAAGATACTCGGAACATTGGATCTACCTGAGGGAACCAAAGCCGAAATCCGAGGTAATAACGGTGATCTATTGGCAGTGGTTGATGCCGACGATAAATCGGTTAAATCTGTGCCACAATCAAACGGGAGTGTCAAGAAACCAGACCACCCAGACAAGGAAAATGGAGAAGCCGGCAAGAGGCCGGTATCAAGTACTGGAGATATCCACATAAAAGGTACGCAGCCTCTCTTCCTCTATACTTCCGAATGGGATTTTGGACTCTGTCCATCAGGACTCATCAGCAAGGCGAATTCAATCGCCGTTGACCAATACCAAGACAAGATGATCGTCGAATGGTCAAAGGAGGACCGCATTGAAACTGTCCCCGAGATTTACTCGATCAAGAATAATGGGCGCGTGGAAATGAGGGTTATCACGCATGGCGAAGGTCAGTTTGATCAAATGGAACCGATCAACTTGATGGAAATTGGCAACTTCAAACCAGACGACACCGTGTACATCGAAATATTGGCGGCGACGAATAAGCCGACAGCGGATCTGCGTTTCATAATTGGAGTATCTACAAAAGCAGGCATGAGAGGTTCACTTCCCAATCGCGAATTGAAACTTGACTCAAGAGAGTTCCCGCGGCTCGGAGAATTTGATCCAGGTGTACGTGGCGGCGGATTCACGCTAATTCGTATTCCGCTCAAAGGATCACAGTTATCCGCGGTTTATGACCCTTTTGGAATCATCGCGATAAATGCACAGGATGTGAAAGTATATTTGGCGTCGATTCGTATTAAAGCGGAATGACGAAGTCACAAGTGCAGGTCTTCGAGTCACAATCCCCAGTCGCGCGAGGTATTTCGCAACCCATGGCTAGACGTTTGAAAAGTGTGCCCCTGCACCCCAGTATCCGGAGAGTAGGTAACGATGGGTAAATGCCTGCGCGCACCCGCCTACCCCATTTCCAACTTCGAAAACAGGCAATGACTCCCCGTGAACGGAATGTATCCGGTCGCCCGCTCCAGCCCCATGATCAGCGCCACGATGCCGTCGATCCGTTCCCGGCTCTTCTTCTTGGACGGCTTCCAGTTTTCGGCGGCATCGATTTCCAGTGCCACGTTCGAAGCCATCCAGCGGAGAACCGGATTGCCGCCGTGAATCAATCGATTCGATAGCACGACCTCCTCCAGCTTCTTGCTGGGCCAATTCATACTCGCGAATCCCTGGCCGAACGCCTGAATCGGGAAACCGTCGTGCTCCAGTTGCGTCGCCAACTGAGTCGCGTTCCAGCGGTCGATGGCGATGATTTCGATTCGGTAGCGCTCGCCCAATTCGTTGATTCGGCGGCGGATGAAGTCGTAATCGATGGCTTCACCCGGCGTGGCTTGTAAGCGCCCGAGTTAGGCATTCTTGACGCCCGGGGTAAGTTGGGGGCTGGTTTT
>CAZVBC010000619.1:0-2921 GCA_964625155.1 uncultured Pirellulaceae bacterium
GCCACGTTTTGGGAACACCCTCATTCATGGCGCCGGAACAGGCCGAAGGGATTCGCAACGCCGTTGACGCGCAGAGCGATGTCTACTCTCTCGGCGCAATTCTCTACAATTGCATCACCGGTCGTCCACCCTTTCACGCCGCCAGTTCGGTTGCAACACTTCTTCAAGTGATCCAACAGGATGTGGTACCACCTAAACAGTTGAATGGCGATATTGAAATCGACCTCGAGACGATTTGCCTCAAGTGTTTAGAAAAGTTTCCCATAAAGCGTTACCGGTCCGCACAGTCGCTTGCCGATGATTTGCGAAGGTACTTGAATGGCGAGCCAATTCATGCGCGTTCGGCTTCATCGTTCGAGCGCATTCGCAAATGGCAGAAGCGGAATCCGGCAATTGCAGCGATGATCACGACGAGCATGCTTGCTTTGGTTAGTCTATTTGCTGTAATTGCAGTTGCGACAGTCGCTTGGCTCTGGCAAGTTCAACAGACGATGCAGCTCAGTCATTGGAACCGGCAGTTGGTCGAACAATCGCAGCTTGTTTCCACCGAACTACTGAGCGAGCAGAATCGATTCGAATCGCTGACCCGACCAGATAGTCCGTTCGGAGAATTCTCATCGATCTCGGATTCGCCTATCTCCGACCAAGATGTTGCCAAGATGCCTGATGTACTTGCTCAGTCGAGAGCGCGTCGAGCAAAATTCTGGAATGAGTTCGGTACATTTTTGGGATCGAACAAAAATCCTGTAACCCTGAACCAAGCAATGAGTTGTTTGACGTTTGGATTGGAGGATGTGCTTTCCCTAAGAGCGAAAGCAGATAGCCAACAACTTCGTCGTTTCCACCAAGATGTCCTCGAAAACCGAGCCCATTTCTACCATTTGGTGAAGGAGAAAGAAAAGGCCGCCAGTGATTATCAGCAGGTGCTAGAAATGCTCATTGCAGAAGCCACCTCGTCGCCGCTGGATCGAGATCTCCAGCTGCGAATAGCCACGGTCCACTATAGGATGGCACCGGACACAGCCAACCCAGCGGTCCATTACCAAAAAGCGATTGAAATCCTAGAGCCCCAGTTCTTGGATCATCCTGCCTCGCTCAACATCTATTTTCGATCATGCCATGACCTTGAGCATATCACAGCGGAGAACGCAGTAGGCATAGAACTCTTGGAGAACGGAATGCGAGCCGTAGAATTACTGAAGCCGGAGTCGAATCGCGACCTCTGGTTGTCCTGGTATTTCGACGCGTTGGGCAGGCGTTTGAATATGGCAGGGAATAGGACCCGCTCCGTTGCCGAGCGCAGACGAGCTCTTGCGCTTTCGGGCCAGCATCTTTCTGAAGACCCAACTTCCGTAGAATGGTCAACAATCGATACGCGGGTCAAGTTCAACTTGGCAATTTCCGGCGGCGTCGAGGAAGTCGAAGCGATTCAATTCTTCAGAGACATTACGGAAGGTTACATACCCATCATACAGATGGATGGAAAAAGAGAACTCGATACAGTCCATGTCATGGCACAATTGAACACGGGCATTGCATTGCTCGGAGAGAGAAACCCGATCGAAGCCATTGTTTATCTTCGACGAGCGCGTGTGTTGATGGAGCGATCGAAAAGCAGCGAGTTCCTTGTTGATACGCGGATACTTGAAATATTGGCTCGTAGTCTGGTGGATCCAGTATCTTCGTGGAATGAATTCGAATCGAAGATCGATTTGACGAAGGCTGCTGGAAAAGGACTAGCGTACTTCAATGCGGCTCGAATCTGCGCTCGCGCCCAAGCCACTATTTCGTTGGATATTGGTCAACAAGATAGAACTAAGGAGCTAATGGAAAAAGCAATCGGCTTTTTGTTGGCTGCCCGCAAAAGCGGTTGGGATAAGTCCCTTCAAGATCAATTTGAAAGTGAATCGGATTTGTTACCTCTAAAGGGTGATCCCCGTATTCTGAGTGCGTTTCAAATGGCACCTTAGTACGTATCACGTCCTAAGGTGAGAAGGCGAGCGGCGGTAAAAACGACCCTAGGCAGGTCCTCTTGTTTGTTGCGGTGCATGAAATGCACGCAGCATGTCGAGGCTACGATCGATCGACTTGGCGTCTCGCTGTCTACTGGGCGCGGATTCGGAGTGAACTTGATTGAGGATACGGCATGAAGCCTACTCTTCTGATTCGTTTGGCGGCAGTTCGTTTGCGACGGTCAGATTGCGAAGTCGGACAAGCATCCGACAGCGAATCGCCCGAACATTTCCAGCGGTCGTGTTATGACGATAGGCAACCGCTTCGTCGGTTTCTTTCGAGTAGATTCCATCCACAAAGATCGCCCAAGTCTTTGCCTGACTGCTCCGCTGCAAAACTGACATCGCCCCTTGAAGGAGCACTTCCTTCTCGCTCGGGGAATCCTCTTCTGGCATTTCTATCGCGGCCTCAAGATTGTCCAGTAAGCTGGGGTCGGTAGCAGATTGGAACTGGTTCCGTCGAAGCCAATCCACACAAGCGTTATTCGTGATTGTACTGATCCACGTCCGAAATGAGCCTAGCCTTTTCTTGCGTTCGAATTCTGGAGCACTGGCGAGAACTTTGATCAGTACATCTTGCGCAATGTCCTCGCAAGTCGATGCGTCGGTGATCCATCGAGAGCACTTCAACTGGATGTAAGGGCCGTAGATTGTAGCCATTTTGCCCCAGGATTCGAGCTCCTGACTTTGCAGCCCTTGCACCAATGAGGAGCGTGTATTGCCAACCTGGACCAAAATCGCCGAACTCCGACTGTAACGCCTATTCGTTAGTAAAATACGAGGACTACACCATTCTTTCTCCACCAACTGGCCATGTCAACCGAGTTCCAATCGCTTGCCTTTCAGAAACTATTGGAAGTCCTGGAAAAGGATGGGGATGCTCATTTGATCGAGACTCTCGATCCTGAG
>CAZVBC010000620.1:0-2914 GCA_964625155.1 uncultured Pirellulaceae bacterium
AGTTGGCGCCCATCCGCTCACTTTTGATCATTCCAGAGCGAAGCTCCTGCTGAGCCAATTCAGTCGCAGCTCAGCAAGAACCTCGCACTCCCGACTCCGTGAACCCTAATCCTTAGCTCCAGAAGAGCAATGTGCTCATTTTTTTCGAAGCACCAAACTTGAAACCGCTCTGTTCACGCAAGGAATTGAATTGCTGGCATTTCGCTGCTTATTGCGTTGGAACTATGCTGCTGCCACCAAAATAAAGATGTCGCAACGAGAATCGAATACTCGTTACGCGTTGTGGCAAGTGGCATTGTGCGGTTCTGATCGCTAACGGTAGGCTTTATTGATAATTAAAGCCAGACGATAGTGCTGAGTAGTTTCAATGCGAGACCATGTTGCACATTCCCGTGCTGAGGATGCGATTGAGGGGCAAAAATGGATTCATCGACGCACAAAGTTCTGTGTTGCGTGGGGTCGGCCATTGGTGGGCAACCTACTCAATTTGTAATGGAAAGGGCGATTGCGGCAGAGCATCTGGATTGGCGCGTGATCACTGTAGAAGTGCTGCCTGAAAATCTCCCTACGGCGTTGGCTGGTATGAAAGCAATGGGATTCGCGGCGATTCGCTTCTTTCCACCATACGATTCGCAGATTGGATTACTCAACAGTGAACTGAGCGAAGAGAACCAATTTGTCGGCGGGGTAACGTCAGTGTTGAATGACGGTGAACGATGGCACTGTTGGCACAATTTTGGACCAGCCTTCCTAGAATGCTGTAAAGATGTTGGGGAATGGTCCCGAGCCACGCTGTGGATTAACGGCGATTCACTTGAGATGCGCAGTCTAGTGGCTGCCTGCCTCGCTTCGTCGCCACGAAAGATAATCTGGTCCAACGCTCCTCAACAACTCGCCGCTTGTGTTTCGAATTTTGCGGAATTGCAGATCGCATCCAGCGATAACTCTAATGAAACTGTATCACAATTGCTTCAGGAGTATCTTTCGCTCGAAGGTAATTCGTGGTTAGTCCTCGCTGGTGATAATTCAGCACAACACTTGCAGGCTTTGGCGGCTGCCCAGGAGCTGAGCAACTGCGATTTGGTAGTCTATGATCCTTCGGTTATTAACAAAAACCGACCGATTCCAATTGAATGGTTAGGCAAATTAAAAGTGCTCGAACGGTCGACTATCGAAATTTGTGCCGAAGTAGTTGACTCACGTCTCTGGACCGGTACCCAGCCAGACCGCACGATAATCGAAGACGCATACGAAGAATACGTTGACTTTTAGAGCTAAACGCACGCGCGGCAACCACATGGCAAGCCAAGTTCAAGAATCACTGATTCTTGCTAGTGGCTGTGTATTTGGAACCTACCAGAGCAACGTCGTCCCATTGGCCCATGTCATCAAATGAGCCCAGTCCGATTTGCCCCCATGTAAATCTTTTGTCGTGAGCGATCATGACCGGACGGGTCAGATCGTCAAAGTAGATTTCAATTAAGCCGTCGTTTGTGCGACGAACTACTTTAATCGTATGCCAAGTGGCGTCTTTCCACGGTGTTCCAGTATTTGTCTTTTCGCTGATCTTGATACGTGGGGCGTCATCCACCACAAAAATCTGGTTTGCGTGATCGTCCGTGGCTTGTCCCAGGTGAACATAATAAAAATTAGCTGGATCTTGATACCCGAAAATAACGCACATATCGCGATGTCCACGGGAGGTTTGTAAAGTCTGCACTTTAGCAGTTAATTCGAAGTCGCTAACTACGACGTCTTTGAGCAAAGAGATGCTGTGTGGACTGCGATGGGGCGGCTGATATTTGCTGACGCCGAGCAAGTGGTAAACGTGATTTCCGTTCGCAAGCTGCTCGAGTTTCCACTTCGTCGCGTCAGTTGGCGCCCATCGACTGGCGCCGGATTCGAAATCTTCTTTGACGTCGATTTTCTCGGGCTCGGCACCCGACACAGGAACAAGTACCAACGCCACCGCGAAAATGGCAGCCGCCCCGAAGCACGACTTAGTTTGAAAATTCACCATTAAGTTCTCCTTTGCATTTGGAAAGCAAATTGTGATTGCAGCTTGATCCTATCCATTGGATTTATTTGCTTTATCAAGCTACCTCAAATTGGAGGATTCTCGTGAATAGGGTAATGCAAATAATCAGAGTGTATAGTGGAGTGCGAGCACCACAACTTTGGGCAGGCAACAAAAACAAACGCGTCAAGAAAATCGTTTACCACGCGGCTTTGTTTGCCTAAAATAGACCGAATTAGGCCTATTCGCCTGAATGTAGACCTTTAGTTTACTGGTTAACGAAGTAGACTGAGGGATCTGGGAGAGTTCTGCGATCTGGCCGGATCTTGTCGTTTGGGAATTTAACATGACGGCACCTGGGAATGACCATCGGGCTTGCTATGCTCGATTTTTCCTAACTAATTTTACGCTGGCGATCTTATTTGCCAGCGGCACAAGTGCTTTTGGCCAACAAACTATTCCAGCTAGTGCAGGGGGATCGCTGCGTCGACTTGCTCCAGATGCGTTAGAAGTTATTGCACCAGATTTAGATCCCGGCGATACTTCCGAAGGGACGTTTCAACTTGACTTCCTCAAGAAGCATCCCGAAATCGCTTGGAAAAGTGGTAAGGGAAACTACACGCCCACGACACGAACTCTTCAATCGATGGCAAAAGACGTTGTTTTCCGTCGAGAGGTGTGGTGCATGGAATTGGCTTTCAAGCCAGTGCGCATGATCGAAATTGAGGTGCCCTTGCCAGGAGGGGGCAGCCAAGAGAAAGTGGTTTGGTACTTGTTGTATCGACTGCGCTATATGGGAGGCGATTTGCGGCCAGTCCCAGAAAAGGACAAATTTGGTAATGAAGTGCTATCCCAGCCAACGCCGGAATCAGATCAGTGGAGGAGGATTTTTCCAAC
>CAZVBC010000621.1:0-2913 GCA_964625155.1 uncultured Pirellulaceae bacterium
AAGAAAACGTCCGTGAGCGTGGAAGCAGGTCGTACCCAGGCGAAATGCTACGCCGATGGCCTTGAAGCCGAGCACGGTCAGCGTCCCGTGATCTTCTACACCAACGGCTACGACCTTTGGATTTGGAACGACGCCGCCGGAGAGCCGCCGCGAAAAATCTACGGCTACTACTCCAAAGACAGCCTTCAGCACTTGCACTTCCAGAGGAAGGAACGCAAGCCTGCCGCGCAAGTCGGTCCGGACAAAAGTAAGAGCATCATCACTCGCATGTACCAATTTGAAGCGGTACGGCGAGTGGTCGAGAACTTCGCTCAGAAAAAACGCAAAGCCCTGATCGTTCAGGGAACTGGTACCGGCAAGACACGCGTAGCCATCGCCTTGTGTGACGCTATGATCCAAGCTCGCTGGGCCAAGCGCATTCTCTTTCTCTGCGACCGTCGCGAACTTCGCAAGCAGGCCCACAACGCCTTTAAGGAGTTTCTTCCATCCGAGCCGCGGATCTTCGTAACCGGAGATACTGCCAATGATCGCAATCAGCGAATCTATCTCGCAACGTATCCGGCAATGATGAAAGTCTTTGAGACATTCGATCCCGGTTTCTTCGACCTTATCATTGCCGACGAATCGCATCGCAGCCTTTACAACCGCTATCGGCAGATTTTCGGTTACTTCGACTGCTACCAAGTCGGGCTCACAGCCACGCCCATCGACTACGTTGCCAAGAGCACGTTCGACATGTTTCAGTGCGGAGCAAAGGATCCGACTTTCAACTACTCCTACGAAGAGGCGATAAACAACAATCCGCCGTATCTCGTCCCGTTCGTCGTAGACACGCACACAACTCCGTTCCTACGAGTGGGCATCAAATATTCGCAGATGACCGTGGAGCAGCGTCGTCAACTTGAAGAAGACGAGACGCTACCTCAGGCCATCGAATTCGAGCAAGTCGAGGTTGATAGGCGGATCTTCAATAAGGACACCAACCGGATCATCATTCGTAATCTGATGGAGAACGGCATTCGCGTTGCCGACGGCAGTCGCATCGGCAAGACGATTGTCTTCGCTCGCAACCACGACCATGCCGTGTTGCTACAGAACCTCTTCGACGAGATGTATCCGCAGTACGGCGGCAACTTTTGTCGAGTGATCGACACGTACGATGCGCGAGCCGACGAGCTCATCGACGACTTCAAGGGTACCGGCTCCAACCCCAACCTAACCATTGCAGTGTCCGTGGACATGCTCGATACCGGCATCGACGTGCCGGAGATCGTCAACCTGGTCTTTGCAAAACCTGTGTTCTCCTTCGTCAAGTTCTGGCAGATGATCGGTCGCGGAACGCGGCTTTGCCCCAACCTTTTTGGCCCAGGAAAGGACAAGACGCACTTCCAGATTTTCGACCATTGGGGCAACTTCGATCGTTTCGAGCAAGGGTACGAATCCGCCGAGCCAAAGCAGGTGAAGTCCCTCATGCAGTGCGTTTTCGAGGCCCGTCTCGACCTCGCCCGCACCGCCTTGGAGCAGCAAGATGCTGATGCCTTCGACCTAGTCATCGACTTAGTCGCCAAGGACATTGCTACTCTGCCAGAAAAAAGCATCCCGATCCGCGAAAAGTGGAAGCAGGTTTGTTCCGTCAAGAACGTCGACGTGCTCAAGCAGTTTGACGCCGCCACAAAGGCGACGCTGGAGCAAGACATCGTTCCGCTCATGCAGTGGGCAAACATCGCTGGCCACGAGGAGGCCCACAAGTTCGACCGGCTCATCGCTCAAATGCAGGTTGCCCTCATAAAGGGTTCGAGCCGCTTTGACGACCTGAAAGACGAACTCATCAACCAAGTAAGTAGCCTGCCCATCAATCTTAGCCAGGTGAAGGCCAAGATGCCGATCATTGAGAAAGCCAAAGGCACCGAGTTCTGGGACCACGTCACTGTTCGCGAACTGGAAGAACTCCGCATTGAGCTTCGCGGCATCGTGCACTTCCGTCCTAAGACAGGGCCTAACCCGACGCCACCCAAGGTCATCGACATCACCGAGGAACCCGCTCTGGTCGAACGCAAGCGGCATAAGGTCAAGCTCGCGGGACTGGACATGGTCGCGTATCGCAATCGCGTCCACCACGTCTTACAGGACATCATCGACGAGAATCCGACGCTGCAAAAAATCAAGGCAGGCCAGCAGGTCGAGCCAATCGAACTTGAAGCGCTCTGTTCGCTCGTGCTCACGCTCGACGCCAGCCTCGACCTGCGTGACCTGCTCGACTACTTCCCCGAAACCGCCGGGCATCTCGATCAAGCGATCCGCAGCGTCATCGGGATGGACGCCCAGACCGTCCACGAACGATTCACGCAGTTCGTCAAGGAACACCCGAACCTGGCTTCGCACCAAATCAGATTCCTAGACCTCTTGCAAAACCACATTGCCAAGTACGGTTCCATCGAAGTCGAGCGGCTCTACGAACCTCCATTCACGTTGCTTCACACGGATAGTCTCGATGGCCTTTTCGATGAGCTACTTGCAAACGAACTTCTGCAAATCATTGCCTCGTTCAATCCTCAGTTGGGAGGAGGAGGATGAGCAATCGACCGATGTTTCCACTTAACGAAGCTAAGTATCCACAGCAAACGATTCCGTTCGCAAACGAGAGCCTGGGCTACCGAATTGAGTTTGTCAAAGCAATTCGCGGTCGCCGGAGTCCCATGTTCTGCAGTGCCGCCGAATCAATTGATGCGGCGATAGTTTTGCTCGCCTTTAGTCAGGTTTCACAAGCCTATCTGCTTCTAGTGCAGGCTCTCGAGGTATCGCTCAAAGGGCTGCTTCACGAAGTCCAGCAGTGTGGCGTTGCCACGTGGATGGCACAAAACCCACAGTTGGCGAGGACTCTAGCTAGAAATAATGCTAGTTTTTCCGACCAAC
>CAZVBC010000622.1:0-2908 GCA_964625155.1 uncultured Pirellulaceae bacterium
TATATCGCTCAGTGTTGACAGTAAGTGCGAGGATGTTGTTGCTGCAACAAACAACAAACTTCCGTCCGCCCCATTGAACATGCCGCGAATGGTTGTTGGACCAGTCAATTCGTGGAATACTTGCCTGCCAGAGCGCGTTGCTCGATGGCGAGGATTTTGTCGACACGCGCTTGGTGACGCGGCTGGGGTGCGTATTGGGCGGCCAAAAACGCGCGGACGATCTCTGAGGCTAATTCCGGACCAATCACTCGCGCACCGATACATAAAACATTCATATCATCGTGCTCTACGCCTTGGTGAGCAGAATACGTGTCATGGCACAAGCTGGCGCGTATGCCGGGGATCTTGTTGGCTGCGACACTCACGCCAACTCCACTGCCACAAACCAAGATGCCGCGTTCAACATGCCCGGCCAGCAGTTGGCAGGCTACTTTTTCGGCGAAATCGGGGAAATCAGATGGGCTTTCGTCAAAGGCTCCGCAATCGATAACCGCACAATCTAACTCGCGCAGTAACCGACAAACTTGGACTTTCATCGAAAACCCGGCATGGTCTCCTCCAACAGCTACACTTTTGCAATTCGAGCGTGTCATTCAACTTCCTTCGGATTCTTCCAGCCTTGTTCTTCGATTGGGAATTTCGTTATTTTTTACCACGTTTTCGCGGCTCGCTGACGTTGTAGCAAAAGGCATCTGCTGTTAGATTTCGGTTTCCTGCGCGAGTGCCTAAAACTATGGGTGGTATCGTACCAACCAGGGTCTTGCGAGTTTACCCCCTTTTTGCGCCTCTTGCATAATTCGCCCAGGCTAACTCAGTTGGTGCTGGATTAGCTCTTACCCAAGTTGCTGCAAGTGGTTGGGACCTTAACGTAATGGTTAATCGTAATCTTATTCGATCGCTGGAAGATGATTCTATTTTTGCTCAATTGGATGCGTTACTGCCTGAGGATCAAACTGAAGACGTATTGCTGGGCAATTTAGAGGATTTGAATCAAAATTTTGACGTCAATCAGATCATCGAAGGTCGAATTGTAGAAGTTACCGAAGATTTTGTGGTTGTTGACGTCGGATTTAAGAGCGAAGGTGCCATCGACCGCAATGAATGGTCTGAGGGTGAAGAGCAACCAGAGGTAGGCAAGACGGTAAAAGTCCTCATCGAAGAGATGGAGGATGAACTTGGTCCGGCCGATGATATACACGGCATGATCTCGCTGAGCAAACGCAAAGCGGAGAAGATCTTGCAGTGGGAAAAGATGATGTCCTCGGTCAACGAAGGGCAAGTTGTCACCGGAACTGTAACTCGCAAGATCAAAGGTGGCTTGTTAGTTGACATTGGAGTCAACGTATTTCTACCCGCCAGCCAGGTTGACATTCGACGTCCCAACGACATTGCAGATTTTATCGGGCGCGTCGTGCAGTGCGAAGTGTTGAAAATCGACGAATCTCGTCGAAATATCGTTGTCAGCCGCAGATCACTGATCGAAAAACAGCGAGAAGAAGATCGCGAACATCTACTGTCGGAACTGGAAGTTGGCCAAATTCGCAAGGGTATCGTCAAGAACATCGCCGACTTTGGTGCGTTTGTGGACCTCGGCGGGATCGACGGCTTGCTGCACATCACCGACATGAGTTGGGAACGCATAGGGCACCCAACCGAAATGGTCGCCATCGATCAAGAAATCGAAGTCAAAGTACTGCAGATCGATCGCGAAAAGCAAAAGATAGCACTTGGCCTAAAGCAGAAGCAGCGCAATCCGTGGGACAATATCACCGAAAAGTATCCGGTGGGTGCGACCGTCAAAGGCGAAGTCGTGAACGTGATGAGCTACGGTGCTTTCGTCAAACTCGAACCAGGTATCGAGGGCTTAGTACATATCAGCGAAATGTCCTGGACTCGGCGCATCAATCATCCCAACGAAATGGTGCAGATTGGCGACCAAATCGACGTGAAAATCTTGGGAGTCGATGCCCAAGGCCAGCAATTGTCATTGGGTATCAAACAGACAATGGCCAATCCGTGGGACACTGTCATGGAGAAATACCCCGAGGGAGCCGTCGTTTCTGGCAAGGTAAGAAACTTGACCAACTACGGTGCGTTTGTGGAATTGGAACAAGGAATCGATGGATTGCTGCACGTTTCCGATATGTCCTGGACTCGCAAAGTCAGTCATCCCAGCGAAATCGTGGAAAAAGGTCAGGAAATTCGGTGCCGCGTTCTGTCGGTCGATCAAGGCCGCCGACGCATCGCGCTTGGTTTGAAGCAATTGGACGAGGATCCATGGGTCAGCACGATTCCCCAACGATACCAGCCGAATCAGTTGGTCAAGGGAACCGTTACCAAGATCACCAACTTCGGCGTATTCGTTGGTCTCGAAGATGGCCTGGAAGGGTTGTTACATATCTCCGAGTTAGCTGAACACAAGGTCGAGAACCCAGAGGAAATTGTCAAAGTCGGTGATGAGATCGAAGTCAAAGTGCTTCGCGTCGATATTGACGAACGAAAGATCGGACTGTCGCGCAAACGCGTCGATTGGACTACCGAACAGGAAGAGAATGCGGGTAAGGCCGAAGGTAAACAGTCCGAATCCTCGAAACCTGTTCAGGAACTGAAGGGTGGCCTAGGTACAGAAGGTCCATTAATAGGACCAGCTAACTAACTCGCCCGAGAACTGGTATCAAAATCTGCACTCCCTGTTCCGCGAGGCATCCCTTTGCGGAACAGAGGAGCTTTGTTCGCCGAAGCAATCAACGTTCTTTGCGACGCAGTCGAATTCGGTCTGGATCCGCAAAAGTCAGCAACAACGCTCCGACTGCTGCAAACTTGTCAAAAATCGCCGCAGTAAGAGCTTCATCGTTGGGCCAGGGATAAGCAAAGACGATATCGAAGTCACATACTTCCATGCGAAGAT
>CAZVBC010000623.1:0-2898 GCA_964625155.1 uncultured Pirellulaceae bacterium
GCTTCGAAGGCCGGAGGCCATTTGGCGCAAGCGTTGGGCGCCGCAAATGGTTGCGGCTCGGGGCAAAGCACTAGGTGCTGGCAATGGTGCTCACGTCGTATGTCAGAATGATCTCACCCTAAGCGGCGGCATTGGACTACGAACGCCGGCGAACGCTCACGATTTCGACATTCTCCAAAACGACAGAAGCCGACGGTCGACACGAAGAGGTGGTCATGAAACTCATGAGTCCATTCGGTGCTTGCTGCCGGCGATGAAGTCAGCCAGATCCTTCCGGATAAGAGCATCCCTGGTTTGAAGGGCTCTCTTAATATCGGTCAGGGTTGATGCATTCGGTGCGGTAAGCGTTTCGGACAACGAAAGGGCCATTTCCCACTCTTCCCGCTTGATCTTTCCTTCTTTGAATTCGTGGACCTCTTGCAGAAAGTTCCACATTGGCTCGTCGCTCTTAGAGATGTTGAATGACTTATCCAGAAGCGAACAGTTTCCTAAGACGTTGATGAATGCAATCGCGTCGACCTTTGACTCGAAGTCCTCCGGCGCCACTAGCGCTTTTTCTTCCTCGGTACCTACAAAGGTAGCAAGCTTTAATTCGATCGCTTGATTCACCAACCGTCCCCACCATGCGTCGGCGACCGTGTGATCAACCTCAAGCTTGCTTGTTCGCTTTCTTCCCGTGCGCATCGGAACTGAGGAGTGCTTCCACCGTGCTTCGTCGAGCCGATGCCATACCCACAGCAGTGGGTAGTAAACATGGACACGCCTCCTATCTCGGACCACGGTGTTGTTGATTTGTTCGGTCGCCTTGATAGACACGCGCCCCATCAATTGATCGACTCCATCGTCCACTGTAGCGATCAAATTGCCGGCGAGACTGTTCATCAACTTAATTTGAAGGCCATGTAAGTCCGTCGCGAAGTTCTGAAAATTCACGACGGCGCCATCACCCCAAACATTTGCCCATTGCGAACCAAACACCCAGCGATCCAAGAATTGGGCAGCGCGAAGGTTCAATTTTTTCTCAAGGCTGTCTCGTTCAATCACCTGCACGCAGCCAGAGATTGCTTCGAAACGGTCAAAGACCAACCGATACCAAGTCAGAAAAACGATGATGGCGTTAAAGGATCCTTGGTTCTCAAGCAGATCTTTTTCCTTGATTAGGTCCGCACCTCGCTCAAGTCTTGGCTTTAATCGATTCCATGTAGAAGCAACCGATGCAGCCATAGACCGAACAATGTCACCCTTCAGCAAGTCTTTTGAATCCAGCAGATTTCCGCTTCGGTGCTCAACTGACCAAATGAAGGAAATCAGACGAACAAGCTCGTCCGTTTCAAATCGGAATCCACGATCCAAAAGTGCGGCTTTGAGTGCGTCCAGACATTGCCCCGCCGTTTTGCCATCGGTCTCCACTGGAACCCAGCCGACCTTCAGCCACGCGAGTGTGATTTCCTCTCGCGTTAACGTTCGACCAGCGGTGTTCAGGCGAGTGAAGATATTGACGATCGCATCACTGTAATCATCCTTGCTCCACTGCGGAGTCAATTGGAACGACTCGATTTGTAGCGCGTGCACAAAGCTATTGATTTTCACATTTTCGACAACTTTCATGAACTCCGCGAGGGGACCGAGTAGGCTAAGTCGACCATCGTCGCCTACCCCATGCTCCTTAAGTACCGGCTCCAAGAGTTTCTTGTACTCGCGCTCCGACAGGTCTTTCTGGACCAGGTCCCAGAAGCGGGACAGGCGAATAAATCGCCCGGGGTTCCCTTTTGCGGTCGGCAATGGGTAAACATAATTGATTGGGCGCGATTCTACAGATTGGCCACCAGTTGCGTCGAGAATCGCCCATTCAAGTATCTTGCCCGCCTCGATCTTTCTGACGGTATCGTTCTTGGCACTGAACTCCTCATTGAACTTGTGCAGATCAATGCAGAGTGACGCCTTTGACCAATGGTTGCTTGGTTTCACCCGGCGGTCCTGCAAATCCAACGCCCAGTCTGCGTCGTACAACTGAAACCCCCACTGATCGCCACCCAATGCCAGAATCAGACTTTGAACTCGTTGTTGCCCGTCGAGGACCATTTGATAAGTAGCTGGCTGGCCAAGCGCTGAAGCCATCGAACCCTGATCGCTCCCTGTTCGATTAATAACTTGCCAAAACGGCCGATGGGGAATGCCTTCGTTCTCTTGAAAGCAATCCGGCTTCACTTCCCACAGCAGGAGCGAACCAAACGGCCAGCCGCGAAATAGCGAGTCGACAAGCATAGTGACTTGTCGAGGAGTCCAAACATATGGTCGTTGCAGGTCCGGAATGACGTAGGTGGCGTTGACAGTTGCCTTCTTGAGGATTTCAGCCAGAGGCTCCCGTTTGGAGTCGTACTTGATGCTCATACGAAATCTCTCGGACACTCAAATAATGCAAGCAATAGATGTTAGTCGTTCTGCTAATTGAAATCGGCGCAACGAGCCAATACACAGAACGACCCGGTATCGTGAGGATACTGTCCCTCTTGACCGCCGCCTACTAGCCGAACTCAATTCCGGGCTGATTACCCTCCGCTGGTCGAAGGAAATAGGATGTAATCCTTCCCAGCCTTTGCTTGCCGCCATTCGCTCTGAGCCCCTGGCCTCAATTGCTCGAAGTCGAAGCACGATCGCCTTGACGCTACGAGCCTGGAGTGTCGCGTCGGCGGGATCTTCATTGACACAACTCCCCCTGTCGAACCCGTGCCAACCCACGGTCGTCCTTCTGTCAGCGTGATGAGCCGGATCTCACGGTCGAGCATATTTATCAATTCGTCGAAGTCCTGGCGACGTTGCGCATACCCAAACGCAGACTCCGAGCGTCAGCCGAATATCGTTGTGCCGGGCGAGTGCCGCCCCCAAGCCCGTTCGAGC
>CAZVBC010000624.1:0-2894 GCA_964625155.1 uncultured Pirellulaceae bacterium
GTGTTACCCACCAGCGCGGAGATGACTTTGGCGTTGTTCTCGTCGGCCGAGCCCAGCGCAGCGAATAGTGCGCGGACTCCCTTTTGGGCGATCTCGTCGCCGTTCGGAATCGCGCGAGTCAGGTCCGCCAATTCGTCGAACATGTCGACCAGCTTCGTCGTTGGGAAATTGTCCAGCATCCTGCCAACGATTTGTTCGTATTTGGGACCGAACTTGGTTTGCAGCTTGGCGAGCATCTCCTTAAAACTGTCCGCACCACGTGTAGCCGCGTCGACGATTGCGTCTAATGCGTTGGCGGCTCGCATGACAATGCGTTTGCCTTTTTGGTTTAGAAAATTCGCGTCGATTACTAGTTGCTTTAGTGCTCTCACGGCTGCCTGAGCTGGCGACTCGCCTTCCGCACCGCCACTGGGCAACAAGCCAAAAGTGTTTGTCCCAGTAGACGGTGGAAATACGTTTCCGATGGTGGCTTCGTAGAGATAGTCGACGGCGGGCTGCAGGAATGGTAGCGCAACAGTGGCTAGCGCAGTAAAATTAGCTCCGCCAGCGGCAACCTTGACTGCTTTGAAGACACCTTTGGTGGCATCGACAAAATAGTCCGTAACCACTCCGAGCTCGGCCACGATCCCGAGAATCGATAAACCTAGCTCGAATTTGTCCATCGGACTCAAGCCAGCTTGGTTGTACTTCCACAGCAACTGGGACATGTCGCGAATATCTGGCCAGGCTCCTAGGACCGGTACGAGGCTGATCGCCATTTCCCCAGAGTAGCTCGACCAAGTCTCGTTCGAACCGAGGACTGCACCGCTGATGAACTCTCCCATCACTCCCAACGTTTCGACAAACGGCATGTCTCGCGTGAAATCGTTCGTAGCTGGATCGATCGTCGGTACCGCCAACACGTCCACCCAGCTTTGCCGCGAAGGGACTTCTGTACCAAAGCCAATGGTCGGTATCCACGACTCCTCAAGTATCAACCGCAGCTTGCGTGCTTTGTTGTCCTGGATATTCGCCCACAAAGCTGTCTCGTAGCTTGTAACCCCCGCCGGTACCACGATGACATGATTACCGGTTCGTGGGTCGTTTACTTGGCCCAGATGTACGTCCGGATCCGTTCCTTCTAAGATAATGTCATAACGTATATTGGGATTCAGGTTCCTCAACTGCACTGTGGTGTGGTTGGCAAACTGCAAATCCGTGTCCGGATTACCATTAATTCTGTTCCATCGATAAGCTTGAAGTCCCGCATCCACACTGGATGCGATCACGGTGCTGGTCACTCGAATCGATTCTGGACGAGTATCGTTCGGGACGCGTTCGATTTGCAATGGTATCTTCGCAGAGACCTTGCCTGCCGCCACGGCCCAGACGTGGTTCGTACCTCGCAACCTTTGAATGGCCACATTACTGGGAATTGTGGCCGGCACTTGCACGAATCCTGAAGAGTTTGTCACGGCGTCGGGGATTTCGATCAATGCAAACTGATCAAATATCTTCACCGGAACACCGGCAATTGGATTGCCGTTAACATCTCGCACGAATACCCAAACGGACGTCGATCGTTGCGTGGGAGTGTCATAGTAAAGCGTTTGGGCGCCGAGAATTACTGACACACTCGCTACATCGCTTCCAATGACAATTTGAGACGATTCGAGGCCATGAACTTCGGCAGTGGCTTTGAAATAGGGAAGTGCACTGCGCAGCGAAATCTGTGACCGTCCCTGCTTTGTCAGGCCGACCGCGAAACTATCTGCACGTGCCAGATCAATCTCGTTGGGCGGAATGTCACCCGAGTAGTTCCAGGTGACGGATTCACCGTCGCTAAGTGGGTTTCCGAACTGGTCGCGGATAAGCAAGACGATGTTAATGGGTTGTGTGCCAAGGCTGTTGTAGGATAATCCTTGAGTGGGATTGGTCAGTTGATGTTTGACTCCGCCAGCTTCCACAGTCCATTCGAACGTAGCAGCCTGACCGGCGACTACTTGCGCAAGATCCGAGCGATATTCGTGTCCAGCCAGAGTTGTCTTGACCAAGAATTGTCGCCCGGCTCGACGCAAATTGTTTGGCAATGTAAAGAGAGCTCGTGCTAGACCGCTCTGGATTGTGTCTGTAACTTGCAAACCAGTCGGCTGACCGCTGGCTGTGACCAAGTGCATCGTCGCCAACTGGTTCTCGTAGCTGGCTGCGTACTTATCGATCGACAGAATCGCTTCCAGCTTGCCATCGTCGGCGTCGATGGCATTGGAGTACAGAAAGACTTCTGTCGTATCTGGCACTTGGTCGAGCGTGGTCTTGATGGGAATAACTCGGCTTTGGGGGAACGTGCTGCTTGAGTCGATGAGGATGAGGCTGGCTTGAGTGGTGCTGGAGTTGGTGGAGTATGTGTGCGAGCCGCTGGCGGTGACGCGGTAAGTGCCGTCGGTGTTAGCGGTGATGCTGGCTGAGGATTGCTGGCCGTCGCCCCAATCGATCGTGCCGGTGAAGTTCGGTGCGTTCCAGAAATCGTCTTCGCTGAAATTGAAGGCGTCGAACGAAGAGACAGCAAAGCCCGGTGATGTGTTGAGCTGGGCGATGTCCGGGACGTAGAGGCGGCCCGGGGCGATGACCAACTGGCGCGTGAATTTGGTGCCTTTGACGGTGACCTCGACTTGATAAGTGCCGGCAGAGCGGTAGCGGTGATGACCTTCGACTACGTACAAATCTTTGTCGACGCGCGTGGGATCGACGGCGGAGAACTGGCCATCACCCCAGGCGATCGAGACCATGCCGGGGCTGGTGTCTGCGGGCATTTTGAAAGCCACGGGACGGAATCCGCTGCGCGCACCTGCGATCCCATCGACGACGGTGAAGGTCTTGCGAACGGTTTGCACTTGAGTGGGCGTACCCGCTTCCAT
>CAZVBC010000625.1:0-2894 GCA_964625155.1 uncultured Pirellulaceae bacterium
GTCGCTCGTTCCGTCGAAATCTTCCACAAAATCGACCCCAGGACTGCGATGAAGTTGGCTCACTACAACGCGTTCAGCACCGTTGATGATAAACTCACCACCACCAAGCATGATCGGTATGTCACCGAGGTAGACCTCTTCTTCAATCGGCTGCTCGCGATTTAATCGCAACCAAACCTTCAGTGGCTTGCCGTAAGTCAAACGCAATTGCCGACATTCTTCCGGGGTGTAACGGGGTTTCCCAAGCTCATATCGAATGAACTCAAGCTTGACCGTCTTGTCGTAGCTTTCGATTGGGAATATCTCCCGGAAAACGCTCTCTAGGCCTTGGTTTTTGCGTTTTTCGGGAGCGATATCATCTTGCAAAAACGCTTCGTAACTGTTCGTTTGCAAATGGGTTAACTCGGGAATCGCCAATGCATCCAAGCCCGAGCCAAACCTTCGAACTTGAGTTGGATTGAGACGTCGCTGTGCAGAAGTAGCCATTAGCGAATTAATCTCCTAGCTGAACCACGAAAGAAACCAATGCGAAAAATGCACAAAACACAAAGTGCTGGCAGTCCGCAGAACGGCAGTTAATCTGTAGCCCCTGCCTAGATCGGCAGGAAAAGCGCGCATGACACCATCTGCGCACACAGCCCCAGACTGTAGCAGCATCGCAAGCGCGCAGTTTGTAAGATGATCCTGACACGAACCGCGCCGGAAAATAGAAAAAGGTGCAGTGAGATATCAAACTGACCGATCCAAGCAAGTAATATATCCCACTAGGCCGGAAACGGAAAAGACCCATTCCCGACCTTGCAAAGCAAAAACCTAAACAAAACAACCCGCCCTTGGTGGTGGTTGATTACTTCAGCTCGACAGTTGCACCGGCCTCGGTAAGCTCTTTCTTGATCTTTTCAGCATCGTCCTTGGATGCACCTTCCTTGATAGTGGCTGGGCAGCTTTCGACCATCTTCTTAGCGTCCATCAGCGACGCGCCAGTCAAGTTCTTTACCACCTTGACAACGTTGAGCTTGTTTTCGCCAAAACCGGTCAAAACGACGTTGAACTCAGTCTTCTCAGCCACCGGCGCTGGCCCGGCGTCGACTGGTGCGGCCATGACAACTCCACCACCGGAAGCCGGTTCGATACCGTGTACTTCCTTAATGTAGTCGCTCAACTCTTTAGCTTGCTTAAGTGTCAGGCCAACGATCGTATCACCAAGTTGTTTGATATTGTCAGCAAATGCAGTTTCGGACATGGTTAATTTGAACCCTTCTTTGGAAAGTAAAACGAATTCTTGCAAACGGCGCAGTGAAAGTTTAGCCTCGACGTGAACTTTATATTGGTTCGACCGACGAGACGCTCGCCCTCGTAATTTTTAAGACGATTGCTCCTCCTCCTGCTTTTCGGCGATCTTTTCAATCTGACTTGCCAACTTGCCACCTGGGCTAAGCAACTGCGACGAAAGCGATGCTCCGGGCGACAATATCTGACCAACCAGCAAGGAAATTTGTTCAAGTCGATTTGGCCATTTGCTAATCGCCTTGACCTTTTCTGCGGTGAGTGGATCGCCGTCCATCACACCACCTTTAATTTCAAATTTTGCAAAGGTCCCAGCCTTGTCCATGGCGACGATTTCTTTCGTCAGACTGACGAAATCCTCGCAACCCCAGACAATGGCCATCGACCCAGTTTGCGTTTCGAACATCGGACGCAAACTAGTACCCGCAGTCGCCCGGCAGGCCATCGTGCGCTTGACCACCAACATCTGAATGTTTTTCTCACGCAAGTGTTTGCGAATGAGATAGCTGGGGCCAGACTCCATGCCGATTACATTGACCAGCACGGCATCTGCAACGCCTTCCAAGCGACTGCTTAGGTCCTTTGTAATTAAGTTCTTGACGTACTTGCTCATTCTTTCTCACTAGCACTAAAAAAGCCGCACAACAATAACCGGTATCGAATAAATAATCGAAAACAACTCACATACTCACTCGCACACTGGGCGACATCGTCCCACATAATGCGACACCGCGCACATAGGTTCCTTTGACTGCATGCGGCTTTAAGCTCTGCACGTAATTCATGAACGCTTCAACATTTTCCACCAATTTTTTGGCATCAAAACTCAATTTGCCTACTACGGCGTGCACGTTGGAACCTTTGTCGTTGCGAAACTCGACTTTGCCCGCCTTGTACTCGCGAACCACTTTTGCCACATCCGCCGTAACCGTTCCCGCGCGAGGAGAGGGCATCAATCCCCGTGGGCCAAGCACTTTCCCCAGAGGCCCAACTAACCCCATCATATCGGGCGCTGCGATACATACATCAAAGTCAGTCCAACCCTCTTTGATCTTCTTCGCGAGGTCTTCCTGCCCAACCGTATCAGCGCCTGCCTCTTGAGCAGCCGTAGCTAAATCACCCTTGGCGAACACAACCACGCGCTGGGTGCGCCCAATTCCATGAGGTAATACTACAGAACCGCGGACCAATTGGTCCGCTTGCGCAGGGTCAATTCCCAGTCGTACATGAATCTCGACGCTTTGATCGAACTTGCGAGTGGGGAACTGCTTAAGTAGGGCAACTGCTTCGGCCAACGGCAGCGGAGTTCGACCTGGCGCCTTGGCGAGCATTGTCTTCATTGCTTTGGAAGGTTTTACCATGTTGATTAAGCCTCCACCTCGATACCCATACTGCGAGCCGTACCTTCGATCATGCGTCGCGCATGCTCCAAATCTCGTGCGTTGAGATCCGCCATTTTCTTCTTGCAAATGTCGTCAATTTGGGCACGCGTTACTTTACCAACTTTGGTTTTGTTTGGTACGCCAGAGCCACTAGCAATTCCGGCTGCCTGCTTCAACATTGATGCTGCAGGTGGACTCTTGGTGATAAATTCAAAACTGCGATCC
>CAZVBC010000626.1:0-2888 GCA_964625155.1 uncultured Pirellulaceae bacterium
CACCTGTTGATCCGACAAACTGGAAAAGAAGGACCACAGGCTGGAGGGAGAGAAAAAATTGATCCCCAGCTCCCAATCAAGATTTAACCAGGGTTCCGCAATGTATCCTAAATTCGCCGCCATGGAATTCATCAGAAAATGAGTCCCCGAACGCTCGTGGCTGGCAACCAGCACTTTGTATTTGACAGCGTCAACTAATGACAATGAGTAACGATACTTGCGTTCGAAGAGAATAGTCTCCGGCACCTTATGTCACTCCAAAAATCAAATTCGATGTTCGCACAGTCCCTGAAAAGATTGCCTGCTTCAACCACCTCCAGCTCTACAAAGATCACCGCTTACGGTTAAGCGAAAGCAGGTTACTGAAGCCTAGTATTATCTAATACCAATATAAACTGAAATTAATACAAGGCGTGCAAGCCAGCATGAAATGGTGGAAGGAAGTGCCGATTTATTCGATAATGCGGCGCAGCAACATGCAGCGGTCGGTGTTGAGGCTTTGTCCTATTTGAAAGCCGACGGGAATGGATCGATCCAACACATAAAAGGCGCGATGGCGCCGCGACTTGCCTTGTTCGGCACCATATTCCAGTCCCAACCCTGTTTCCGCGTCCTGTTCAAAAAAGCCAACGGTGATGCGTACTGCGAACACATTTGAGCGCGTGGTTACCAAATTCGCTAATCGGGTAATTGGCAAGAATTCCGTAAAGGGGTGAGGCACACCCGCACCGGGAGCTGGTGAAAACAACGGACTGGAGCTTTGATTCGCCGGCGTTCCACGCAGCAGTGTTGCATGCGCGGGATTATCGCGACTGAACTCGTCCAGGCGGTTTGGCAGAGATGTTGGCCCACCGCCGGCAGGGACCGGTACGATACCGGCTTCAAATGACGATTTGAACACTCCAGCAAATTCGGTAGGAAACTCTGGATGCAAGTGTTTGTTCGCTCCTGGAATGTAGGGCGATGATTGTGGTGCATAACCACGTCGGCTGGCTGCCAGGTCATCTGCATAAGGAACCTGGCCGCGATTGCGTTGGTCGTTGTTAGCCGGCGTGATAGCGTTCCACATCAGTCCGCGCCAGACCGCTGGATCGGACCAAGTGTTAACGTTAACTCGGCCGGGCTCGACGAATCCAGCCACGCGGTTATAGGGTGGCCGAAGCGGCTTCAAGATAACGTTGCTCGCCTGCTCAACGTCCGATTGCGGCGAGGCAATTACCGCAGTACCGGCTGGTGGGAGATACACGTCCGTATCGGACCAAGCAGATCCGACCTCAACCAATTCGAGCATCGCTGCTGCTGAAGCAGTATCCAGCGAGCCGGAAGGATGGCTGAACCAGTTCATTAGATGCGAGAATCCATTGCTGCGATCGCTTGCGTCGGAATAGGGATTGACTGCGTCGCGGGCCGAGAATTCTTGCATGAATTGCCCTGGGCTGCTCAGTGGTACCCAAGCCAATTCCATAGGATTGGCAAATAATCGATTACCCCAGAATGGAGCTGCGGGAACTTGCGCAGGCGATCCATGAAATCCCGTATATGTCGGCGATAAAGGTAGATCACCGGCCAAAGGAAACGAATAGTTTAAGAATCCTAACGTGACCACCGCATCGCTGCCATCAGGCTGCGGAGCCGAACGATTGACGGTTCTAGTGGGTGGCGTGCCTGGAAGCATTTGATCGACAAATAACTCAGCCCCAAAATAGTCGTGGCCTGGCCTGCGAGGTGTCGGTCTCAAATCATGCGTCTGGTACGAAAACAATGTTTTGTGCACTGCGGAAATTCCACGCGATGGATATCCGAGAGTCGCAGGATCAAGTAATGAACCTGTCTTTTGCCGACTAGAAAATCGATAACTTACGGTATTCGAGTTGGGCGGTTCGTCCTCGCCGTTGAACAGGGTCAAGTCGATGGGCAACCAATCAACGGTCATGTAGGGATTGAACCCAGCGTGATACGGAAGGTCCGGATCGGCCAACCTTTGCAAGTAGGCGGTACACCAATTCTCTTGAGTGCCAGCAAGCATGGCCGCGCCAATATCTGCGGTCCCGGTGGTTGTCCCTCCTGACCAGTTTTCCAATGGAGTACCACTTTGGCGTCGATCGAACGGCGGCATCGATCCATTTCGCGGACCGGTGCTGTAATCGTGGTATGCATCGGGTGGGAGAGTCAAAAACCCAAGTGCTCCCGTTGGCCCGTCCGGATCGGAATTGGCCTTGCTGTTAGCTCCGTTTAATCTGAAGTTTGGCATTGGATAATAGTTTGCATCTGGAAGTGGCTCGGATACGTTGACGCCGATGGGTTGCCAAGCAGCGGCTCCTAACGGCCAATTCGCTGGAGGATCGGTTGCAGCGATCATCGTCACGATATTCGCCATCGCAGGACGCTGAGCAACAAAGCCAACCGTTGGAGTGCGCAGATTCGGATCGCGTTGATAAATGCGAGCCCAATTGGGGGCAAGCTGAATCCGATGCGTATTGGGTTGATGAATCGGTGGAGTCGTCGTTGAGCGTCGCGATCCAAAGTAAGTTGTTTCGCGAGGTCCAACGACTAAGTATTGCCCACCGTCCAACAGAATGTCTGCATCGCGATTTGTGAACACATGTTCACGAGCAGGGGTACCAACATTGGGACTATTCAAATCGTTTGGAATAAATCCCGACGTAAACACAATCACGCGTGATTGGTCCGCCAACGGTTCGAGAGCACGATCGGTGGCCTTCCAATCGTACATCAAACCACTGGTCCAAGGATTAGATGGAAATTGGTAGGTAATAAGATGTTTCGACGATGGATCGTTATAGCGATGATGTGGCGTATCGGTTGCTTCAGCAGGTCGCGGTTGGCCAAGATAAACTCGCCAGACCGGAAACCGTACACCTGCGGCG
>CAZVBC010000627.1:0-2882 GCA_964625155.1 uncultured Pirellulaceae bacterium
TATTGTCTCTCTAGCTTTGTTCCACAGATCGACGGCTGCTTGAACTTGGTTGTCCGAGAGATTAACTGCATGCTTTGTTTCTGGTTCTAAGATAAGTTGAAAAAGATCCGATATGTTGTTTGGATTAGGGCCAACCTGAATTCGTCCATCCGCTTTCGTTAGTACCATTGCGGGAAATCGAGCATCGGACTGAGCGATAGAAATACTCGAAATAAGTACCCAACAACCGATACCAGCGATACCAGGTACAAGGAAACCCATAATTCGCGGATTCCAAGGTATTTTTTTCGGGGATTTGTGGTGCATATACCGCGTCCGAGACATGTGATAATACGTGAATGTCTCGGTCATGCGGTTAATTAATTATTGGTGTCCACATTTATAGGATTACAATATTGGAATTATTGCCTCGTCCAATTTGTTGCATCCCAAGCAGATGGGTATCCAGTCACTCGCACTTCGCTAACGTAATAGGTACTGTTCACTGAAACGGTTGGCGAAGTTGGGCACGGTGCAAACTGCAGGTCATCGCCAGCCTCTACGGCATAAAATGTAGGGCTTGAACTGGAGTGGATTGGATCATCGCAATCCCACACAGTTTTTACTTCAAAAATAATACGACTGCCCTCGTCGGCGGAAAGTGACACAATGTAACAGGCTGAGCACGTCTCCCCGTTAACGTATTCATAGTTACCCGTTATCGGATTGCTCGAGCTGTCTTGAGTTTGCAATGCGACAGATGCCTGCTGTGCACAAATACGCGAGATGCTTAAACCGAAGATTACCAACACGAAAACAAACTGAATTGCAATTCTCATCGTATGCTCCCTTAAGTAAAACACCCCCCCCAGGAGCAACCAACTCCCAGGAGCAACCAACTCCCAGGAGCAAAAACGTCGAGCGTAGTTATATATAAGGAACTTCTTAGAGTCAAGTAATTTTCCTTGTTTTCCTGGGAGCGAATGAGCATGCCATCCATCTACGTTTCCGCGCCGCTCAGTTGATTGGTAGATTGCAGGCAGTTGAAGGGGAGTATAAAGGGGTATCTACGCCAGCCGCCAGCCAGAACGAAGTCTTTCTTTACTACAGATGAAGTTACTCCGGCGGCAATGACCGTTCGAGCTTGAGGAACCCCACCGCCATGCGGTCGACCAAACCGAGCAAATACCAAGTCTGTCCTGACTCGATTTCAGATCGCAACGCTGTGGGCGACAGGTTCGTCGCGATGAATTCCTCAACCTGCCGATCCGACTTAAATAACATCAGTAAGGAATAGTCCCGGAATAATTTCCGTGTTTAGGATTTGAGGTCAACATGGTATTCTTGTGGTTTAGGAATCCACAGGAGGACGACCATGGATGGTTATTCAGTTGAAATTGAGAGTCAAATGCGTCGCTTTTTTGATTCGCTCTCTGAGGCGGATCGGCGTCGTTATGCTGGCATCGAAGCATTGAAGCTTGGACATGGCGGTATCAAGTATTTGTCCGAGTTATTGGACTGTGACCCCAAGACCATTCAGCTTGGAATGAGAGAACTGGAACTAGACCAAGTGTTGCCAAATGATCAGCAACGAAAAAAAGGGGTGGACGCACAACAGCAGAAGAAGCTTCGCCAGAACTCGTTCAGAACTTTCTTGCAATCCTAAAGGAACACACCGCAGGCGATCCCATGCGGGCGGATGTCAAGTGGACCAACTTGTCGCGGCGGCAGATTTCTAGTCGACTCAAAGAGGCAGGAACTCCTGCTGGTAAAAACGTTGTTTCGAGATTGCTTTGGGAGCAAGGCTATCGTCGCCGAAAGCCGCAAAAGAAGCGAACGATGGGCCAACATGCGGATCGAAACGCTCAGTTTGAGAAGATCGCAAAACTCAAAGCAGAATTTCTCGACGCAGGTCAACCAATCATAAGCATCGACACGAAGAAGAAGGAAATGCTTGGGAATTTTGATCGCGGAGGTGTCACCGATACAGTTGACCCGACAATTTTAAACGATCACGATTTCGCCAGCCAAAGTGAGGGCAAGCTTATTCCGCACGGTATCTACGACATCGGTCGAAATGAAGCGGCCATTCACCTTAACACCAGTTGCGACACATCGGAATTGGCCTGCGATAGCATTGAGCTTTGGTGGAAGGAACAAGGTAAACCGAATTATCCAGAAGCTTGTAGGTTACTTGTGCTATGTGACGGCGGTGGCAGTAACAGTGCGCAGCAGTACCTGTTCAAGGAAGATTTGCAGCAGCTATCGAATCGATTGGGGATTGAAATCCGCATCGCTCACTATCCGCCCTACTGTTCGAAGTATAATCCGATCGAGCACCGAGTTTTTCCGCATATCACGCGAGCCTGCAAAGGCGTTCCATTGCAGACAGTCGGCATAGCCAAGTACTACATCGAAAAAACATCGACAACGACTGGATTGCGAACCGTAGTTCGATACCTGAACAAGGTCTATCAGAGCGGACGCAAGTACATGAGCGATTTCAAACAGACCATGACGATCAAGTTCGACGACATACTTCCGAAGTGGAACTACACCGCTTCTCCGAACCCAACCTAAAACGGGAAGTTAATTCAGGACTATTCCTAAGTTCCAGTTTTGCACATTTTTGAACTGATATTGGCATGAAAAAGGCGGCCTGTGACAATCGAGATTGAACCTTCAAACTTTCAGTCTCTTTGGCACGGAAGCCGCCCAAATGGAACTTACCAGTTCTTTCAACACTTTGCTACTGTCATTCGCTCCAGTTTTTACCGAACCGAGCTTCGCCACATTTCGGCTGCTTATGACCGGATGGATTCTTTCAACTCGGCATCGGTATGTCACTGACCTGATCGTCTCCAGTGACTCCACCGCCAATGGACACTTTAGCGATTACCACC
>CAZVBC010000628.1:0-2870 GCA_964625155.1 uncultured Pirellulaceae bacterium
TAATCGGGCCGAAGCCACCGATCGAACCTTCGGCAGCGGGAAAGAAAGAGTGGAGACATTACGTTCGTCCCAAATATGTCGATGACAATCGCATCGCCCTAGAAACGGTGTTTTACTCCATGGTGAACGGTCAACTTGAAAAAGGGTTGAATGAGCAAGTTTTCGATATTGTAAGACTCAGCCTGATCGACCGTACCAGCGGCAGTTTAGTACTCGAGATCCAATCGCAAATGCACTATCGACTCAGCCCATTTGCATTAAGTCGTGACGGAAGTCGTGTCTCCGCGGTAATGGCAGAGCCATTCGTACAAGTTTGGGATACTACCAATGGTCAAGAGCTCCACAGAATTCCCGCCCCGTTAGAGTCAGGGCCTTCTCGCATTACATATTGCGTGGCAATCGACAATCAAGGAAAACGGCTAGCGATTAGACAACTCGTGTGGGAGGCCCGAGATACTGTGCCCGCAGGGATTTCGTTGATCGACTTAGAAACAAAACAGTCGATCGTTACTCCGCCTGTAGTATTGAACGGGGTGGTGCCCAGTATATGCTTTTCGTCGGACGGATCCCGATTGATCGCCGTTCACGGTTCTTCAAGTCCGAGAATCCCTACTCCTATACACGTTTCCGTTTTCGATTCGGCCAACGCAAGTCTTCTCGCGGCGTTCCAAGCGGGCGGATCCTTTACCGCAGACAGCAGTTTGAGCCCCGATGGAAAATGGATGGCATTCTATCAAGGAAGTTCTTTTTCGCCACGCGCATCAATAGACATCGTTGATTCGACGAGCGGCCGTGTTGCAAAAACGCTTAAGGGGTATTCAGGCTGGATTGGCGATCTAGCGTTCACTCCAGACTCTAAGAATCTCGTCACCGATCTAGAAGCAGGGATTGTCAAATGGCCGCTGTATTTGAATAGCGATCCTCTATCAACTGCCGCAAGCGATGAGCAAACTCGCTCGATCATTTCGCCCGATGGACGATGGCGGGCTATCCTAACTCCAGAAGTCACTTCTGGCGACACATCGGCAGCAAAAATCACCACAAAACAAATGCGTCAGGTGCTCGTGAACGATCTACTCGGCAACGCTGGGATCCGCAAGTTTCCAATTCAAGAGTCAGTATCTAATAGTAATTCACACGCACTCAAGTTCAGCGATGATGGAAATTTGTTAGCGATCGTCTCGATGGATCCGAACAAAAACGTGGTAGAGGCTGCTGAACTGAAGCTTTGGAATACCGTTTCCGAAAAAGAGCTTCTATCTCTAACTGCCTCCGCGCAAATAATTCGCTCGGGCGAGAATACCATTTTTTTACCTAACATCTTTGCAGGCCATCATGTCGCTTTTGCCCCAAACAATCGACGGTTTGCCGTGGCCATACCCGTTGCGAAAGTCGAGTTCTCAGAGCCCTCCATCTCGTCAGAGACCAGATCATCCACGACAAGGAGCGGCACACGGCCGGAAAACGCTAGTGTAAGTTTTTGGGATTTACCTGCAGAATCCGTAGCGAAGAAACTGGACAGCTCCTGTGTCGTTCCACACGCTTGCCGTCTCGAATTCGATCAAAGCGGCGACCGATTGCTGGTATTGCCGCGTTCCACATCGTCCGCAACCTCGACAACCTCGGCCAATAAGTTTTCGCTTCGTTGTATTGATATTTCGACTGGTCGTGACCTTTGGCAGCATGATGTGGTCAGCACTCGTTGTAAAACTAGTGATGACAAGTCACTGGTTTGTTCGCTCATCGATGACGAAGGCACAACATACCTTCTTGGATGGCGAACCGAAGATGGGAAGGAAGCGTTGAGAATTCCTTGGGCCCATGCGAATGACCTCGCTCGCGTTGTTTACGATCCGAAATCGCAACTACTGGCCGTAGCTAGCGGCCCTGATGTGCTTCTCGTTGATGTGAAGACGAACCTATTGAGACGAGTGCTTGCCCATTCTGAGCCAAACGTTTTGGACGTCGCATTTAGTCCAGACTGCCAACGAATCGTCACGACGTCGGGCAACAGTGAGCTGGTGGAGATACGTCGCTCGCGAATACAGACAATTACGGAGCAAAACCTCTGGCCGGCGAGCTGTACCATCTGGGATGGCGAGAGCGGCCAGGATTTGCTGACGATGCCTGTTCCTCCGCGAAGCTCCATCGACTGGGAGATGCCTTACCCAATCAAGTTGACGGACGGCGTTTTGAGAATCGGGAGCGAGATCGAGTTCAATTTTTCTCCAACATCCGCGCGATCGAATGCAGACGAACTCAAGATGGCTGCCCGCCGTATCCTGTTCAATAATTCTGCTTCAAAATCGGACGAACTCCGCGCATTGCATTTTATGCAGGAAGCGTACCGTACTCTGCCAACAAGTATCGAAACCACGAGCCTTATTGTGCTGGCTCATCTTCGAACCGCTAACGCTCGCGACGCGGTGCTGGCCATGTTTCCATACAATGAAATCGAGTCCAAGTTTAAGGAGTTGAATACAGCCGAGGTACATACGCTTCGCGCCTTGGTCCATCACTTTAACGGTCAACGCGACAAAGCTCTTGAATCTCTGCAACAAGCACAAAGATTGGCCAGCCACGATGAAACACTCTGGCGGCAATTGATCGACGCATCGAACCGCGAAATGGCAATCCCCTCAGCGAGTCATGAACCAGAGAAATGGCTCGGTCGCAAACTCATGCCTAGATTGGAGTCAAAACTAGGCTTGTTGCTACCGCTCGTGCCGCGTGTGGTTAATGGAGATCGAGTCGTCGCTGGCGATCATTCTTTTAGGTCATGGGAGCTTGTCAAACTCGAAGACGCCGCAGCCTATTATTCGTCCGGACTGGAGTTGCATGCTAATTCACCTCATTGGTGGACCCATCGC
>CAZVBC010000629.1:0-2866 GCA_964625155.1 uncultured Pirellulaceae bacterium
TGGATTGTCGATGGAAGGCAAAGAAAGTGAAGCCGTGGAATCAGATTCCAGCATCCTCGGGGTCGATCCTGCTGGAGAACAAAATCAACACGCAACTATTGCACACGCAGACCAAGCCATTTTGGAACTATTGATCGAGGAGTTGAACAGCGAATTGATCTAACAAACTGACAACTTGAAATGCAAATGCATGGAATTGCTCACAGCACGTCGAGCCGTCTAGTATTTTCAACTGGACGGCTCGATTGCATTTGGGAACGTTCGCCAATTTGGTCAAGCCACTTTAGAGTTTATCGATCGTTCATCTTCTCATTTAGTGCGCTCAGCCAACGCGAAACCATAATCGTATGAGCTTTGGACCTTTAAAACTGCATTAGAACCACCAAACTTTCCAGCTATTGATTTGGAATTCCGACAGTTGGTTGTCAATTGAGCGCGATTGGGTGACAATGTGGCGACTTTAGGGCGGTTGGGAATCGCGGAGAGCTGGTGCATGCTTGCCAAGTTAAAGACTCTGTCGCTGCTGGGGATCGAAGCTCTGCCAGTCGAAGTAGAGGTGGATGTTTCTTCGTCACCACTTCCTAAGACGATGTTGGTGGGTTTGCCGGAAGCTGCGGTGAAGGAGAGCACACATCGTGTCGAGAGAGCTATTGTTAACAGTGGATTTCTGCGTCCGGTGGACCGGGTCGTTATTAACTTAGCCCCTGCCGAGCTACCGAAGCAGGCGGCTTCCTTTGACCTGCCGATTTCGCTCGGGATCTTGGCGGCCAGTGGCCAATTTCAATCGGATCGACTATCTGAATTCGCAGCCGTGGGCGAGTTGGCGTTGGAAGGGCATATGCGTCCGGTGAAGGGTGCATTATCGATGGCCATTGCCGCTCGTGATTGTGGACTACGGGGCATCGTCGTTCCGTCGGAGAATGCCAACGAAGCTGCGGTCGTCGAAGGTATTGAGATCATTCCAGTATCGACCCTCAGCGAAGCGGTCGGTTATTTCACCGGCATGCTGGACATCGCTCCACATCCATCGAGGCTCGACGAATTGTTTGCGGTCTACAATCGCTACGACGTGGATTATGCGGATGTGCGCGGTCAGGAAGTTGCCAAGCGGGCACTCTGCATCGCCGCCGCTGGGTCGCACAACCTATTGATGCTCGGGCCACCAGGTTCAGGAAAGACCATGCTTGCCAAGCGGTTGCCGTCGATAATGCCGACATTGACCGCTGAGGAATCGATTGAAACAACTCGTATTTACAGCGCCCTGGGGCGATTGCAGCCCGGCCAACCGCTGTTGGCTATCCGACCTTTCCGTTCGCCACATCATACGATCAGCGATGCTGGATTGGTTGGTGGAGGCAGTCCGCCGGCCCCCGGCGAAATTAGTTTAGCGCACCACGGTGTTTTGTTCCTGGACGAACTCCCCGAATTCAATCGCCGAACTCTTGAAGTCATGCGTCAGCCGCTCGAAGATCGCGTGGTCACGATTTCGCGAGCGATGCGCAGCACGACCTTTCCGGCCGATTTCATGTTGGTAGCGGCGCTCAACCCTTGCCCGTGCGGCTTTCGCACAGATCCACGCAGGAATTGCACTTGCAGCCAGCCACAAATCGAACGCTATATGGCGCGGATCAGCGGTCCATTGCTCGACCGCATCGATATCCATATCGAAGTGCCTGCTGTACCATTTCAAGACTTGTCAGCAGGGAAACCAGGTACGAGCAGTCAAGAGATTCGTAATTCTGTGGAAAGTGCTCGGAAAGTTCAGCAAGCTCGATTCACAGGACATCCCAATCTGTGCAATGCACAAATGAATAGTCGTCAGCTCCGCGAGTTCTGTGTGCTGGATACCTTGTCTCGCAATACACTGCGTGATAGCGTCCAGGAGCTTGGTCTCTCTGCCCGCGCGCACGACAAAATCCTCCGCGTCGCGCGCACTATAGCCGACTTAGAATCCTCAGAGACAATTCAATTGCATCATCTTCAAGAAGCCATCAACTACCGTATGCTCGATCGTAATTACTTTCATTAAGCAACTGATTCGACAATAGCAGTAGATTGAACACAATGCGGCGACACTCCGCCATCAAATTCAGTGCAGCCTAATTCAGTGACAGCTCGACTCTTTCGATGGTTGGATAGCGGTCTCCATTGTCTGAATGCAGTACTAACCGATATTGAGCACAGCGATGATCCGTGGACAACTCGACGGAGTTGTTGGCGTTCTGCCAAGCGGCAAGCTCGAGTTTGTCCGGTCCTGTGGCAGAACGTACGAAGATTTCTATGCGAGTGTTGGGAATTGGGTTGGCTGAAACGCTTATAGAAATGTTGCGTAGTGGTTCTCGCCATTGATGTACTCGCGAGCGAAATCCCTGTTCGTATCGGCGATGATAAACATGGCCGATATCCGTTGCCCATAACAAATGTGGTCCGTTAGTCGGTAGTCGCTGAATTTTTGGAGCGGCGAAACGCCGTCCGTCGTTGTAGTATATGGCTGACTGAGTTCGATGGTCTCCATGTCGCGTGTGCGCGTTCATTGCCAAATCAATTTTTCCGTCTCCGTTAAAATCTCCTGCAAGAGTATCGTTCACGGAGTCGTTGAACAACGTTGTCCGCTCGCGTCTACTGAACCCTGCTGCGCTGCCCCAATACAGATGGCATGCCAGGTCTTCGCGTGTTAATTCGCCACTGTGTTGCGGTGAAACCAAATCGAGAAAACCATCTGCATCAAAATCGGCCGCGGTGCGACCTAATGGCGAAAAGCCTGGTAACCACTGTGCATTGCTGTGGTGCATTCCAGCCGCAGATCCCCAAAATATCACCAAACCCATGTCACGATGACCGGACTTCGGATCATTGTAGCTGCCGG
>CAZVBC010000630.1:0-2860 GCA_964625155.1 uncultured Pirellulaceae bacterium
TATTTCAAATCGAGCATGAACTGGACAAGGCTTTCCCACGGCTCAATCCATGCGGTGAATGCGACTTCGTAGCTATCGCTGAAGCTCGACAGAAGCATTCGCGCCCGATACTCGATGAGTTCCATGCTTGGCTTGAGAAAGAAACGGTGACCGGTCGCATCTTGCCCAAGAGGGAGATCAAGAAGGCCTTTAACTATTCGCTCAATCAATGGAACGCACTGAATCGATACGTCGAAGCATTCTATTTATCGTTGGACAATAACTTGGCCGAACGAATGGTGAAGTATTCAGCTATCGGCAGAAAGAACTACCTGTTCGTTGGCAACGAGCGAGCTGGTCGCAACGTTGCCGCGTTCAATATTAGGGGGAATGAATTCTGAACTCACTAATTCCCATCCTTTTTCACCGAGTTGATTGATTTCCTCCTCCCTCGGATAACGCCCCTGAGCCGTGAAGATCGTGTATTCCCATTTCGCAGTCGTCACTCTTTGCCCTGCGCTTGTGCATTAGGCAATCGTTGATTCGTCAACACAAACAGAACGCAAAAAACATATAGCGCGGCAGCGGAGAATTGTCTCATGGGTTGTCCTTTTGGGGTTTATGGACGAACGCGTACGATCACGTCAACGATTGTGCGAGCCCAAGCAGTTGACCATACACGAGTCAAAACAGCAGGATGCAACGCGCCGTCTGCAACCCTTTGTATCTCCCTTGTGTCGCCATTGTAGATGTAAATCTAGGTGAAGGTAAATTTTGGGCAGCGTTTCCGATAATGCCTTCCATAGTATGAACACACTTTGGGCAGGCTCCGACAGTTACAACAATTTCGGAGCTCAATACCATGCAGAGCTGAGTAGCTGTCCCTGCCTTTCATCCTCGCTTTCTTTCAGTGTACGCTTCAACTAGATGTTTCCGGACACGCTGCAACACTCAATACCGGGCTCGTGGCTAGCGCTTACCCACTGGTCTTCGATTCATTTCCAGAACGCACGTACATGCATTGTTATTTGGCATCTGCACGACCATTGAGTTTACCCTAGCAATTCTTTTGCGGTGCGAACTCCGGGATTATCACTCATTTTTGTGCCGTGCATGTAGTGTGATGATGCCGCAATTAAATGTGGTCGCCATTGAGGATGGACAAGTTCATAATTCTCGAAGATCGCCACAGGAAACTTGACGTCATGTGCATCTTGCGTCGATTTCATGGAAGTTAGTACGCGAGCCGCCTCGATATAGTGACGGTGATTGGGAAACTTATTGGCGTATGCAAAAGCCAATTCGGCGACCTTATCCTGGTCTTCACGAGGCCCTTCGCGTCCTACCAGTATCTCTTTTTGGCTTTCGTCGTGTCGTCTTTTGGGTTGCATGTCGAAAATTTCCGCAACGACCTCCTCGGTTGAACTGGCAATCTCACGAAGTGGCAATTCGGTGATTTTCATGTCGCGCAACCACGGCTTACCTTCTTGTGTCCATCGTTCTGCTGAGTGAAACTTGGTTACCCAGGCAACGGCTGCCAGCAATGTGTACATGCGAATGTGCGGATCGGAGCATTCATCAAACGCGAAACGTAAAGCGTTTGCAGATGTGTTTGTGTGCAATGGAGTTGCGCCGAGATCTGACGTCGGATAGCGAATCATGAACTCTGCTCCTAGCAAGAAGACTGCGTCCCAGATTGAACCAGCAGCCACCTTGCCGGTTGCCAGCATCTCGAAAGCGACTGCGCACGCGGAAGCGTCGCTTTGCGTCCGCATGGTGTCAAACAATTCGAGAGTTGACGCGGGATTCGATTCTTTGGAATCCCAACCGAGTGGCACTTCCGAAAATCGCTGATGCGCGCGTTCCCAATTCGCGGAATGCTGTTGGTGCTGATTTTGGTCTGCGTTAAGTTCCCGAACAACGAATTGAAACATTGGTTCGGCATGCTGCCATCCGATTGCCTCAAGCACCCGCCAACTGTTGACTAAAGCAATCGCGCGATGACCGATGAATCCATCATCGCGACCGGCATATCGCCAAAGTTCGCTCATCGCGGCCTTTGGGCTTGAACTACGAGCAAGTGCTACAATGGCCGATTCGGCGTTTTCCGTCGCGAAACGATCCATGGCATTTTGAAGTTCTTGTGTCGCCTTTTCTTGAGATAGTGAGCGAACCTTTACCGGAGGATAGCGGTTGCCTTCCTTCCGTCCATATTGCAACGTGTCGAGCGCCCAAAACAGTGGAAGCAATTGCGTTTCGCGCTCCATGTCGTCACTCAATCGCCGCGCCGAGTTGATCATGTAGACATGATGTGGCGAGACTTTCATTCGACCGGCAGCGAGAAACATTGCAGCCACGAATTGGTTCTTCGTTGTTCCCTTGCGAAGCTCGCCAATCATCATGGCCGCAGATTTCTCTCGGGGAGTTGTTTCAATCAACCTTACCAATGGTGCGATGTCGGATGACATAGAAACGTCCAGTGGTTGCCCGTCGTCCGCGTGCAGTTGTGAAAAGTTCGATATTCCAGCTAGTCCGAGCCATGCACTTGAAGAGCCGATGAATGTTCGGCGATTCTGTCGTTTCACAATTTTGGTCCTTAGCTTCTCTCCGCCTCCGGCGTCTATTTCTTCGCTCACCGCAGAATCTAATCCTTTAGATGTTCTTCGCGAATCTGCGCGACCAAGTTTTCAAGATCTGGCGGCAATGGAGGATTTCCGTTGTTGGAGGTTTATTTAACCGACAGAAAGAATCCATGTAAGTCTTGGGTTTGGAGTGGGAGCCATTCGAATAAAATCTGGCGACTCAGACCCGTAATCTTGTCTGCGTTCGAACCGCAGAATGTCACATTTTCCAACCCCAAACCCAAGGATCATGCTGATGA
>CAZVBC010000631.1:0-2842 GCA_964625155.1 uncultured Pirellulaceae bacterium
ATGGCTCGCTTTGCGGACAAACTTGGAATCTATCAGGTCACTGTTCCATTTGTGCATCCGGCAGGGTCGCCCAAGGACTCGGTGGCGGCGTATAACGAGATTTCATCGCAGTTGGACATTATCGAGTCCAAATTAGGTGCCTCCAAGATCGATCGTTTGCTCTTAGAACAATGGCGGCAATTGGGGGTTGTCCCGTCACAGGAAGCGGACGATGCAACATTTCTGCGTAGAGTTTCGCTCGATATTTGCGGGACCTTACCTTCACCGCAAGAAACTCACGAGTATCTTGCGGATCAATCGCTAGACAAACGCCAACGGTTAGTAGACCGCTTGTTACAGCGACCGGAATACGCCAATTACTTTGCGCTGAAATGGGCTGATATTCTGCAGAATCGGGGTGCAGGGTACTCGACCAGTAAGCAGCGTCCGGGAACCACTTTGTTTGCGAACTGGATTCGAGATTCCTTGGCATTTAATAAGCCGTACGATCAGTTTGTGGGAGAGATCCTTACGGCGACTGGCAGCCAAAATGAAAATCCGCCAACGATCTGGTATCGCACGGTACGTAAGTCGTCTGAGTACGTTGAGTCGGTCGCTCAGGCTTTTTTGGGTGTCCGCGTGCAATGTGCCCAATGTCATCATCATCCGGCCGAACGTTGGAGCCAGTCTGACTACTACGGTCTAGCCGCCGTGTTTTCTCGCGTGGGACGAAAAGGTGGATTTGCGGACGCCGAAGTTCCCACCAACGAGGTCATTTATGTCAAGGATCATGGCGTGGTAGCGCACCCAAGGACTGGTCGGCCCGTGCCACCGCGTCCGCTGGGTGGCGACGAATTGCCAGATGATCAGTATGTTGACCCGAGACAGGGTTTGTTGGATTGGATGACGCACCCTGACAATCCTTTTTTTGCGCGCACGATGGCCAACCGCATGTGGGCACATTTTCTTGGTCGCGGTATTATTCATCCGATCGATGATTCTCGCAGCACCAATCCTCCCAGCAATCCTCAACTGCTCGATACACTTGCTGAAGAGTTTCTCAACAGCGAGTACAACATTCACCATCTAATTCGCGTAATCACCAATTCGCTGGCTTACCGTTTGTCATCTTTGCCCAACGCGTGGAATGCTGACGACACTCAATCGTTCTCCCGTTTCTATCCTCGACGATTGCCGGCTGAAGTGTTGCTAGATGGCATCAGCCAGGTTTTGGATGTGCCCACACAGTTTTCGGGAGGGCCGGGAAAATTTCCCCTCGGTACTCGCGCGATTGAACTGCCCGATGAAAACGTAGCAGCTCATTTTCTGGACGTCTTTGGTCGCCCAGCACGCATGTCGGCTTGCGAATGTGAACGCGTTGATGCGCCGTCACTTGGTCAAGCGCTCGAATTGGTAAACTCTACTGAAATCCAGCGCAAGTTGAGCGACCAATCCAGCTTTGCTGTAAAATTGGCTTCGACTTTACAGAAATCCGACGAAGCAACGGTCGCCAGCTATTCAGAAAAATTATTTGTCAAAGTGCTGGCGCGCATTCCCAGCGAACAGGAAGTGAACACGGTTAGGCAGTTCTTGATTGATGAACCCGATCCATTGGAAGCAAGTCGTTCGCTAGTTTGGTCACTTCTTGCGACGAACGAGTTCTTGTTTAATCATTGAGCAGCATGTCTTGTGTCTTTGCCAAGTAGATTCGCTGCAGAGGTTTTTTGCACACTCAGGAGTTGGTTGGCGATGAAAAACTTAAAATGTGCACCTAACCGGTCAGCTACACAGCGCCAGGGCGGGCTCGAAGGGTTGAGCCTCACGAGACGAAGCTTGGTTTCGATTGGCATTCCGGCTTTGGGCTTGAGTTTGGCTAAACTCCTGGCGCTCGAATCACATGCCGCTTCGGTCAGTCCGTCGATCAGCAAAAAATCGATCATAGTCTTATGGACTGATGGTGGATTGAGTCAGCAAGATACGTACGACACCAAACCGCATGCGCCAACAGAATATCGCGGAGCCTATAAGTCGATTTCCACCAATGTGCCTGGATTGTTTTTAGGCGAGAAACTGATTGAACAAGCTAAAGTAAGAGACAAGTTCTCGGTTGTGCGCTCTGTGCATCATGAGAATGGAATTCACGCGCCGTCGGCACATTGGATGTTGACAGGTTATTTTGGACCGACCTTAGCTAGGAACGCTGCGCAAAAACCGTCCTTTGGATCCGTCATCAGCCGCTCACTTGGATCGCGACAACCTCCGATGCCGGCCTACATAACGATTCCCAAAGCAGAAGCATTCGGATATCAGGGAGCTGTGTATTTGGGTAAAGCCTATAATCCGTTTGAAGTCGGGGCGGACCCGAACGCGGCTGATTTTAAGGTTCCGAATCTATCGTTGCCCGAGGGATTAACTCCCAAGCATATTGCTGCGCGTCGCGGGTTGTTGCAGTCATTTGATAAATATCGCGGAGCTGTCGACAAATCGGGTGTATTGACAGGATTAGAAGTCTTTAAAGATCAAGCATTAGAAATGGTCTCAGGCGACCAGATGCGCACTGCGTTTGACGTTAATCGTGAGAGCCAAGTTACTCGCGAACTTTATGGAAGGCATCGATATGGACAAAGTGCGCTGTTGGCTAGGCGCCTGATTCAGGCCGGCGCACGATGCGTCAATATTAATACCGGGAATTGGGACCATCACAACGATATCTACAAGGGGCTGGAGGATCATTTGCCTCCTTTGGATCGAGCGATCGCGGCGTTGATAACCGACTTGGATCAGCACGGAATGCTCGACGACACCATTGTATATTGTGTTGGAGAATTCGGACGAACTCCGCGCATCAATGGGCATTCCGGTC
>CAZVBC010000632.1:0-2824 GCA_964625155.1 uncultured Pirellulaceae bacterium
CAACTCTTCAACTTCCGCAGTAGAGCGAGGTCTTATGGCTTTTGTATTTGGATCACGATTGGGAATTGCATAGGCTGTCCTGCTTATAAAGGACATGCTTCCACTTTTTTCCCAAATGAATGCCGTCTCTCCGTTGCAGGACAATTGCCGTTCTACGTAAGGAACTGATATCAAAGTTCTCGCGAATACTTCAGCATCCGCCTCTAAAGGATAGTTGATCTCCAAAGTCTTACCCGTCGTAATTGAGTCTGCCCTCTCAATCGCGGATTCGTATTCGCGCTTAAAGCTGGCTGTAATCTCGGCCGACCATGTGAATCTTGCATCCTCTGGACCACCCTGTGCACCAAGAGAAACTTTGAACCCGCCTTCATTAATGTGGGTATTGCGATCGTTGAACTGCACGGATTGTGTTGACTCAATAGTAAAAACTTCTTTGGCGAGGCCTTCAGAACCAGATAAGCCTGCGTTTCCAACGAAAGTCCAACTTTCGATACTTCCCGATACCTTATTACCTTGAGTCGATCGTACCGTGTAGTTTTTCGGAATCTCCTTCAATTGTAGTCGAATGGGAGTACCATTCGCCGACGCAGACAACCAGTGATCATCGTCCGTGGCGTTAAGGTAGTAATCTTTCCAGTTGCGATTACGAAGCAGGACAACATCTCCATTTCTCAACGTTGGATCTGCGTCACCACCAGACACTTTTTCAATGACCCACCACTGCTTGGGTTGTACATTCATACTCGCAGGAGCGTCGTAGTAAACCCATCCCAATTGGGTAACGTAAAGTCGATTGTAGCCAACATGTGTCGTCGCGTTTGCGGCATCAATTTCGAGGGCGACGATGTCACCACTCTTGATCGGTGCATCTGGTATGTTCTCAGATTTTACGATGCGATGTGCCAGAGCTTCGACAGGATTTTTTCCGTGAGTTGCCGCAGGCCATTGCAGATTGCTAATTGGATGCGTAACAGCTCCACCCTGTTCGCCGAACGTGAGGTACAGATCAACATTCGTTCTTAACTCTCTTTCCTTCTCCTCCAAATCTGGTGGCAGAGCAAAAAACACAACGCCCAATTTCGTCCAACCTTGCCCGCCAATTATCTCTGGTGTAATCATGTATTTATGGCCAAGATTCGCTCCGTCGATAACGTTTTCCGCAAAATATCCATAAACAGGAATTGTTCCCTTTACGGGCTTTTCATAGGCATGAAAGGCCAATCGTCCTTTCTCCCAACCAGGTCCCATGGCATATCTGCTATAGGTGAACCGATTGTGGGACGCGCTGTACTCATAGATGGGCACGGTCCCGGCGCTGTTGCTTGTATGCGCGCGGAAGGCAGCACGCTGTTTCTGCCACCCTACGAAGGTCTCTGAAGCGAGCCCAAGACGGGGCATATGCCCCGTTACGTTATTGATGATCCACTGGTGGACGTTGCTGCTTGAATTCACATTCATTGCAACTTCCTGGGTTGATTCGCTCGCTGGAACCAGAGGGAGCGCGTGAAAATGGACACCCCATTTGGACCAACCCGTTCCATAGGCACTGCTCAGAGTCGCTTCAGGCGTGATCAAATGTTTCATGCCTTGGTTGCCAAAACTTGCTTGATAACCGAATACAGGCAGGGTGCCCTTTGGTGGCGAGCTGATGTCATGCGGGTAAGCGTAAAAAGCCAGTCGTCCCTTGGTCCACCCAGCCCCTAAAGGATCTTTGCTATAGCTGTATCGGTTGTTTGAAGCGGCATACTCATAATAGGCGGCGGTGCCAGGTTGTTGACTGTTGTAAGCTCGAAAAGTCGGCGAAAGCTTTATCCAGCCCGCAAATGATTCGTACGGAGTTGCTAGACGCATTTGAATGCCACCAGAAACGCCCACCTGCAACCAAGGATAAATCAAGATTCCCTCAGTTTCGTTGACTTCCTGCGCAAACGAGTTTGGCACCACGCAACATGCCAATAGGGTGCTGATACCAATTGTTAGCCCGACGAATTTCAGACTTCTCACGGTCATTCATCTCCCATAGAAATTTTCTAGATGCCAATGAATCAGTTCCAGCCCTGGGGCTTTGTTCCCTCACGAATGCGTGCAGTGATCTTCTGGATACGGGATTTTCTAAGTTGGCACAGTACTGGAAACTTGCTGATTGAGTACGAAAGACTCTCTAACCTGAAATATCGTTGGGTCCTTACACAGCGATCTCAAGATTGATTGAAACTGCACAATCGACGGCGTCGAAATCTCGTCTCCTGTAAGGCATACGCGATAAGCACTAAAAGGATCGTCGCGCAATTCGAACAATCTCTCTGCATCAATTGATGCGTTAGAGTGCGTAGTACGCCGATTTTCAGCGAAGCTGGACCGTACAAGCTGCGGTTCAGACCGAAACAGAAAAATTCTCCAATAAGGATTCTTACCTTGTGATAGTTAAAACATGTTCTTGGGAGAGACTTTTTGAAGTCGCCGATGCGACTTTCTTCCCGCAGAGCCCAGCATGAAAATCAGAAAAATGGAAATTTCTGTTCAAGACCATGGAAGGTGGAGGGGGAGCACTTACCTAGATCGCCTATCGTTTCACTGCCGCGAGAGAATTCAGACGCTGGGCGTGAAAAGTTGAACGTGGCTTGAAACGCCGTTCCAATGAATGCTCGTTCCAGCTTTGGAGCCGGGGTCCTTGGTATCGCGCCAAGTTCACAAAGTCATCTGCAAACCGGACATTTTTGGCCTTGGCCTGGAGTTTTAAAAAACATGACTTTAATAGTGCGCCAAAGCCTCGTCTGTCAGGGACAAGCCCTGGACAGCCGCCTGGCAAGTCCAAGTTTTTGGG
>CAZVBC010000633.1:0-2807 GCA_964625155.1 uncultured Pirellulaceae bacterium
CGCGCGACGATTCGCATGATTACGCAAAATCTGAAGCGAAACCGTGACAAATTCTCCGGACTGAAGGAGCGACCGATACAAGTCTTCAAGGTAATTTGGGTCAGCAGTTGATAATACCACATCCGAAATGAACACCGACACAATATCGCAGCAAGCCAGTTCGAATTGCGCAAGCATCGCATCGGCAATCGTTAGTCCACTTTTGACAACAAATGGTGTTGTTCGTCTCGTTTGAACCTCTGCGTCATCGAGCGAAGTACACAAAACACGATCAAATGCTCGAGTCTGATGCGCGTGGTTGCTTTCGATGTCGATCGATAAGACCACGACCGAGTATGTCTCCGTGGTAGCGGGTGCGATCGTTTGTGGCGGCAACTGCTGTAGTACCACCTTGGTTTCCGTTTCGAGCCAGGAATTATTGCGAAGCATTTGCATCGGAGTTCACAAGTAGCTACTCAATAACCAGGTGCATCGGGCAAAAAACTTTCTTGACATCCTGTGGATTATCTGTACTATACGTAGCAGTACACAAAAACAGTGAGGTGTGAAATGAATGTTGAGATTTCACCAGGCAGTTCGCAGTCGATTTATCGGCAGATCATCGACCAGATTCGTCGGGCTGTCGCGACGGAGAAGATTGCGATCGGTGATGCGCTGCCTAGCGTCCGGCAATTGGCAAAAGATCTAGTTGTCAATCCGAACACAGTTGCCAAGGCCTACGCTGAGTTGGTTCGCGATGGTGTCCTCGACTCACAACCCGGGCGCGGTTATGTCGTTGCACGCCGCAAGAACGTTTATAGCCGATCAGAGCGGCTGAGGCGCCTCGACGAATCGCTGGACATCGTCATCAGCCAAGCGGTCGCTCTCGATTTTTCTCCAGACGAAGTTATCCAACGACTGACTGCGCGACTAAAGGAACTGCTGCCTCAAGATTAACTTTCTGCATGTGCTATTTAATGGAGGTGATTATGCGCCACGATTTTGCCATTTCGACTCAAGGTCTGACTAAGTACTTCGGCACCAAACCGGTGGTGCGGCAATTGGATTTCAATGTCCCGCGCGGGACCGTAACAGGATTGTTGGGGCTGAACGGAGCTGGAAAAACAACGACCTTGCGGCTGCTGCTTGGATTATTGGAACCGACGCGAGGGACCAGCCATGTGATGGGAGTCGATTCCCAGTCCTTGGGTCCAGAAGATCGCGGTCGCATCGGGTATACGACGGAAGGGCATTTCCTGTATGGCTGGATGCGGATTCGCGATTGTGAGCAATTTCAGCGAGGCACGTTTCCAAGATGGAATTCGTCGACGTTCAACGACACCATTCGACGCTTTGGAATTGATCCAGGTGACAAGGTCCGCACGCTCAGTCGCGGCCAACGAGCGGGCGTTTCATTTGCTTTGACTTTGGCGGCTGAGCCGGAGCTGTTGATTTTGGACGATCCAGCACTGGGACTCGACCCGGTCAGTCGTCGAGCGCTGAACGAAACGTTGCTCGACTTTTGCGATGGCGGCGTACGTACGGTATTGCTCAGCACACATCTGCTGGATGACGTGGAACGGGTTGCGGACCGAATCGCACTGATGGTCGACGGTCGACTGCTTGTCGATACGACGCTCGATGACTTTCGGAATCGCATTGCGGCTTGGTCGCTCGACATACCTCCTGCAACTCGTGCCCTTGAGTCGATCCCAGGTCTGGTCAACTGCCGTCAGCGGTCTGGCCGTACGGTCGTCACTGTCGCCGATCCCGATCAAGAGACGCACGCCGCCATGCAGAGAGTCAGTTTGTCACCTTTGGAACCATTAAACGTCAGTTTTGAAGATGCCGTGATCGCCTACCTCTCGCGATCGCGTTCCGGTCAGTCCTTTCTTGTTGCACGAGGAGCCTAACCATGCGAGCCATCATCGTCAAGGAATTAATAGAAAATGTAAAGTGGTTGCCTATCGGCATCGCGATGGTTGGATGTTGTGTTTGGTTGGTCATTCCGTTTGCGCTTCTGTCGGCGGTAAATTTCAGTAGCGATCAGCTTGCAGGAGCGGTCGGGCTGGGCGCGTCGCTGTTCGCCGTCTGCTTGGCGATTTTGCAATCGGCATTTGATTTAAGTGCACGGCAGTCGGGATTTCTTTTTCATCGAGCTGTCAGTCGCAACCAAATTTTTTACGCGAAGATGGTTAGCGGCGCGATTTTGTACTGCGTGGCTGTTTTGATCCCGTTGCTTGTCGTGGCCGTCTGGTTCTATTTTCAAGGACCTAGATTTATGCCAGTCCATCCGATCCAGGTCGTTCCGGCGCTATTCATGGTACCGGCAGGCTTCGTCTTGCATCCGGCCACAATGTCCGTTTTTGAACGGCAAGCCAATTGGTTTGGAACAAAGCTCTTTCCAGTGATTCCGGCTGTGGTCGTACCTTTCCTGTGCGGAATTTTGTCTGACATTTCATTAAATTTTTCAAGTTATGAGCCGCGCGCGTTTTTGTGGATCAATACCGCAATCTTAACTCTTTGTGTACTCGCGATCCTATCAGTGGCCAGGTTTGATCTCGTCAGAAAATGGCAACTCACTGTGAGTGCGATAGTAGTGGCGACTGCTTTCTCAATTTCGCTCGCAATATTTGTTGACAGCATGAGCACTAAGGATCGGGAATATGTGATGGTCAATTTTGGAGTTGACTCCGATGGCCAGCTTTGGGTCTATCGTTCTAAAAATGTCTACGACGAAGAAAAAGGTCATTCGGAATTAAGACCCGTTACTGGCGATCGAATTCGACCGAACACGACAGCGGATATATTCGGCAGGTTACCGGATG
>CAZVBC010000634.1:0-2804 GCA_964625155.1 uncultured Pirellulaceae bacterium
AAGTGAATTGGCTCTTCAAGATGGTCGACCAGTTCCTGCAAATGATTCAGGGCGTTTTCTTCGCCGCCCCCGTTGCTCGCGCGATACGCCAGCGTATGCAATGCGTTGTGAAACACACTCGGGATGTTTTTCAGGATCTTAGCCGACTCAATTTCGTAGTTGATCATGTCAGGTGCCTTTCTTTCAAAGCTTTAACCGCACCTTCAAGTTCTGTTGCTGAATTACAAATATCAATCAAGGCGTAGATTGTTGTTGTCGTTTTTGCGGGGTAGATCCGCCACAATGGAAAGCAGGAACTGCTCCAGGACAACAACTCGCCTTGTGAATTGATAGCGAAGGACGCTTCCGAGCCATCCCTGAAGCTGACAGTGATCATCTTTTGCACAGGCGTCATGCTGCACCCCAGATCGTTCCATGTAGTGGATTTAGCAACTCTTCACGTTCCTGAATCGCCTCGTAAACCTCCTGGCGGTGAATCAGAACGTCAGGGTCGGCCTTAAATCCAATCCGTCCTTTGCCTTCTCGGTTTCCGAGAAACACCACTTCGACGACCCTGTCGCCAAGTTGGATCATGGCGCCTTCGTTGTATTTTCTGGAAAAAACAAGCATGACTTAGCTACCTCCTAAAGAAAATCTAACCCATCGATCATATTCGTCACCGTGAATCCAGACGGAGCTTAAGATAGCGCTCGCGAATCTAAACATCGAGCTAGAAACACCTTCGCTATCGGCATTTCTGCATGCCTGCTGAAAAATGTCGTAAACAGAGCGTTTTCGGTTTTCCGCCATCAGGTATTCTGCCCGCGTAGCGAATTCGCTTGCGGTAGAGTTGACTACCACGGACGTTGCTGTTGCGGCTGCCTTTACTTCGAGATCCTTGGCTCGACCCTCCTCTGTAATATTCGCCGGATCGGGCCAATCACCTCCCGATCCGGCACTCACGACACCGCGCCGCGAGCTATATCGAGTATCCTTTTTCAGCCAAAACGCTACGAATCTCGTCAGGGATCGGAATACCGGACCGTTTGCAGAACATGGCCAACTCCTGAACCGTAACTCGCCAAGTTTTGCGCTTCGCGCCTGGCGTAGGGATTGTCCAGGCCTTCAGACCCGAACGATAGATCCAGTTGTAGACCGTTCGCTCGCTGACGTTAAGCATCGCCGCGATATATGCGGCTGTCAGGCAATTCCAATTCCTTGGACGTTTTACTGGTCTCATTACTGGTCCCACTTGTCAAATTGGATCGTGACAGTTCCTGTTTTAAAGCATCCGATAATAACTCCGTCCAACTGTTCGCGATCATGGCGAGTGAGGTTCCGCCATTTCGCAATGTCAGCGTCGCCTTTCGCGATTCCAACTGGCGAGCCCACTTGCATTGGCCCCGCGCTATAGCCATTTTGTTTGCACCAGGTCAGGGCGTCGTTCCAGGCGGAGTAGTCTTGACCGGTGTTGCGGAAGTCAATTCGTTGTTTCATTTTCCACCTTAAGGCTTGGTTTCCAAAAATAATGCCGGGCTTCCACCGGCTCCGAGGCGTTACCTCTGACTCGACTGTTAGGGCCTACCTCCTTGCAGGCCCCGCTGGGAGGGAGTTGCGACAGCAATGTCACCAGCGTTTATCGACAGCGAGTGGACACAGGTTGGCTTACCGGATCTCTTCGATTGCCAAGTTCGCTTCGTCTTCGTTTTCGAATTCGACTTCTGCCGCTTTGCCAATTACTACGATTGGCTTTGGGGTGCGAACTTGTGTTTTGACCTCGACAACTTGGATGCACATATCAGTGCCACAAATATTGTCGTTGTATTTCTGAAACGCTTCCTCCTTAGAAGTCCCAATTTCGAAACTGCCGTCTTCGTCGATAACCAGGTATACGATAACTTCTCGCATGGACCAATCTCCTCTTTGGGTTAAACGTCACCAACTCGTGCAGGACACCCGCCTGGCACTCGGCGTCGGGCCAGACGTATCTGGCCCCGCACCGAAAGCCACAGCTATTTCGAAAGCTGCCTAACTACGAGGGCGATAGTGATCGCGACCGCTCCAAACACCACGTTCGTCACATTCGGCTGCTCGACGATGCCGGCAACCGAGAACCCAACCACCGCGAAAGCGACTCCATTGATCATGACCAGCTCCTTTTTGCGTCACCTTGCTCCTGTCGATCACGTCGATCGACCTTACACCTTCAATGTACTCAGCGGAGTACCGCACGTCAAGCGGAAAAATAAAAAAAAAGAATGTGGGCTCCGGGAGGTGTGCGGTGTCAATCGTCTGCTATAATGTTGAAACCCAGAGACCTTGGAGACTAAAATGTCGACTATGACAAAAAAGAAGCCTCGCAGTGGCGGCGAGCACAAGACGCCACGGGTTACTGTGCAGCTACCTGCCGAATGGCATGCCCTTGCTCGCAAACTGGCGAGTCGTCAGCGGCAGCACGTCACCTGGTATCTGATCTCTTTGATCATCGACGCCGCCAAGGCGTCTGGGGATGAAGATGTTCCGACCCCACCGTGGGGCCCCGAAGCAGATTCCAACTAGCGATCCTCCTCGTACGCCCTAACGACGTCATCGAATCCCGGATCTTCATGTCTGACTCTTGCGCCATGACCAATTGGGGGCCAACGTTCGACGTGTAGGCATTCGTCCCAGCATTTCTGGCAGTATCGGTAACCGTTACATAGCGTTGCTGGCCCAATCTTTAGGCACACGACACACTGGTGAACCAGCTTCTGGCAGGACCGGCAAAAATCCTTTCCTCCCGACTCTTTCTTGCACCAACTACACACCTTGATTTTCGCCAAAGG
>CAZVBC010000635.1:0-2802 GCA_964625155.1 uncultured Pirellulaceae bacterium
CGTTATGTGCGCAAACCACCTGTCCAACAAGTGACTGCCAGCGGTACGATCGATCGTGGCTTTGGTGCATTCTTCAAGTTTCGATCGGGCCCACTTCCCGTGGTTGAAGGCGCATTTGAATGTGCATTGTTGTTTGAAGTTCCCACGCATTGGCGGTCTGGCATGATCCAAGTCAATCTAAAAGCCGTGGGGATTCGTTCAAACGAAAGCTTTAATTCTCGACCTGAATTGTTGGGAGCCGCGCGATTGTGGACGGCGGTTTACAAGTATGGGGATGCCGAGGCGGCGGAACATGCTCGCTTGACAGCATTGCAAGAGCAGTCGCTGCGCTCGCTGGCAGTAAAAAAACACAAGCAAATCGAAGAAAGAACTTTTCCGACGTTGTTTCACAAGGTGGCTGCGGCAATTGACGTGGTTGAGCCACGTATTCCGGAAAATTATCTGTCGCTAATTCTATTCGGCGCAGAAGAGGAATTCTTCAACGACCGGACCAATCGCTTGCCTGTCGACATTCGAGTTGCCGCGCTCGATTACTGGGATCAACGCAAGAGGTTTCTCAGTCTTTAGTTGGCAACTCCATGGTACGCTGGATGTATGAGAACGGTGGCCTATTGCGAACTCAGCACGCGAATCTTCAAGTTGCTGAATTCAGTCATCACAGGCAACAATGAGACATAAGGATTTCCTCCGTCCAAAGGGCTTTCGAGAAACTTGATATGACCAGTACCGATCATTCCACCGGTCGTGGCATCGAGCGGTATCCAGCGCTGATTGATCCAAGCTTCGCACCACATATGGTACGCCAGAGATGGCTTTTGATTAATTGTGGTAACCAGCAGTCCGCTGGCGACTCTGGCGGGGATATGGCGGTTGCGTAATAGGGCCACCAGCAAAACCGAATGTTCCGTGCAATCGCCCTCCAGCACCTGTGCGACTTCGCGAGCGCTCAAAAAAACACGGGAAAAATTCTTCTTCTGAATACGCTCGTACACGCCACGCGTTAACTTAGCAGCTACCTTCTCCGGAACTGAGGCAGAGCCCGTTAACTCGACTGCAAGTTTCTCGATCAATGGGTCAGCGGACTGGATGACGGTCGAAGAAGCGGAACATGCTTCGGTGGGTGGATCAATTTCGATTTTGCTGGGCAACGATTCAGGAACCGTTGGGCGAACTTTTACCACTGTCAATTCCCCGTTGCGCGCCGTAATGGAACGCAGCCACTGGTTCGACTTTTGCGAGAGGATGCGAAACGGATCAACGTCTTTACCCTCTAATTCGTACACTGTCGTTGCCGATTGATGAGGGTCGCTTTTCAAGTCAGCCAGGGGTATGGACATGGTCGTCACCAAATCGACCAACGACTCTGAATCGATTCGTTCCGCCAATTCTCGCGTCGTACGAAATGTTTGAAGCCGTTTGTCGGTCAACAGCACACTTTTCAAGATCTCGCCCGATGCGTTCATCCAATTACGCGATTTCATCGTACTGTCACCAGCCACGAAGATCGCATCGATGGGTAGCAGTCTGGCCAAAGAATCGGCACCGATGGGCGTATCTTCGAGTTGGCCAGCTACCAATTCAACTTTGGCAAAGATGTGCAACAATTCTACAAACACAACCGCTTCATAGCGTTCACCCGGCTGCATCGGGCGGTTCAACAGAATCTGCTGGATGCCGAATGGTCCCCAAGCTCCTTGAGGAACTTCGATTTCGGGAATAGCCTGGGCTGGGTTTTTAGAGTTTGCTAGATCACGTCTATTCAGTTTCAGTTTTTCACTGTAGACGGTCCCCGAAATCTCGAGATGCTCGGATCCACTGCGCTGCGTCTCGGTTAACGAACGCAAGGTACCGCTAGCATCTTCGATCGTCTCGATCAGTACTTCTTGACGCAGTCGCTGGCCAGCGCGGGCCACATCCAAGACGATGCGTCGAGACAGTCGCAACTTAGAGTTCCCAGCAGTTTGTGAGGGTTGGATCGAAACCTGCGAAAAACCGATTCGTTTTCCCTCCAAGTACATTATTTCCCAATACTCATAGGGCAATTCCAATTTGGCGAACCAAGAGTCAGCTCCTGAAGCACGAACCTGTGGTGCAGAGACCGGAGGTTGTGTGGATGGGGTTGCTTCAACCTTTGGCTTGACGGGTGGTTGGGAGAATTCGCTGGCCGAGTGTTCTGATACGTTGGGAGCGTACCCACATCCTGCGAACAGGGGCAAGACACAGCAACCAGCAATCGCCAACCGAATGTTTCTTAGTGTCATTGTGAGTAAACCCAACATCAGATTTCCTGTTCGTTAACCGGTGAACGACTTTAACAGTATAGCCGAATACCTACCAAACGCCTGTTCAACGTGACGATCGATCGGCTTGTATCGTTTCTAACGGCAAATTCCTTTGTTAGTCAGCGGGAAAGTTCCCGAAGCCCATCAACTTTGCCATTCCTGTCCGGAAGCTGACCTAGCTTTTCGTATCGGTTGAAGCAATTGGCTTAACCGTGCAAACAAACGCAATCAGCTTTTTTACCCCGGACAGTATTGCGAGAGGGACATGGCGTCGAAGCAAGGTTTTCCCATCGGTAGTTCAATGCAGGGCGTGCCTCCGATCATTCCGCCAATCACTGGCTTTGAACAACTGAGTGAACGACAACTCGAGGAACATCTCGAAGTCTTCCGCTATGGAGCGTTCGACTTGACAGACGCAATCCGTCCGTCGGTTCAGTTGCAAATCGTACCGCGTCAAGGCTTTCGCCACGACACTTACGTTCATCCGGTTAGCAAATCAAAAGTGCCGCTCATCATGGCT
>CAZVBC010000636.1:0-2784 GCA_964625155.1 uncultured Pirellulaceae bacterium
TGCGACGAGAGTCAGAGATCTTGGGGATTATTCGTCCTTTGGGCTTGGCGCCACGCAAGGCCAAGGCGATCCGCGAGTTATCGCAAATCCTGGTTGAACAGCATGCTGGGCAGGTTCCAGCAGAATTCGAAGCCTTGGAAAAACTACCCGGGGTAGGGCATAAGACGGCAAGTGTAGTGATGTGCCAAGCGTTCGGCCAGCCGGCCTTTCCCGTGGATACTCATATTCATCGTTTAGCACAGCGATGGAAACTGACTGATGGGCGAAGTGTCGAACAAACGGAGCGTGATCTGAAGGAGTTGTTTCCTCAGAGTGCTTGGAATCGTTTGCACTTACAGATTATTTATTATGGTCGCGAACACTGTACCGCTCGAGGTTGCGACGGTACTCGATGTTTGATATGTCGGGAATTATTTCCGCACCGTCGTTCGGCAGTCGCGGTGCGCAAATAAAGGTCAAGTGCTACTATCGAGTCGCATCAAGTCCATTTAGCGGCTCAATCGGCGAGTTAGGGGCATGGCCGTTCGTGAAAGGGGTTGAATCCGTGGAATTGGCAGATGAGGATGTACGGCGATTTAACTTACTATCCAAGCGTTCGCGAGCGTTGAGGGAATCCATGTAATCAACTTCTTCGCGTTCTTCGTCTTGCATGAGAACGTACTGCCGAATGAGTTCAGCATCTTTGGGTTGCGGACGAGGAGTGGACATGGCTTCGTCAACCCATTCGACGATGTAAACCGAGAACAGATAATCATCGAGATTGCTCAGTATCTCCTGTGCTTGTGGCGTAAGGCTGTTAAAGAGCTCGTCGAAATCGGCGTCTTGGATGACAGAGTACCCAGCCTCCAAGTTTTTTAGTGCCAGAATGACTGGAGATCGCGCGCGTTGGGATCGAGGTTGAAAGTATCTGGTTTCCATACTATCGACCCAATCGCGTATGGCTTGGCGGTCTTCGTTGGGGAGGGACTTTCCGTAAGCGGAGCCAATCTTGACGTTGATCGTTTCTTCGAGTTCATTAAGTCGTTGGTCAATTTGAGCTTGTAGGTCGAGACTGGATGAGAATGGCTGAGTAAGCTTGTCTCGCCGACTTCCGATACTATTGTCCAAAATTGCTCGAAAAATACGGGCAAGCTGTAAGAGCTGCTGAGGATTTGAGGAGCTGTATACACGTTCCGCGATTTTGCGAGTTCGTTCCTTTTGTTTGGGAGATGCCGTTCGGTATTTGTCCCATGCGTTTGCGATTTCGCGTTTCTTGGCATCGGGCAAGTTGTGTAACCACGTTTCGCGAGCGCTGTTCTCATGAGGTACCGCAATAGCTATTTCATTGGCGGCTGTTTCAAGTGATGCGTTTGGGTCGACCGGATAATAATGAGCAAAATTCTCCATCTGGGCGCGTAGAGTTTCCATGCTTTCGAGCCATTCGATCGAAACGATGTCGCTGAACGAATTCCAATCCGCCAATAGATGAAGATCATCAAGGAGCCTACGATTTGCCTGATGTTGTTTGGCTCGCATTCCCAGAAATCCGACCAGGAACGTTGCGACCAGGAGAATGGCGATCAGGCCTCGCCTACCCAACCGCCACGACGGATTGTTCCGCGCCCGCATTTCCTCCTGAATGCTCAGCCTCAGCATTTCCATAGTTGTCTGGGTCAACTCTGGATTAGGCATGCTGGTGGGAAGTTCATCTAACAAGTCCCAAGCTCGACGCAACTCTGCGACCCGGACCGCAGCGGCAGGATTGGCTTTTAGGCCAGCTTCGACGCTGGCTTTCTCTTGGCTGGTCAGTTCGCCATCCAGATACGCTACCAAAAGCTCATCATCCAGAGTCGTGGTGACATTGCCCATGGATGGAGGCAAGGAACTGTTGGTAGATGAAAATGAGGTTGTGGGCGCATTGTGAGCGCTGGCGGTGGTGTGAGCATGGGGCAGATCGTTATTCCCCCCGGTACTCGGTTGGAGTTCTTCGTCAGCGTGATTAGGTTCCATGTTCGGGTTGGCCACACTCAACCTACGGGTTTGTCGCTCTCGGGAATCTCTGGGTTTGTGTTAGGAGGATCCGCAAGATACGGTTCCAAACACATGCGGACATTGACCCGTGCTCGACTCAAAAGGGATTTGACAGCTTTCTCGTTCATTTGCATGATATGTGCAATTTCTTGATAGCTGAGCCCTTCAAATTTGTTGAGCAACAGTGCCATTCGCTGGCGATCCGACAGGGCGTCAACGGCATTACGTACCATCTCAGCCAGTTCGTTGCGGGCTAGTTTTCTCAGGGGCATCGAACCGGTCGACGCGACTGCAATATGCTCCATGGAGACAACCCCGGAGGACTCTTGATCGCCGGCACCGAGCTGGAATTCTCGGCGTCGATTTCGGTCGCGTACTGCGTTGCTGGCCACGTTGTTGGTAATATGGTACAACCAAGTCGAGAAGCGAGCGGTAGGTTTGTAGCTTTTGCGAGCTCGATAAACTCGTAAGAATACGTCTTGCACTAAGTCCTCTGCTGAACCATTGTTACCTATTTGGTTCCTCAGTATTCGTAATAGACGGGGGCTGTATTTTTGGCACAGTTGTTCAAACGCCAATGGATCATCATCGTCCCGGACGCGCAACATCAATTGCACGTCGGGATCCTCGTCCCACGAGTTTGGCGCAAATGGCAACTTTGCAGTCAATGATGCAACCTTATCGCAACGGCAGCTCGAAAGACAGGTTCCCTAAAACGCAAAAATTGATTCCAATCCAAGTATACGTATCTCGCCCGAGTTGTGGCCTCGCTGG
>CAZVBC010000637.1:0-2782 GCA_964625155.1 uncultured Pirellulaceae bacterium
AGCGATAAAATTCGTGGAAAGCCTTTTTCGTTTCCTGGGTACGTTTTAGGCGATTGCGCAGGTAGTCTAGATCGTGGTCGAGGAAGCCTTTCTTTTGGACAAAGTAGACAAACATCAGTCGGTTCAGCATCAGAGATGAATACCATTCACGCTGCTGAATGTCATTGATGCCTTTGATGAACGTCAGGAAGGTTTCGCGTTGGCGCTGAAACTCGGTGAAGAATCTCTTCGTTGCACGTTCGGCAAAAAGTTCGCTGGCTCGTTTCGCTACATCGACAAGTTCGATGTTCTCTTCCTCTTCCAAGGAGATTGCCAGCTTTGAAAGTCGTTGTGCAAGGGCTTCACCAGAGTGTCCCTCATGAAAATCCAAGCCAGTACTTCGGAGCAGCTTGCCATCTTCTCTTTTTGCGATGCGGTAACACTGTCGCGTTTTGGATTCGTCTGAGAACACGACAATGTTTTCGTGAGCACTCTTGGCAACAGCGCGCTGGATCTTAGTCATCACTTCCGAAGTTGGAAACTCTTGACCACTCGGTACAAGGTAGTGAAACACTTGGAATCCACGTTTTTCACGAATTCCAGTCAACTGATACTCAATGCCATCAACCACAATAGGCAGCGCGCGGCGGAAACGGTCCCAGCCCAGTTCCTCAAATAAACCGTCAAAGTCAAAGCCTTTAATTAGCCGACGAATTCGTGCGATATCGATCATGTTGCTTTCAATCCCATCGAGCAGATGATTTGTGTCTCTTGTTGGTTTTCTTCGTCACCGCTCAAAATGCATAGACGGCCTTCCGCCCTTAGCTCCAATACTCGGTGAGCGAGGTCTTCGTCAGTGATGCCCGCCTTGAGAAGCCTGTTCAGAATATCCACGGCAAGCGGCCTGAGTGGATTGCCATAGATGTCGCCGATAGCTTTCTCTAGGTCCTTCACAGGGAATAGTGGCTGGTCAAACTTTACGCCATCTACGAAGCGCTTCATGCGTTCGTAAACGCGAAAGCGAGCTCCTGAAGGGCGACCGAGTTGCCCACCCGCCTGCTTCTCTTCATTGGCAATGAGCTCGACAGCTTTTCGAACGAGTTCGTGGTGCTTTTCCTGTCGAGGCAATGCAGGGGTATCCGGGTCGCATGCCGCAGCTTTCAGAATGGCGTACTGTGACTCGGATATCGCTTCGCCTTTTTGATTGAGCCAAGCCAACGCGTTCGTACGTTCCGACGTACGAGCATAGACCAAGACTCCATCGGGGCGTGAGTCGCTTGGTTCGTGCGGCTTTGTTGCATAAACAACACTCGGGAGGTTCGGGATAATGTTTGCAAGCGACGGATCGGCTTTGATGGCATTATCCCAAATTTGAAAGGCGTAGGACGACAAATCGATTTGTGTGTCGTCTTCTCCGTCCAGAATGCCAGCCTGTTCATTGTAGAGATCAACTAAACTAGGTTGTGCAGGATCATCTTCGAAGAAGGCTTCGTCTGTTCCAACAACTTCAGCGTTCTCCTGAAGTCGCTGACGCACACGACCTCGTAGGTTAATGATGCGTTCAACTCCTGCCGCAGGCAGGAAGGTGTAGCAGAGTATCTCTTCACACTTCTGTCCAATTCGATCCACACGGCCTGCACGCTGGATTAGTCGAATGATCGCCCAGGGAATATCAAAGTTGACGACAATTCCTGAGTCTTGGAGGTTTTGGCCTTCACTCAACACATCGGTTGCAATAAGGATCCGAAACTCCTCGTTGGGGGAGATTCGATTTCTTTTATCGTTGCTTACCGGGCTGAATTTCCACGCCACTGTCGTTGGGTCGGAGGTTTGGCCTGTGACGACACCAACGGCGTCAACGCCGCGATGCTCGAGTTGCTCTTTTAGGTAATATGCAGTATCCGCAAACTGAGTAAAAACCAGAACCTTTTCGGTGAAGTGCCTTTGTGACACCAATTCAAAAAGTGCATTCAGTTTGGCGTCAGACTCTACTTTCCATGCGCCGCAATCTTTCAACAGACCGACCAGCGACAAGGCATCACTTCTTAAGTCACGTGCTAATTCTGGAACGAATCGATCAGCTGGCAGCCACTTGAATCTGTTCCTAAATTTGCCGTCATATAGCCCATAGACAATTCTTGCTGCTTCGGTGTAGTCACTCTCGCTGTGAGAAGAGATCTTGCCGACATCTGTCGAATCACTGGTTTCTGAGTTGTCATCGAATAACTCCATCTCTTCATCATGGAAGCTGGAGTCCAGTAACGATGCGTCCTGCGATCCGATGGGGATTTCTAGTTGGTTATCTAAGGCATGCAGATAAACGAAATTGCGAAGAATGTGGCGTTCGATGGACTGCAAGAAAGCTTGGCCACTGCTCTCTAGTCTATTGAACAAGTTAGTCCTGCAGAACCCCATCAATCGCTTACCCGCTCGGGACAGATCGTTGATAATTTTGGCATCTGCAGGCTTGGGAGGTTTCCGGGGAGTCTCATGGATGTAATTGCCTAGTCCATAACGCGGTAGCTCAAGCTGGTTGATGCGTCGAACCACTGCCGCTGAATACAGTGAAGCGTATTGGTCCGCAGGGTTGTCGTCGTCGAGTTCACATCGTACGGTCTTCGGTACGCGAGTTGGAAATGGTGCTCGTGTACCATCGCTGAAGGTCAGGTACGGCCGAGCGTTTCCTGTTCGTACTGAATCGCATGAAGAGCACTTTGTTTCAGAAGCCAAGATGCGAGTACCGCACTTACCGCAATCTACGTCTGCGTAATGCTCTTTCACAAAGGTTCGGGTTCGCCTGACC
>CAZVBC010000638.1:0-2765 GCA_964625155.1 uncultured Pirellulaceae bacterium
AATGGCATGCGATCCTTGGCGTGCTACGACCAGCTGTTCCAATCGGCTGACCAAGTGGAAATGGCAGTCGAAAAAAAGGCCAGCGCGGCAGCCAGAAAGCCGGCCATCGGAAGGGGGGTGACGTGGGTCAGCCGAGCAGTTCGAGTATGTGGTTTTGCCACTTACATGGACGTGCTCGGAGAAATCCATGGTGCTCAGAATGGAAGAGAAAGAACTGATTCGAAAGCTGGTGCTTGTTCAAGGTCTGTCTCAGCGGGAGGTCAATCGTCGTTTCGGCTGGTCGAGGGATTCGATTGCCGATGCGATTCGCAATCCAGAACCGAATACGTACACGCTCACGGCACCGCGTGCCAGGCCGTTAACAGAGCCATTCATACCGTTGATCAGTCAATGGCTTGAGGAGGATAAATCTAAGCCTCCCAAGCAGCGACACACCAAGACGCGGATCTTCGAAAGACTTCGTGATGAGTATGAGTTCAAAGGTTCACGGCGAGCCATATCTGATTTAGTGACCGCCATGATTGATAAGCCCGCCGAAGTATTCTGCCCCATCGATCATCCGCCTGCGAGCGAAATCCAAATTGATTGGGGGCAGGCTGTTGTCGTTCTTGATAACGTGCAAACGAAGGTCATGATTTTCTGTGCCCGATCGGCCTATAGCAAAGCAACGTTTGTAAGAGCTTATCTGCGCGACGACATGATAAGTTTTCTGGATGGCCATGTGTGGCTCATGGAGCAACTGGGCGGCGTCCCTGCGCAACTAGCTTACGACAATCTCAAGACCGCCGTCACCTACGTGTACACCGGGAGAAAGCGAGACCTCACAAGCCGCTTTCTGGCTTTGCGTAGTCACTATCTTTTCGAATCGCGCTTTTGCAATGTTGCTAGTGGCAATGAGAAAGGACATGTCGAAAACTCCGTTAAGCGCAGCGAGCGAACCTACCTCACGCCTATACCACAAGTGGCGACGCTGGAATCGCTCAACGAGCATCTGATGGCATGGACACAGCGGGATCTTGGTCGCATCGATAAAGATACACAACAGAGCTACGGCGAACTCTTTGCAGCAGAACGCAAGCTCTTTCGTCCATTGCCAGGAGCACCGTTTCTGGCCTGCACTTCAGAGTCGCTCAGAGTGGATAAGCGCTCAACAGTTCCTCATGGGCAAAGTAGATACAGCGTACCAGTCAAGTATGCTTGCAAGCATGTCGTTGTGCGCGCCTTCATTGACCGAGTCGAGGTTCATTGCGAGAGCGAAATCATTGCCTCTCACCAGCGAGTTCAGCCTGGCGATTGGTCGCTTCAACTGTCGCACTACATCGAACTGCTTGAGACCAAGCCTGGCTTGCTCGACAGCGGAAAACCCTTTGTAAAACAAGCTTGGACGCAATCTCAACAGCTATTTCGCAACGAACTGGAGTATCGTTATCAAGGCGAAGGGACTCGCATGTTTATCGACATACTGCTCCTTGCCAAACGTTACCAATGGCAAGACGTTTGCCGTGCGATCGATGCATGTTGCAAGAGCCACGCGTTCAATGAAGCCGCTGTACTGCTTGAGCTGGAAAGTGTCGGCATATCAACACCAACCAAAGCGCTGGATCTCACCAACCCAGCGCTTCGGCAAACATCCAATGGCATGCGATCCTTGGCGTGCTACGACCAGCTGTTCCAATCGGCTGACCAAGATACACAGTGTTCGCTTGTACGCTCTGTGGGAATCGTTGATTTACTCTCAAACGCAAGGAAGCCAAACCATGACTGTCTCGTCGAAAACCAAATCGAGCAAACCCAAGAACAATCACACGGATGTGTATCCAGCGCTGGAAGCCCATCTTCGAGCTCTTCGGTTGCCAGCTATGCTGGCCGAGTACCAGACAGTGGCCAGGCGGTGCTCTTCAGCTAATTCGACCTACGAGTACTATCTGGAAGAACTGGTCAGTACCGAAATACAGAAGCGTGACAGCAACGCAATCGCTCGACGAATCAAGTCGGCAAAGATCCCTGCGATGAAGGAACTTGCAGATTTCGACTTCGCTTCCGTCCCTTCGTTGAACAAAGCGAAGGTACTCGAACTTTCAAAGTGTGGTTACATTGCAAGTAAGACCAATGTCGTGCTGATGGGACCTCCTGGTGTAGGTAAAACTCACGTTGCAATTTCGTTGCTTCTAAGCGCCTGCCGCCAAGGCTATCGCGCTCGATTCTTTACGGCTGCAGAGGTCGTAAACACGTATCGTGAAGCACGCGAAGCGAAAACCATCATGCGACTGGAAGCCAATCTAAGTAAGCTGGACTTGATCGTCATTGACGAACTAGGCTACTTGCCAATTGACCGAGTTGGTGCGGAAAGCTTGTTTGGATTTTTTAGTCGTTGCTATGAACAAACAAGCGTTGTCGTGACGACAAATCTACCGTTCGCTCAATGGCCGACGACCTTCGCCGGCGAAGAGCGAATGACGGGAGCTCTACTCGACCGACTCACTCATCGACTTGAAGCTTTAACCGTGAGCGACAACGAAGAGAGTTATCGAGTCAAACAGAGTCGGAAATCCGCCCAGAAAAACAGCTGAACCGCGGTGGCTTAGCTGTCAAATCCTCTTGGCTCAAGTGGCCTTTTTTTCGACTGCCAAAAATGGCTTTCTGGCTGCCGCGCTGGCCTTTTTTTCGACTGCCATTTCCACCAATGGCGTTTGAGGAGATCGAACGCGAAGTGTTGGCCCTGTTGCATCGAGGGGCGGGGTTGTTTCTAAGGGGGCTTATGTCCA
>CAZVBC010000639.1:0-2764 GCA_964625155.1 uncultured Pirellulaceae bacterium
GTCGATGTCGTTGGTGTTGGTGACTTGAACATTGCCGTTACTGCTGGATGTAAGCTTGCTAACCGTGCTTTGATTCACGGACGCGACACCCGTTGAAATCTCTCCGGCAGAAAGAACTCGGTTGTAAATTGCTGCCTCATCGATACTGCCATTGAATACATCGTTGTTTGCATAGCCAGCTCCAATACGATCAATGGCGGAACTCGCGTGGTAGGTGAGCGTACCGCTGCCATCAGCAACTCCGTCCACGTAGATTTGGATTGCCCCCGTAGACTGATTGTGCGTCACCGCGATATGGTGCCACCGTCCATCATTGACAGAGGCTGCACTATCATATGTGTACCAAGTACTGTTGTAATGCGTATACCGCACTTTTCCATTGTGAACTCCGAATCCTGTAAAGACGCCACCTGTTGAGTCTCCAAAGACGGTTAGCGCAGGGTTTCCAGCATACGTTGTCGTCGCGTCGGTACTGGTTGTTTTGATCCATGCACCGAACGAAAGACCACTGCTGAGCCAAATCCTCGGTATGGTGATGTAGTCATTCACACCATCTAAACTGAATCCTTGACCTGCGACACCGCTTGAAAAGGTCGCACCGTTCGTTAGTGTTCCTTCGTTCGTGCTAGTAAAATCATTTGCATTGCCTTCCGCTTTGTACGAAGCAACGGGAGTTGCTACGAAAGTATCGATATCTCGGGATTGCGAAGCGTAGAGGTTAGCGATTTCGGTATTAGTTAAGACGCGATTGAACGCCTGGAATTCGTCCAACTTGCCGACGTAGTTATTGCCCCATCCAAGGTCTTTGGCCAGTTGCAACGTACCGCCGGTGCCAGTCGAAAAATTGCCGGTGAATGTCCACGTCGAGGCGGCGGCTCCGTCGATTGACAGTCCCATAGTTCGTGTCGAAATATCCATCGTCAGCACTGCCATGTGCCAGCGGCCATCATTGATGGTGCTGCTGACGATGCCGTTGACCTGGTTCGTTCCACCGCTGGAGTCCACTCGATAACGCACGAAACCATCGTTCGACATATCCAACTGCCAGCCTTGGCCATCCGAATACCGTCGACCGAAAAACATGGGATAGGCCCCAGTCTGCGTAGTATTTAGCCAAACCACATAGCTTTGTTGAGTCGAATTGAAATTATCTGGATTGGCGATCGTCACCCCATCGCCGCTAGCGAAATTCAACGCTTGGCCAATCTTGCCTGTCGTATAAGTCGGTGAACCGATCGTGAATCCGGAGTTAATGTTTCTCGAATCCGTGGTTGCGTCCTCGAATGAGAAATTCGACGTCAAGGACGTTTTCGCTACCGACTTGCCATCGAGGCCAGCACGATAGCTTGCAGCGATTTCTGCGGCGGTCAGAGTGCGTGCATAAACTGCAGGTTCGTCGATGATACCTTGGAAATTGTTTCCGCTAGCCCAACCTTGGCGTCCGCCGATCCGAAGATCATGTTGCGCTCCATCCGTATCGCCGATCGTCGACGAGGATATGCTGCCCGTGTAAACAAGAACTCCGTTGGCGTACGTTTTTACCGTGCCGTTGTCAAAGGTGAGAGATATATGAGTCCAGGAATTGAGCGGAACAACATAGCCGGTCGTTGTCCACGTCCAAACACCTGAAGAATTTGCGATTGCCCATTCGAGCTGTCCATCTGATGCGCGACGAGCCAGTTCGTATTCTCCTTCTTTGTTGAAAATAATTGCTTCACCTGAACCTGCTCCCGTTGGGTTGATCCAAGCTTCGAGAGAGAATGTGTTGTACATCTTGAATGCAGACGATGAGCCGATTTGAACATAGTCGTCATTGCCATCGAACTGAAAACCTTGCCCGATCTTTCCGGTACCGTACGTTGCTCCATTGACCAGAGTTCCATCGTTATTTCCGACACCATCGTCAAGGTTTCCGTCTCCTTTCCACCAACCGACGGCCCCTTCGATGGCATCGTCGCCGGTCGCCCGCCCGTTGATAAAGTTGTTCGCGAACGTGTTCCCTGCGATCGTACTTGTAATTCCGTTGCCCGCGAAGCCATTGATGGCAAGACCTTTAACGGTCGAACTACCAACGGTTAAGTTCAAACCAACGGCTCCGGCACCGGCATTGCTGCCATCGATTTCAATCACCGGTGAGGATGTGAATTGGTACTGAGTTGTTCCATCAATGATGACTGCTTCGGTGATCGTCGGCAGTGCGGACAATGCCGAGATCGTAAAGACACCAAGTTGATTCTTGTTGTAATTCGCATCGCTGGTGGCGATGTTGAAGATAATGCTGTCGATTCCCGCATTGCCGTTGGCATCAAGGATCGCTTGACGAAGCGATCCTGCTCCCGAATCGTTGGTGTTCGTGACGGTGTAGACGGCGAGCAGACCATCGTAGGATTGTTGGAACTGCAAGCTGAAAGCGATTTGCGTTTCGATAACAGGCAGGAGGCTGTAGGTTGGAGGCTTGAGGTTGGAATCGTACTCAGGCCGAAGGCCGGTACTCGTACTCGTACTCTTACTCGAATCCAAATCGTTCGTCGAGAACGAGTACGAGTACCGCTGCGCTGAGTACGAGTACGAAGTAGGAGAGGTAGCCACATACTCAAGCTCCCAATCGCCGCTCCGTAGCGCATTTCCAGTACTATCGATCGAGGCCGCGACATCGGCACCGGTATAGATCGCGATTTGATGGACCAGGGATTGCCCCGTGGCAGTCTGGGCAACATCGCAACCATAAATCAGAATATCGCCCGACTCACTGAGCGACATCCCC
>CAZVBC010000640.1:0-2757 GCA_964625155.1 uncultured Pirellulaceae bacterium
ATCAACAAAAATTGGCAACGCGTAATTACAAGTGATTGCGTTAAAGGTCGCCACAAATGTATAGGGAGGCATGATCACTTCATCACCTGGCCCAATACCCAGTGCGCCAAAAGCCGTTAAGAGCGCGGTAGTACCGGCGGACGTGGCAATACAATATTTGGCGTTCATGCGCTCAGCAAATACTGCTTCAAATTTGGGCACCATCCGACCACCACCAGTGCGACCCCATTTGCCGGAATTCAATACATCCAATAACGCCTCTTCGTCCGTTTCGTTCCAACGAGGCCAATCACGTGACATTTTCTTGCGAGCCGTTTTTGCGCTCACCGCCGTCTCCGCAGCACCAGTCGGGCTTACCCCTGTCCCCAGCAAGCAAGCCCCCGCACCAGCAACCGCAGCCCCACCAATCAAGTTGCGACGATTAATCGGAGTAGACATAGACAGGCTCCTTGTATGGCGAATAGGAAATCTGTGAATAGAAGACGAAATACTGTTAACAGTTAAACTGCCGTGCGAAACCGCGATCGATTCCTACTATACACGGAGGATGAAAATGTTGAGCAATTTGCCAATGCTATTTGGTTGCTTTCTCAACACCTACTAACTCACCACATAGATCGAACGCTTTCATGGCTTCAATTGTAGCAATGTAAGTAATGTAATGGTAATTGCCACGGTATAGTGAATGCATCCACCAACGTCCGCTAACTCGTTGTTCACGCTTCAACCATGCCAATCCTCGTTGAATGCGTGGGTCCGAAACCGGAACGTTACTTTGGCGCATCAAGACAATCGCCAACGATGTCATGTAGGCGTCACTTTCGGGACGAGCTGCATCGGGGAGTTTGGTGATCAAATTCAGCACAAACGGACTCATTTCAAAATGCCAATCATTGACCGGCGACATATCTCGAGTGCTCCACCCACCGTCGGCATGCTGCTTGGTTGATAACAGTGCGAGAGCCTCATCGCGATCCGACTGTGATACCAATTCGGGCATATAGTATGCGAGCTGTAATTTGAGCACGCGATCAAAATCGTTCTTGGGTGCTGCCGATCGAAGCCAAGCCTTCAACTTATTGACTTTTGCCAACAGGACTTCATCCTTGAGTTCTGCCAGCCAGCCCGGTGCAGCCGTAATTGCTCGTACTGCTTGCAAGGAAAGTTCGAAGTCGGTCGTTATGTGTGGGATCTCAACTTCGCCATGACTAACGAACGCACCACTTTCCGATTGGTGAGCAAACATATCTTGTAGGGCACGCTCGGTCGGCTCGCCAAGTTTACCCGTAACACGCCTGTCCCACTCGGCTAGTCCGGCACATCGCCAAACGCTGGTAAATGTCCCAGGATAAAACTTGTGTCCATTTTTATCCGACTCTTTTGGGACTTTGATCTCCTTAGGAACTGTCTTGGCAAAGTCGGCGTACACTTCGTCACTCGGTTTGCCGAATTGGCGAATCCAAGAGGTACGTTCCGTCATATAAGGGCCCGTGGTATGGCAGTTCACACAAGCTTTTTTTCGCACCCAGCTTACGGCGCCATCCTCGAGATATTTTGCGGCTGCAGCAAGCGATTCCGGACCAAACGCAGTCACGCGAGGTTCATCGGCGCTCGGCAAACTGACCTGTATATCGTCTGATTCATATTGATACTCTGGGCCCTTCGACTGTCCACGAGCTGTCATGCTCAATAGACAAGTCACCGTCAAGAATGCACTGCAGGTCCACGTCGACCGCCAAAAAGAAATTAGGTGACAGCGACTCGCTTGGTAGTTGCACATTTAGAATCTCCAGGTTGAGCAGCGAAAGCAAACTGGTTTTATAGCATAGGTCGATCTGGTCCAGTTACCCAGTTCAGTAACTTGGTTGTCAGCAAGAACCTGCAATTGTACATGCTGTATGCGGAAACTGGGCATCGGACTACAGAAGAACTGAGCGCATCACAACGAGTGTAACCAATTCCCGACCTCGGTACCGTCCGATGCCACCAAACTAACTTGCTAGCCCTCAGAATTTAGTGGTTAACCGGAATCGCGTACGGTTTGCTCAATCGGTCGCTTGCCATTGGCAAAATTTCGGCTGATCGCTTTTAAACTAGACAGCGCCATTTTGTGCGATCAAATAAGTGATGTGAATCTGAGACCGAACTAAGTTGTCGTTCAGCCATGCGTGTTTGAGTGGGATGCAGGGAAGCGTGAAGAAGGACATAGAGGCTAGCGATGGTTATAACTGTTATGCAGGACCGCTCGCATGTAAATTAGGCGCACGCGCGGCCCGATGGGCACGCGGTTAAATTAAACGATTTCGCTGCAACGAATACGTTCATCATGCCTAGACGAGTTTGCAGCGAACTGACCTGAGCTCAGAGCATCAAAGGGCATTATTAGGCACCGGGTACTCTTTCGATGAAGCTAGAAAGTACCGGTACCCCCCAGCGATGACCACTACAAGCCTGAACGATGCAGTAAACGCATATGCCAATAATCCCCAAGCCAACTACCATATTCAACATTTGAGCAATGATTCCAATACCTGGGAGCATCGATAGCACAAACAGTGCGAAGTAAACCGCAATCGCTACTGCTGTGATCAACAGCCCTTGTTTGGCGTGCCAAGCTATATGCGGGTCATGACGCTTGAGAAAATAGGGGATCAGAGCAAACAAGCCAAAGTAACTGAGGATGCACATGATCACATCGGGCTTTGCGTTGGGTTGATTCATTATCATGAATTCCTCATTTGAAGTGTCGCTACAATC
>CAZVBC010000641.1:0-2743 GCA_964625155.1 uncultured Pirellulaceae bacterium
TGCGATCGCCATCCAGGTCGCTTGATTGCGCAGTGCCTGCTGGGCCAGTTACTCCACGGTCATGCAGGCTGGGAGAATACAGGTTTTGCAGTGACGAGTTTAAGATCAAATAATCAGCGGACAACAACTGGCGATAATCCGCATGCTCGCTCCACACGACTGTGTCGACGAACAGATCGAGGGACCGACGCAGGTCGGCAATGACTCTTTCATCGAACTGAGGAAATAGCTTGCGGTCCTTGTCGATATCACGCTCGGTTAATTCCAGCCAGTTGCTAAAAAAGGCGCGAATTTTGGCTTTCGTGCGCGGGTCAGCCAACATTCGCGCGGCTTGCTCCTCGATCTCGACCCGCGAAGACAACTGTCCCGAATCCGCCGCTTGGATTAGCGTGGCATCAGGAATAGAATCCCACAGCGCGAAGGACAGCTTTGTCGCTGTCGTAAACTGGGCCCGTTTTTTATTCGCTGCTGGTGTGCTTACGTACAAGAAATTTGGTGACATGAGGCTTGCCACGACAACTCGGCGGACGGCCAAGTCGATATCTGATTCGCCTTCAAATAACTGTGTCCCAAAAAGATCTGCTTCTCGTTTGGTCAGTGGCCTTCGATAGGCTGCGCTGACAAATTCTAAGACGAATTTCTTGACAACAAGTTGACGATCGGCCTGACTCTCATTCAGCTTGGATAAAACCGCCAACCGACTGACAACTTCGTTAGCAGTCTCGATGGCTGCGCTGGTAACCGCATCTCGCCATTGAGCAGAAATGGCATTACCACGCTCAAAACCATGACTTCGGTCGTCTGCGGGGAACGGAGTCTGACAAACAAAGACGCGAGCCGGTCGAACCGTGGTCGTATGGTTACTGTCCAATATCGACCATGCGCCATACGGTGGTTTCCAATGAAGTTCGATCGATGCCTTTTTTTCTAAGTACTTGAAAAACTCCATGCGGAGCGGATAAGTTCTGCCGCCGAGCATGAACACTCGTGCCGTTTGTTCGCGCATTTGACCCGATCCAACCCATTGATCAATCAATGCTCGCTGACCAGTCGACGAACTGTCGTCGCGCAGTTTGCGAAGTCCTTGCTGAGGATCGAGATTCAGATATAGGCGAGCACCGTTTGGCGTGGCGATCCGGAATTCGTAGTAACCAGTATCCTGGGCGAATAAGCCTCCTTCCCAGACAACTGAAAATTGGTCAGGTGTGATCCCATCACCTGGACTTTTATCACCAAAATCGAACGATAATTTTTCATCAACTCGCTCGATAACCAAATTATCCGCTTTGCTCATCCCTTTGGATTGAAAGTACTGAGCGTGTAAACCAGGACCAACGGGGATCGGCGGTCGAGGTCGAGGAGGAGGTTCTGGTGGTCGTTCGCGCTGACGCCTCTGTGATTCGGTGTCTGGTGAGGCTGTTGTAGGTGCGAATCGCCCTAAAATGTCAGCAACCGCATTACGGTACTGAGAAACGGTCAACCGCGCCATTTCGACACGAGGTTGAGCAATAGGATTGGAACCGGAGTAAAACTTATTGAAAACAAATTCAGCGACCAGTTTCGCTTCGTCTCCTACACACTGTGCGGGATCGTTTTCTGGCATAGTTTCGTTGATCAACTTGATGAGGTCGTCAAGTGATAGCTCACCACCCAATGGCTCCTTTCGACCGTCCGCAACTCCTCGTCCGTCGGCGCCATGGCAACTGGCACATTTGGTCTGAAAGATCATCTCGCCGGTCATCGGTGCTGCAGAAAAACAAGACCTCTGTTGCAAAACGGAGGAAACTATCAATCCAACCATGCCAATGGCTGGCAGCCTTTTGAGTAGCAAGGTCACAAGCGGAACTCTAAACGTGAACATACTGCCAATTCTTGTGCAAGGAAAGCTGTAGGTGATTTGGACCAAGCACGCCAACCATCCAAATGACCTGCCAGCGGTTTTTTCTACTCAACGATCCGATTAGTTGCTTGCTGGTTGCTACTCTTTGCTCGTTTCCAGGCTCAGCGTTTGGATCGTTGTTTCTACGATTGCCAAACTGAATCAATTGTCCTGTCTTGCACGGGCAAAATCAACTCTGGCACCGCCTCCCAGCCGATTACTACAGTTTACGGCAGACGACGTTCCTGCCCTCCGAGAATATCGGCTGGCGAACGTAGTCCGATATCCTGGAAGCAGCCGATGCCGATGCTATTCGAGCGACGCTACCAGCGCGACAAAACGCACTGTTTTAATTCCCAAGCCCTTAATCAAAGGAATTATGCGCGACGTATTAGTCTACGACGGCGACTTGGTGAAACACATCGCATATGGTAGATGTCGGACGAGAAATTTGCCGATGCCCCTCGCGCCGTCGCCCGAGCACGTAGGCAAAAAAACAACGTCAAAGGTTGATTGAACGCCACCACTACATTCGCTGCCCAGCTCTACGATAAACTATTTGTGATTCGGACTTAACTGTCCTGCAGATTGAATTGTTTTCTGTTAGAGTAAGAAGGGGGAAACCACCCACTCCGGGATTTGGTTTGTAGTTGCTCTCTTAGGTATCGAAAAACGTAACGAACCGCAGGACAAGCCTGCGGCATTTGCGACATTGGAGTTTTTCTTGATGCGTGATTTCCGCGATGCCCTGCTTGTGGCAATGCTCCTGGCCGGAACCTGCTCGGCAGATGAACCGCCCGCAGCGGCACGGCAGGTTGTGTCGCAATTCGTTAACGCACATTGTGTGGATTGCCATAACGCCAC
>CAZVBC010000642.1:0-2741 GCA_964625155.1 uncultured Pirellulaceae bacterium
TGATGGTGTACTTCGTTGGAATTTTACCTTTTCCAGTTTTCCTTGTTCCTGATAGTGTTGGGGGGCGAAACTTACACGCGCACGAATTGCGTGACGAGCTTTGGGCGCGTGCTCGAGCGGAACTCGCTCGTTTTAGGCGTGTGGCGGTTGCTCCGGTTCCGACGTATACATTTGAAAGCAAAAATACTCAGGGTAGAATCCGCCACGAGAAGTTAATATGTGATGACCAGACTCTTTTACCATTGCAGAGATCGGTTGTTTTCAAGGATAGTGTGTCCAATACTAAAACCGATGAAACGCCTGATTGGCATCGATTTTTCACATGGACGGAAGTTGCTGGAGTCTTCGTACCCTCGGAAATTTCAGAAGATTCACTGCAATTGGCAACTGCCGATTCAGGAAAACGAATTTCTTACGAACTCAATGTTTCCTATAAATTACATTGGTTCGGAGTGAATCTGAAGGTTGACGACAAGATCTTTCAATCCGAAATGTTGGATGACCCACAAAAGCAGAGGGAATTCGTGGATCCGAAGTTGGCAGGTGCGACGAGCCTGTTCAAGGAAGCCCCTCCTAATAAGCAGAAGACGGAAGGTGATATAAGATAAGAAAAAGTGCCAGCAATTTGTCTATTGCACCATTGGTCCGTTTGGTTTTCTGGAGAGCTCGGCTTGGCGAAAACTGGAGGGCTCTGAGGGTGCCATCGCTCGGCGAGGAGTTCCGATGGTAGGGATCAAATTGACACTTGGCGCCACGGGCCGGGTTGCCTCTTGGGAGACCCAGGACTTTGATGATCCTGTGAACCAAGTGCATCTGCTCTCAGCTGCGCTCAACGACCTATGTCGCACCGGACGATTCGATGAAGTCTCGAAAGCCGCGTTACATCTCATTGTTTCCGCAAAGGCGATTGCGGGCCTGATCGAAGAGATCAAGCTAGTCCCCAAGGTTCGACTGTCAGGGACGTTTTATCGTGCCAGGACCGCTCCGCCAGAGAGCCCGCCTACGACATTCGAACCACCCATTTCCCAGCCAAGAAATCGATTCAACTCTCCGAGCCAGAGAGCGTTGTACTTAGCTCGCGGTCGGAGTGCCTTGCACGCGGAGCTTGCTCAGAAGCAACCTGGTGAGGCGCTCTGGGTGCAAAAATTTGAACTAAATGACGCGGGTCTGCTGTTGCCACTTGATCCCATTTCGGCATCGGCCTTTCCTCGTCTCAATCAGTTTATGCTTCTCGCCGAGCGGCCGAGTAGCCATGAACCGTTCGATCCTTACGTGAGCACCATACTGCTGCGAGATCTATGCCGGTCTGAGGGAATCGATGCCATTGAATATCCTACCGTCACGGGCGCATATGCGACCGATAAATCCGCTATCAACGTTGCAGTAATCAACGAAGCTGTTTTTGGAGTTGTCATCAAGTGTGCAACCGGGGTTCCGCAGTTGCTCTGACGCAGCAAGAAATCCAGAAAGTGCCGCGTTAGCGTCCGGTTGGCTTGGGGAGCTCGGCTCGGCGAGAAACCGACGGGCAAGGAGATCGCTTGGTGGCCGCCAATTCCATTGGGTGGGTTTGACGTTACATATGGTGCCGACTGCCCGTGATGTTGTGGCGATATGAGGATGTTCCATTGCCCCTAATACCGAGTCGTTAGGGGCCTTTGGCTGGTGACAAGGAGCTGCTTTAAATGAAATGTATTACGGAATTTTTCGCCGTTAATTGCTTGCTAGTAAGCACATGCCTGGCTCAGGCTCAGGAGTTTGTTCCTGAGTCCGCCGAAGACTGCCTTGACCGGTATCAGGCAATGTTTCTTAAAGTGAGTAGACGTTTTGCTGTTGTAGGTTCAGCAAAGAGTACAAGCACAAACGACCCGCATTTATCTAAGACCTGTGAATGGTTTCTTTGTCAGGATAGGGGCAATGGAAATACGCCAAATCGACTCTACTCCGAATCCCGTAATTTTTATCCGCATGTGCCAGAAAGCAATATTTGGGAGAAACGATACATATCAGGAAGCCGCAAGTATTATTCGTTTGGCGATTACCTTGAGGACTTACAGGAACTAAAAAAGAACGATGATGAGGAAGAAGCCGGTTTCTTGGGTAAATCAACAATCGGTGCCCCCAATCTATTTTCGATTGCGATAGTTGCCCCATCCGGATCTTTATTTAGCGCGGAGATCGGACCATTAATTAGTTTATTAAATATGCATACCAGTTTTGAAGAGTCGCGAGAGGGTGATGACCTAGTAGGAAAATTCTATTTAACAAACTATGTTGCCGAAATGCGATTTACGAAGACTTTTGGGTACATGCCATCTAAGGTAAAGACTTTTTTCAATAACCGGGAAATGCCAGGAGCTCCTAAACGGGCAGAATACACGATTCCCTGGCATGAATCAGAATCAGAATGGAAAAAAGTCGGGGATGATACTTGGGTACCCGTTCACGTAACTAGTATTCTTCATCCCAGCCGTAGAGTTAAGGAAGGCAAGGAGGTCGAAGCAACGGCGACTTGGGACTTAAAGATCGACTCTAATTTGATGCGAGATGTGAACGCTGAGTTGCTTCCGGACGACGGACCTATCGCCGAGGTAAGAAAAAAATTACTGGCCAATGGAGTAGAAAAACGAAATCGTTAGCTTTGGGAAGTATTTGGTACGGCGGAAATGAAGAAAAGCACTGAAGAAAAGTGCCACCCACGAATGGCACTGTCAGCGTGAGGCGTGGGTGGCACTTTCTGATTT
>CAZVBC010000643.1:0-2731 GCA_964625155.1 uncultured Pirellulaceae bacterium
TCGGTTGTGCCCGTTGCCACGATCACAAATACGATCCCATAACAACGCGCGAATATTATCAACTGATGAGTGCCCTCCACAGTGGTGACCGAGTGGAAGTGCAACTCGGTAATTCTGCTGACAAGGTTTTTAGCTATCGAGATTTTGGGGTTAAGCCCAAACCAACTTGGCTGTTTCGCCGCGCAGATTTTTACGATCGCAGCCAAGAAGTTACATTGGGATTCATTGCGGCCCTGACACGTAACAGAACAGCCGATCAATATTTGAGCCAAGCTCGCCAACAGATTTCTCGCAACGACAGCACATATCAAAGACGTGCGTTGGCAGATTGGGTAACGGATATCGAACATGGTGCTGGCGCCTTGTTGGCTAGGGTGATCGTCAACCGAGTATGGCAACATCACTTTGGCAAACCACTAGTCGCATCCGTCGGTGATTTCGGACTGCGCAGCGAACGACCGACACATCCGGAGTTATTGGAGTTTTTAGCCCACGATCTGGTCCAGCACGATTGGCAACTCAAACGACTGCATCGCCTAATGTTGACCAGCGCGACCTTTCAACAGACTAGTACGGCTGGCATGCCACAGCGTGGACCAGGGCAAGCAATTGTTTCTGCATCTTCGAAAACCTCGGCTGAGGGAAACAACGAGGCACAATTGCAAGAGATCGACCCCGAGAATCGGCTGTTATGGAAAATGCGGCGTCAGCGTTTAGAGGCTGAGGTGCTGCGCGATGCGATGCTTGCTGCAAGTGGTACACTGAACAATCAAGTGTTTGGAGCTCCCTTTAAGCCTCCCATTGCGGCAGAGGCCATGTTAGCTCGCAATGTAAAAGATCCGTATCCTGTTGACGTCAAAGACTCACCAGATTTTCGGAGACGATCGATTTACATGTTTCATAAACGGGTCGTCCCATTGCCATTGTTTCAAGCGTTCGACAAACCGGACGCTCAACAGAGTTGTGGGCTCCGTGACCAAACCACAATTGCTCCGCAAGCATTGGCGCTATTGAACGACCCTTTTGTGCGCAGCGTCTCTTTGGAATTTGCGGATCGATTGCTCGTTCAAAGCGGCCACGACGTGCCCAAATCGATTGACTTGGCGTTTCAGCTTACACTTGGCCGAGAGCCGTCCGCATTTGAACGCATAGCAGCCAAAGAATTTATTGACTCGCAGATACACTCACGGTCCAATCGCGCTTCGCAGGGATTGGAAGTCGAAGTAGTGCGGCAGTCATTGGGGGATTTTTGCCAAGCGATCTACAGTTTGAATGAATTCATTTACGTGGACTGAGTATGTCGAACGCAAGGAAATATCAATGTGGTCGAGTAGCCTCGATTCCCAATCGACGCGAATGGCTTCAGCGTGCAGGTGGTGGTTTCGGCGCGATCGCTTTGACTGATTTACTGCGCAGTCAGGGATTCGCGGCTGAGATGTCATCAGGGCCGCTGAGTCCGAGGGTCAGTCATTTTGCTTCAAAAGCCAAGTCGATAATCTGGCTGTTTATGGAAGGAGCTCCCAGTGCTTGTGATACGTTTGACCCCAAGCCTGAGTTGACGAAACGGGATGGGCAGCAGATCAAGATCAATGTCTTTAATGGCAATCCCGGTCCGTTGATGAAGTCGCCGTTCAAATTCCAACGATACGGCCAAAGTGGAGCATGGGTTTGCGAGAAATATACAAATGTCGCGCAGCATGTGGATGACTTCGCTTTTATCAAATCGTTGTACAGTGAATCGAATGACCATGTACCGGCTTTATATCAGATCAATACAGGAATTCCACGTCCTGGTTTCCCGGCTGCTGGTGCATGGATTACTTACGGATTGGGGAGCGAAAATCAAGACTTGCCCGGCTTTGTGGTCCTGGGTAATCGCAAAGGGATTAAGGGAGGACCGTTAAATTGGCATTCTGGATTTCTACCTGCTGCCCATCAGGGAACGTTGTTTCGATCGGAAGGAAATCCGATTCTCAATTTGCAATTGCCACCCGAAGTTACTCGCGCCGACCAACGTAGGCAGCTCGATTTTTTGGCCAAGCTCAACGCGGAGCACCTTGAGGCTCGCCCCGACGACGCTGATTTGGTCGGCAGACTCCAATCTTTTGAATTAGCCTATCGCATGCAAAGCGAGGCGACCGAGTTAATCGATTTTTCGCGAGAGACTATGGCGACTCAGCGGTTGTATGGACTAGATCGGACTGAAACGAATTCGTACGGATCAAAATGCCTGTTGGCTCGCCGCATGATCGAACGAGGAGTGCGCTTTGTGCAAGTCTATAGTGATGGCGAGTGGGATGCCCACAGCAATCTTCTTGCCAATCATACAGGCCATTGTTTGGCGACCGATGTTCCTATCGCTGGTCTACTGACCGATCTCAAGCAACGTGGATTGATGGAATCGACCTTGGTCATATGGGGAGGTGAATTCGGAAGGATGCCGGTCTCGCAAGGTAAAGGGGGACGGGATCACAATCCACTCGGGTTTATTGCATGGATGGCTGGGGCAGGTGTAAAAGGAGGAACAAGTCATGGCGAAACCGACGAGATTGGTTACAAAGCTGCGGTTGATCCCACAACTGTACATGATTTGCATGCCACGATGCTCCACTTGCTGGGAATCGATCACGAACGATTGACTTTTTCTCACAACGGCCGCAATTTTCGACTGACGGACGTCGCCGGAAATGTCCTTACAAAGTTGCTCACGTGAACAATTCTCGAGTTAAAT
>CAZVBC010000644.1:0-2710 GCA_964625155.1 uncultured Pirellulaceae bacterium
GAGATTGCCCTGACAATTATTGCAATCCCAACCGCCTGGATGTCAGTGAAGCCCCGATAATGGAGTTCGATCGAAACCGCTATTTCATGATCGGTGCGCTGTTGTTTTTGCTGGGAATTCAGTTTCGCATGGTGGAATCTTTTGTACTGAATGAAACCAGTACCAAAGCACTTGCCAGGTTTGTAAAGAATACTCAAGTTGCCTCACAGGATGTGGGGACGCAACTCTACTTGAACTACCATCCTTCGCCAAAGAAAAAAGTGCGACCACCTGGCTGGATCGGTTGGGCCTTAGTGACCGCTGGAGGAGTGATTTGTATGCATGCTTTTGTTTTGCCCAAGAACAAATAAGCTGCATTACGCGACTAAGGGAGAATGCCGTGCAATCCTGGCAACATAAACTGCGCATACTCGGCTGCTCGCCAGCGTTTTGGTTAGGTGGTTCCGCCATATTAGCGGCTATCGCTGCAAATATCACTGCAAGTGATTCTGCAACTCAATCGAAATCAACGGTTGCCCAGGAGTCGAGTGAAAGTCGCAAAGTGATGCGCGAGGGGGCTCGCATCGAATCCGTCGCGGTTCGTATACGAGTCGTAGGGGAGACTTTGGTTTTCAGCTTTGATGGAAAAGAACCAATCGAGGGGCTTGAGAATCTTGCATTGCACCGAATCTTCCAAGCCCTTCAAGACGACCCAAACAATGATCGCTGGATTGTGACTGGGCAGATTACGGAATTTAGAGAAAGGAATTATCTGTTGCTGGAGAAGGTGGTACGAGCGAGCGAGAGTGCGAGTCCTCAACAGACAGGAAAAAAATAACGCCCGTTGCATCAGGTTTGCGCACTGGTTAGGTTAGGCAAAGCGTTAATAACTGTAGTGAGCCAGCCGGAAACTTGCGAGAGTTGAGGGATACGATGCCGGAGCGACGTCGATTATCGGTAACCGCGATTGCTGATTTAGCAATCGTTCGATTTATCGATCGAAAAATTGTGGACAGTACCAATATCGAAGAGATGGGTGACGAGATGTTTGCACTGGTTGAAAAAGACCGGTTCAAGGACGTTATCCTGAATTTCGAGGGCGTTGAGTTTCTTTCTTCAGCGGCCCTGAATAAACTGATCATAATGGACAAAGCAGTTAAGAACGTCGGCGGAAAATTGCAGTTGTGCAGTTTTAAGGCCGAAATCATGGAAGTGTTTACAATTACTCGTTTGAATAAAGTTTTCGACATCAAGAAAACTGAAAGCGACGCCCTGAAAGCTCTGGGTGTCACGATTTAGGTTTGCGAACTGGTGTTTCACGCATCCAGTTCCACATCAGCCCTGTGGCTGGAGCACGTGAAATGCCAGACTCTTCGTGGGATTGGAACTTGCACCAGACCATTCCCAGTTCCTTGGATGCCGGGCACGAGTTGATCGAAAACTACTTGAAAGCCCTAGATCAATATGGCTGGGACGGAGGAGATCTGTTCCATGTCCAATTGGCCGTCGAAGAAGCCATGGTCAATGCGATCACCCACGGCAATCAGCAAGCGCCAGACAAGTCGGTTGAAGTGGAATTCAAAGTGTCCAAGAACGAAACGTTCATGAGGATACGCGACGAGGGAGCTGGATTCTGCCCAGCCAAAGTCCCAGATCCAACGTCCGAGGAATTATTGGATGTTCCACATGGTCGCGGAGTCATGCTGATTCGCCAGACGATGACCAGCGTCGAATACAACGCTCTCGGCAATCAAGTAACCATGGTCAAACGACGTCAAGTCGAAGTCTGAACAATAGACTTGAAACCGCGAATTAGAAAAGCGACGTTTCGAGTATGCTAGTTCCTCCATACCTTCAAGCAATGATCGAGCGAAATCGGCAATGATGCGCTCGCCGTCGTTCTGGCCCTACATCGACTTTCCGATGGGTGTTTCTGCTCAACTCACGTGCTGATGGAAATTGGATAGTCACCGTATTATCGCTGGGCGCCTGCGACACTGCAAACATTCGGGGGCGACAAGAATCGAGCTGCTTTTTCAAAGTCCTGCCAATGTATTGCAGTCGCCCTCAATGTCTATTACTATTCGCTAAAGCATAATTGCGCATGTTCCTTATAACTAATTTTTACTGGGGCATAGAATGGCGAAAATTAACAAGAAACTTGGCTTTACGCTGGTAGAGCTGCTGGTGGTAATTGCGATTATTGGGGTTCTTGTCGGCCTGTTGTTGCCGGCTGTCCAGTCGGCGCGGGAAGCAGCTCGCAGGATGCAGTGCAGCAACAACGTAAAACAAATTGCTCTTTCGGTGCATAATTTTGAAAGCACCTTTAAGACGCTTCCTCCGTGGGCGATTGCAACAACCTCGCAGTTCGCCTCTGGCCATTTCCTTATCTTGCCTTTCATCGAACAAAACAACGTTTTCAATCGCGCAAACGGTTTTTCCTTCCAAGTCCGCACGGAGAAAATTGCTGCGTTTGCTTGCCCCAATGATCCGACTCTCTCCGGGGCCGGTTTCACCGGAACGGCGATTTCAACTTCTGCTGCGCGAGCCTCGGTAGGTGGCAATCCTTATGGTGGAACCACCTATCCATTGAATGCCCAAGTCTGTAGCGCTCAGTTTGTTAATGGGCATCCAAGCAAGGCTAATTCCACTTTTGCCAAGATGACAGACGGAACTAGCAATACCGTGCTGGTTGCTGAACGCATGGCTTTCTGCACTGGCCCTGACTTCC
>CAZVBC010000645.1:0-2708 GCA_964625155.1 uncultured Pirellulaceae bacterium
ATGGATATATTCAATCCATCGAGAACTCTCACCCCGGTTAGTTTGCAATACGTTATCCGACTGAAGGCACTTCATTAACATGCTACGCCTTCACCTCCGCGAAATCGAATTGGTAATCGAGAACGTGCCGCATTACGGGTCCGCCGAACGTGATTCCGCGCGGCGATTCGACCGCGAAATCCATCTCGACGTATCGACCGACATCTACATAACGTCAAAACACTCCGTGACAACGCTTCGGTCCGGTGAGCAAATCGCGTCTGTGATTCTTCTTGCTGGCGGAGGTGCGTCAGGCATACACGAACATTCCGCATTGGTGCTCGACGACGATCTACTGCTCGCCGTTGGTCCGTATATCGCGCGGCTTGTGATACCGTCACTTGATACCAAATGGATCGCTGAAACGGACGACGCAACGTGTTTTGGCGTCTTTTACTCGCCAAAGCATCGCCTAATATTGTCTCACGGTGAACTTGACATCGCCGCTCTCCGACCCGATGGTACAATAGTTTGGTCCGCTGGCGGCGCTGACATCTTTACAAATGGCTTCACGTTCGACGAAAATTTGATTTACGCCCGAGACTTCAGCGATCGGGACTACACGTTTGACATCGCAACTGGGGCATCATGCGACGGGTAACCATCGGTTGCAACGGAGCGGCGGTGGTTGCTGTTTTTGCAATGGTTGAGTCGTTCGCCGCCGCCCGCTGAACCGCACCGTTCGTTGCCAATGCATCGTGTCAATCCCTGTTTGCGGCTTGATCTAACGGCAAGTGACCTTCGCAGAGCGATTTGGTACACTTACGCGTATGGCAAAGAAAGCACCTAAACAGAAGTCGACGCAACCCCAAGAGTTGCCCCAGCATCCACTGGCGGAAGTGTTTGGATTTCCATGCGATAATCATTCGGAAATCGCGGCGAGACACCGTCTGTATAGACTTTGCCCGTTCAACAACAAAGTACCGAACTGTACAAAAGACAAGGCAAACGATCCTCTTGGGACGTGTTCGGTATTTCATGACGGGAAAACCGTCATCACCTGTCCTATCCGATTTCGGCAGGAATGGGCCATTGCGACCGACGCTGCAAATTTCTTTTTCAAGCCAAATGCGACATGGACTTCATTAACGGAAGTCAGATTGCGAGATAAAAACGACAGTTCCGCTGGGAATATTGATGTCGTTCTTGTCGCATACGATGATCGAGGAAAGATTACGGATTTCGGAGCCTTGGAGGTACAGGCGGTCTATATTTCTGGGAACGTACGTCGTCCGTTTGAACGCTTCATGGAATCTCCAGAATCGAACGCCAAAATGAATTGGCGAACGGAAGTCAATTACCCTCATCCAGACTTTCTTTCGTCATCTCGTAAACGACTTGCACCACAGCTACTTTATAAGGGTGGCATCATTCATGCTTGGGGAAAGAAATCGGCTGTTGCACTTGATTCGCATTTCTTCGCGACGCTACCGAACCTGAAGGAGGTTCCGGCATCCAAAGCCGAAATGGCTTGGTTGATTTATGATTTGGTACACGATCCGAATTCAAATACAAACCGACTGCAACGAACACGGACTGTCTATACTGGATTTGAATCTGCGCTTATCACACTCACGAAATCAGAACCAGGAAACATTAAAGAGTTCATTGCCGTACTTCAAGACAAACTCGACGAAAAATTAGAGGATAGCAACCCACCCGACGCACCAACGCTTGATCAAATCGTGGAGGGATAGATCATGGCAACAAGGAAGATTGTAAACGTTGCTTCCGTTCCTAAGAGAAGCCCCTTTCGTTATCCTGGTGGGAAGACTTGGCTTGTCCCTTTGGCACGGAAGTGGTGGAAGAGTCTCGAACGAAAACCTAAACTGCTCATTGAACCGTTTGCTGGTGGAGGAATTATTGGGCTTACTGCTGCTTTTGAGGATTTCGCAGATCATGTGATTCTCGTTGAAAAAGACCCCGATGTTGTGGCCGTTTGGAAATGCATTTGTTCAGACTTGTATTCGATTCTTCGCAATCGAATTTTGACGTTCGAAGTGACGGAGCAGAACGTTCGTGAAACACTTGCTGATGAATCGCAGAGCATCGAAGAAATTGCTTTTCGAACAATAATAAAAAATCGAATGTTTCATGGCGGTATTCTCGCGCCAGGCGCGAGCTTGATGAAATCTGGCGAAAACGGAAAGGGGTTGAAATCTCGCTGGTACGCTAAAACCTTGGCTGATCGCATCACTGCTATCGGGGAGAATCGTCATCGATTTACCGTGATAGAAGGAGATGCAATCGACGTACTTACCGAGCACCGAAAAACGGCAAATGCCGTTTTCTTTATCGATCCTCCCTACACCGCATCAGGCAAGAAAGCTGGTTCACGGCTTTACCGACATTGTGATTTAGATCATTCAGCTTTGTTCGAACTTACAGCGTCGTTGAGTGGTGAATTTCTGATGACCTATGATGATGCAGAGGGAGTTCGTGAGCTTGCAACGCGATCAAAACTTGACATGGAATTAGTGGCAATGAAGAATACACATCACGCGAAAATGACTGAACTATTGATTGGTCGTGACCTTTCCTGGTCTCGCCAAGATTCTAGCGCTCATCAACAATTCGAATTCAACTTCGACCCATAGGCGCGATAACTAGGCATCGAAATCGGGTAAGGACGGTCATTGCTGACCGTCCTCCCCACACCACCTAGGAGT
>CAZVBC010000646.1:0-2701 GCA_964625155.1 uncultured Pirellulaceae bacterium
CAACTTAGATAACTGCAGACTGTTATTCGATACAGGTTTCCAATCTTTGCATAACAATGTGACCATCTGCGTGCCAAGGACTGTCGGTTTGGAATTCTGCCAGGCATCTGAGGCAAATCGATTCTGCCACCAAGCGTCGATAACCACTGGATCAGCAGTTGGCAATACACTCAGACTCCGTTCAGTACGACCTGGTTCAATGATCGGTACGACGGTCAATCGATATACCAACATCGCGGCTAGGACACAGCCGAGATAAAGAAAGTATCGTTGGATTTGGTGCCTCATGCTGAGTGTGCGCTAATTCCTTGAGCGAATGGGCTGGCAATCCTCCCAGTGTCCTTTAGCTTTAAGCAATCTTTCGACCAGTTCGCGAACGGCGCCGCGTCCACCGGGCAAGCGAGTGACAATTCGGGCGGCACGACGAACTTCGTCAACTGCGTCAAAAACGGCAACAGGCAACCCAACCTCATACATTACCGGCAGGTCAGGCAAATCATCGCCGATATAACAAACCTCCTCGGGCCGGACGCCTAGCTGAGCAAAAATATCGCGGGCAACTGGCAATTTATCTGCAAAACCTTGGCGCACAACTTCGATCCCCAGTTCCGCAGCCCGCAGTTTGACGATCTGAGAGTTTCTAGCGGTCAAGATGCCAAAGGTATAACCGAATTTCTGCCACAACTTAATCGCCAAACCGTCGCGAACATGGAATACTTTGCTCTCAATCCCCTGGTTGTCGAGCATGATCGACCCATCGGTCAATACGCCATCGACGTCTGACAAAATCAAGCGAATATTGCGTGCAAACTCGGCGTCTTTAGAAGCCACGCTGAAGTCTCGTTGTTAGGCAGTTTTTCGAAACAATGGAATCGTTGTCGCTGGTGATGTATGACGACCTTGCGAATCTGATCGAACTCTTGAGCGAACATGTGGTCGAGGTACACTTGTCGCACCAGGTGATTCTTCATCTACCCCTTGGCTAGAAGAATACAGTCCCATTATGTCAGTAATATCGATCATACCAATGGGGCGCATTTCCTCGTCCAAAACAGGCAGTTCGCTGAACTTTTTCTCGGCCATTAACTGGATTGCATCCTTCAGTTTGGCACCCGTCGTGATCGTGGCGAATTTCTTTGTCATCACTTGGGAAATCGGCCGATCGAGTAGGGATTCACCTCGTCGTTCGAGCAAACGCGCAAGATCACTGTCGGTAAAAATGCCGGTTAATCTGCCGCCCGTTCCTAACATCATGATCGCCCCGCAACGCCTACCTGGACGGCTAACCGAAACGATCACTTCTCGTACCGACAATTGATCGCTGGCCAAACGACAACTCTCTAATGGCCGCATGATCGAATCAACTGAGGCCAGCTTTAGTCCTAAACTGCCTCCGGGATGATTGCGAGCAAAATCATCGGCTTTGAATCCCCGTTGCTGGCTGACTACCAAAGCCAGCGCATCTCCGAGAGCCAACATCGCCGTGGTCGTTGAACTCGGAGCGAGCCCCAGATGTCCAGCTTCTTCAATTTCCCCCAATTCAACGACGAAATCGCAGGCCTTCCCTAACGAACTTGTGGCCGCCCGAGTAATTGCCATCACCGATTTAGACATATCCTTCAGAGCTGGTACCAATCGCAAGATCTCAGTTGTTTCGCCACTGTAGGAAAGTACCAGGACAATGTCTCGTTTTCCGACTCGGCCCAAATCTCCGTGAATCGCCTCAGCCGGATGCAAAAACAAACTGGATGTACCAGTGGATGCCAAGGTTGCAGCAATCTTTTGACCAATTAAGCCAGCTTTGCCCATCCCTGAAACAAAAACTATTCCGCGACAAGCCAAAACTTCATTGACTAAGAGCTCAAATCTCGAGTCCAAACTTCGGCTTACTCTTAAAATCGCCTCAGCCTCAGCGCTGAGTATTTTCCTAGCTTGCGTGCCAATAGCCGGTTTGAGCTGATGCGCTAACTTTCCTTTGACCATTTTGTTCTTTTCCTTGAACATCAATGCGGCCAAACCTAACCAAATACTTAGTTAGACAGCACCACGTTCGATAAAAATTCAGACTTTTTGCGAGTCAACAAGTCGTGATGCGATAACACCTAGTTTCTCTTGATTTCGCAACTAAAACCGCATTCCAACGCGTTCCGGGTAATCGAAAGTGCGGCTGTCCAAAAAAACTCCGTGGCTCATTGTTCGCGGAATCTTCGATGCAAGTGCGGCGACTTTTTTTGGGATCTTAGCGATATTGGTAACTTGTCGCAATGGTTTTGTATAGCGAGAAGAAGGGGGCTCCCGTTTATTCTGCCTGTCGGTAGTATTCGCAAGATGAATTTGTCCTTGGCCGATCACAAAGTGAGATGAATTGGTAAACTGGATACGTTCGATGGAATCAAGTTCTTTTGAACGAACGATTGTTAAAAGTGAATCAATTGTTGCCGCCTAGATGGGCGAGGAACGGTTAAACTCGCCCAAATCAATACAAATGGGCACTTACTTCGACTTTACTTCTACCAAGAATTCGGTGAACTTCAGCTACGTTCAACTGTGTTTGGGGTCCACAATTCAGCACAATTCTTGCTTGACCTGATTTCGTGATTCCAGCCACCGAGATACTTGAGTCATTGAAAAATGAAAATACTGAGTGCGAAATTGCAAAGTTATTTGTAACGAACTCGCAATTTCTTTCTCCACAATATTC
>CAZVBC010000647.1:0-2700 GCA_964625155.1 uncultured Pirellulaceae bacterium
TGCAGCGATGCACTGCGTACGTCGACTTGTGCGGCTTGCTGATCTTCGTGAACCGTGGCACTACTGGCATGTTCAGCCGTTGCCAGAGCTGCGGCCCCGGCGGCTACGGCTATACCAGATCGAATGGCATCCCGCCGACCAATTCTCTTATTCTGTGCAAAGGGTCCAAAACCAGAGCTTTGACTCGACATCTCGCAGACTCCCAAAAGTTGTCATCGTCGGGATCGTTCGTTCTTTACCATCACTCTTTCAAAACCAGAGTATACGTGTTGTGACCCTCTTTTACAGTAAAGCTTTCTTGACTGGTTGTCGGCGACCAATACTTTTCAGGAATTTCGTTCCATGCTGCCGGCACAGTAGCCTTGGTGTACACCACCACGTTCTCACCGGGCTCGCCTGGCGGTTTGATATTCACGGTGTATTCCCCAACCAAAACGTCAGTGGCATCAAGCATCTTGATCGAAAAACTTCCTTGTTCGTCGGTGATACCAATGCCAAATAACCCTTCAGTTTTGTGGACCATCACAATCGCTGACCCTACCGGAATCGGTTTGCCGCGATAAGAGGCGGTTCCCTGGACCGTGCCCGATGGTCCCGGCAAATTGCTTTTTGCACGGCAACCGGCCTGAACCATCCAAATTGCATTCGCAAAAATCAAACAAGCCGTGAATTCTCGACGCTGAATCGTTGAACGCATGTTAGAACTCCTCGACTAAAGCGCCATCGTCGCGAGTGGCAAGCTTTTTAAGGGTGAGCAAATTCACGGTTTGGCTGATGAAATGCACCGATCCGTCTGCCAGCACGACCTGAACTCCACCTGGATGTGCTGAAAACAACCCGTTGTTGCCACCATTATTATTTCGCACGCCAGCCAGAACGATATTGGCAGAATTAGGTGGGTAACGTAGCGTCGTTAAATTGAATACTCGTTCGGTAAAGCCAGTGAAACTGACATTAATCATGCTGCACATAAATCCTTGATGGTTATTGATCGTCACCCTGGCGCCAGTTGCATCCCGACCGAAATCGGATTGTTCACCAACGATCATTAGATTGGAGAGTCCATCCGAGATGTCGCCGAATCTGACGGAATCCCAAATGACCAGTCCTCCTCCAATCGCGGAAATCGTATTTGCAGTAGCGTGCGTCCACTGCCTGCCTGCTGCATTTTGGAATCCAGTCGTTCCGGTATCGCTGACCGCCCCCATGATGCCGGTATATTGTGGGCAAGTGATTGTGTGTGCATATCCTGATGATCGAACTGCTTGTAATGGACTGGATGGGCAAACCATCAGCGGAATGAGCAAGCCATTGACGATCGGCCCATTCACAGCCGCGCCGGTCCAGGTGGGCGTTGTGTTCGCCAACGTACCCGGATGGCTCCCCTCCATGGACAGTCGGTCCGCGAGATTATTCAGCTCGACGAACGGCAATATACGCACCCACCATGACATGCCCCATCCCGGATTGGCCAATGCTCCTCGTGACCACAACGCACCGATTGGCAATTTCTTGTAAGTGCTTTCATAATTGTGCAACGCCAACCCCATTTGCTTCAGGTTGTTTGAACACTGCATACGTCTAGCCGCCTCGCGAGCCGCTTGCACGGCTGGCAACAGCAGGCCGACCAGAACTCCGATGATCGCAATCACCACCAGCAATTCGACCAAAGTAAACGCACGCCAATTTTCCAGGCGCACGCTGTAAACCGCTGAACGATTCATTTTTTTAAATCCCCATCATCGATATGAGCATAAGCAATAAGAGTGGTCGAATGTTTATTCTGCACACAATCACATCAAACGGAAATCTCCCCCCAAAAAACTTACCAGAAATGTAAGATGTTTTTTGCGAGCGCCAGTGAAAAGTAAACCGGACGGCATGCGCTGGGTTGGGCTGTTAAAAATCTGATATTGACCCGAGTTTTTATGCGCAGTTTTTATTCCGCGTTATTCGTCCCGACAGGGACAAAATGTCGGTAGCACGCAACGGTAAAGCTCAACTGACGTCCCGGTAGGGATAAAATTTGATTGGGAGGGTGACCTGGGTGACGTCCACGGCAACATCATGTCCCATACGGGACGAAATCGTATCCTGCAGGAATGCCATTTCTACCAACATTCAGTCCCCAACGGGAGTCATTGCGCAGCGATTGCCGCATCCACGTGTGGTACAAAACGTACACAAACACATTTCCCTGCAATACCAAATTACCCACACTGCAGCGCTGGGCTGTTACGAACATGGCCAAGCTTGCAAATACGAGTGCGACGATTGAAACGACGTGCAATTGTTCTATCCATGGCGGTGAGTCGGAAGGCGATCGGAAGGATTTCGCAGAATTTCGATCTTCGACATTTGGAATAGATTTTTTTGGGGGGCGGCACTTGAAGCGGTAAAACTCTTACTTATCGTATGTTGCGTACAGACTGCACGCTCACGTGGCAATCTTACGGAAAGTCGCCAACGAGCCTGCACAAGTGGCGTGAAATCGATAGAATCAGCTTCTTCCAAGTTACGCGAAATCACCGCCAGCTAACGGTGACTTAGGGAGGAAGGACTTCGAAAATTGCGAAAACCATTTTCGCTGCGAAAAGTTGAAGAACGAATAGACTCGCTGGACGTTGGATAAGCCTTGAGAATCATTGGCCGAGTGGTGGAATGGCAGACACACAGGACTTAAAATCCTGTGAGGGGATA
>CAZVBC010000648.1:0-2695 GCA_964625155.1 uncultured Pirellulaceae bacterium
TTCGCCGCAGAGTCGTCAGGCACAGCCTGACCTACGTGACTGGCGATCCCGCCGCCGCTGGTCACGTGACGTGCTCGGGAGCGGATCAAAGACAAAGAGTGGAACACGAGGTTCCCGATGGAGAAGGTCTGCGCAGAACCAGCGATTGACGCTGGAAAACGCTCCGGTTGGCTCCCTGGTCTGGATTTCGGCCGGGTCTGGAGTCGGAAAAGCGGCAAGAAATTCCGCAAGCTCGACACAGGGGGGGGGCGCGATGTTAAGATGGGCACCAATCCGAGCTTGGCGCGGTTCCAGGCTCAACCCATATGGGAAATGTCGGTTTAGGTGGCAACATCGTACGGAGAATAAAATGAAAAGTTGCTTGTTCCTCTGTGGCTGTTTCTTACTGGCATGCTTGCCGAATCAGTTGTTCGCAATTGAATATGCCCATGATATGCCCAACGCGTCTCCAACATATGATGTTTTAGGGACGGGGCCTTATGAGCAAGATAAAATAGAAATCGGGACCGCGCAATCAGGTATCTACTATGACACTGTTCACACAACTTACGGGCCCACGACTGCGCCAGGCGAATCCAGCGGCATCTGCGATTCTGCCACGATCGGCACGGCGAGCGTCGCAAAGTATAATTTAGCGTGTAATCTGCTCTATGCCTTGTTTGGCTTGAGCGCCAATTACTCGTCTGAGAATATCACAATTATATCAGAGAAATTCGAGACTTGTTGTCAAGGATCTGGTTGTACGGTCCCAAAAAAATATATCCTTACGGCTTACTCCTATGTGCAGCGCGGCATCCAAACTAGGGGAAGGGTAAAGGTGAATTCTGCGGGAGAGCTTGACCGATTCGGCAGTTGGAGCAACTTTAAGGTCGTTACTCCTTGTGAGACTGCTTACTGTACTCTTCGCACGCGTACTGGATTTGCATCAAGCTCATCAAACTTGGCTGGTACGTATGATGCGACACTACGCACGGGCGCGCCTGCCTGCCCGTAAGTTGAAATTGGAATTGATTTCCGATTTTTTTCCTGAGACGCATCAATACGCTTTTTGGTGGCTACGGTGGCTGACAGCATGGAAATGGTTTCAGGCTCATTGGAAAGTCTGGAAAGTTCCATCGCTGTCAAGCCTTACAGGAGGCTTCAGGATGATTATGTCTCGCGTGCGTAATAATTCAGCTGGCCTCGGCTAAGTCTTGTTGCTATTGCTATTGGGGCTTGTTTTTTCTGGGAATGGTGCCATGAGGTCGATCGTGAAAGAATATCGATTCGATATCGGCGGACGCACGCTTCGTAAATATTCTTTGATTATGCTTTTTATTTGTCTGGGTTCGAGTGCAATTGCAGACGACATTCCCCTCGATGAAAGGCCACTGCTTGAAGCGATGTACGCACAGATTTGGGGCAAAGGTGCATGGGATAGACCGCAAGCCACCCGAGCTGAGGCGCTGACGGCGTTCAATCAGACATTAGGTAAAGTCAAATCGGATGCTGCTGTTGCAACGGTGTGGGAATTGAGAGCGGACTATTTTCGTGCTACGGGCGATTTGGCTGAGTCTGTAAAGGCGTCAAAACTAATTTATGATAAGTTTCCAAAAAGTACGAGACATAAGAATGCCGCTGAAGAGTTGATCGTAAATAGTAGTAAAATGGGCGATTATCAAGGTCTGTTGGATCTGGCGCAGGAACAACTTGAAAAGGCAACGGAGCCGGCTCGGATTGTTGCTTTGACTAATTATGTAGCGATTGCGCAGATTAAGCTTGGTCGGTCGCAAGCTGGGATCGAAGAGATGTTTAAGTTGTTGAATCGTATGCCAGAGCAATCAAAAAATATTACCCGTGCCATACAGTCACTAAGTGCCGATGCAATTGGTCGAGGTGAGCACGAGTTGGCCGATACAATGCTTACCAAAATCTATGCAATTACTCCTCCTGAACGACGTGATGCCATGCTTTTGGGCAATCTCGCAACGATTAGTGTTTTGAGAGGAAATCGGGAAAATGCAGTTAAATACCACTTGGAAGCACTTGAACAATTCCCCGACGATCCTCGACGAGTTTCTCATGAGTTCAGTTTGGGGGTGTTGTTGCTTGACATGGGGCAGGCGGAAAAAGCAAGACACTATTTTCAGGCAGTCGTTAATTCTCCAGCTAAATTTGATGGCCTCGAAAAAATACGTAGTGTTTCCAGAGAGAGCTTAAAGGAAATGGACGCACTTAAGAAATCTCGAGGTGAGCCTGTGCAGCTGGATTCTCGAACTGAAACACGTAATAATCGACGTATTACGCTTGCATATGTACTGCTTTTCAATGGGATCGGATTGGCATTGTTCGCAGGTTTCATGTGGTGGAGGAAGATCAGAAAGTCTAATTAAATGACAGAAGCGGCAGGGTGGCCGGCTACGCCGTTAACCCTTTGCGCAACTCGAGTCTGCGCCGCGTCTTGCGAAAACGTCGGGAAATCCAGTGCGATCGACATTTGAACCGATGCGACGCTTCTTCGATCGGCGACATTTTGGAGAGTTCTTCCCGCTTGCGTCAGTCGAATCGGACAGCAATTTCTGCCGAGAATCACCGCACGAAAATCAATTCGAGTAGAGACTTACGACTAAGGTTAACGGCGTAGGGTGGCCGGGGCTGGACCGCTTGTGTTTACCAACATTTTTACAATTCTGCGCGAGTATTGTTTCAGGTCAGG
>CAZVBC010000649.1:0-2693 GCA_964625155.1 uncultured Pirellulaceae bacterium
CGAAATTCCATCCGCGAATGTCATCGATGTACCCATTGGCGTCGTTATCGATACCATCTGCTGCGATCTCGTCAGTGTTCGACCAAATATTACCGACCAAATCCGGGTGGTTGTAATCCACGCCTGTGTCGATGACTGCGACCACCACGTTTGAGCTGGTACCGTATTGCCAAGCATCTTCGGCATCAATGTCGGCGTCAACCAGTCCTCCGCTGGCACCACGGTTTTCCAAACCCCACAGACTTGCGTAAGAAGTGTCATTGGGAGCTGCGGTGATGCTCACCCGAAAATTCGGCGTCGCTGCAATAATATCGGTGCGCCCTTGAAAGGCCAGAATTGCCTGCTCCAGATTCACATCACCACTGACGTCTATTTCGTACCAACCATCGGCTGTCAACTGATCGCCCAGACTCAATCCGTTACCTGGCATATTCGCAAATTCGGCAGCCGCTTGCGGAGTCTCAAAACGGACCAGAAATTCATCTCTGCTGTATGTTAAGTCGTCGATGTTTAATAAATCGGCTGCCATCATTGACCGATCTTCAAGTATCTCAAGCCGCAACCGCCCCGACTTTGGTTTGGATATTTGGTTCTTGACCGCCGCGTGCGAGCGACCAGACATGTACTTGCGAAAAAAATGACGAAAACTGATGCGAAGCATAGACTAAATCTCCTGTAACCTTGATATTGCGGAAGCCATATCTGCCTTGAGCAAGCGATACTCATTTTCTTGTTCGGGTTGACACGAATGCGCGCTGTTCGTCCCACCACCCTGAATTTCAAGATCGATCGCTGCAATCTTGAAAGAGTGAGCGGAGTGTATATTGGTTACAGTGAGATCAAAACCATTTTCCGGCGCCAACGTTACTAATTTTCTTATTCTTAAGATCAGTCGCAGTTACAAGCAGAACATTCGCTGTTGGCTGATGAATCGCGTGAGTCAACCAAACCGCTAGCGGTTCAGCAGACCGTACTCCTTTACTCGGTCAGCAATCGCCGAACGGGTGTTGAGAACCGCCCATTGGTCAAACGTGTCGACATCGTTGAGCTAACCCAACGATCTTGTTTACTCGAACAATTCAGCGGTGATCGCTAGCCTTTGGTTGATCGCATCATGCCGAACTGCCCTGCGCTAAGATTGCCTGTGAATGCATCATTGAGTCTTTTCGAGAGACTGGCTTAGGGTATTCTTGAGTGAAATTGAATCCGCGCATGCGTTTCAGTTCTATTTATTAGAAGCGTGGCGTTTGTTAACGGAAGTATGGAATTTTCCGTTGGCTTACTGCCAGCAGTTCCATGTCTGTGACGAGAGAATTGAATGAATCACTTCAGCCCCACCAACAGTTTGCACGAATTGCATGGGATCATTGCACCCATAGTTACTCCATTATTGGCTCAGGATACCCTGGACCACCAAGGACTCGTTCAGCTTACGGAATATGTGTTGGGTGGAGGTGTACACGCAATTCACGTTCTGGGCGGCTGCGGTGAAGGTCCCAGCCTTAGTAACCGGTTGAACCGCGAAGTGATTGGGCGCGTCTGCCAGATCGTGCGGGGGCGAGTGCCAGTATTAGTGGGCATAGCCGATTGTGCTTTCGCTGAAACAGTCGCTTTGGCTGAACATGCGCATGAATGCAAAGCGGCTGGATTGGTGATTTCTATCCCCTATTTTTATTCCGCGTCACAAGCTGAATTGGCCAGCTATATCCGACATCTTCACCATGAAATAAAACTTCCGTTTGCCCTGTGCAGCGGATACTCCCAGGCAAGCACTCAACTGAGCGCGCAGGTAATCAACGATTTACTCGACCTGCCATTGTTCTTCGGCTTGGTCTCAAGTGCCGTGCCGCAGCGAAGCTATCAAGCGGCAATGGTTGGCAAACAAGAATCAAAATTCCCCAAGTTCATGACTCGGCCAGAGGAGTTGTTTGATGGGATCAGCATCGATGCTGTTTGTGGCGTGATGGCCGATTGCGCCAACCTGTTTCCCAAGTTGTTCGTGGATTGGTTTGAAGCTCGGAAAGAACGCGACGACCAGAATTCCAGCTTTTATCAGATGGTTATCGAGCAACTGAGCGAGATATTTCGCATCGGAGGTGAATCGGCATCAGTAATTAAGTCGTTGAAAGCCGGGCTAGCACACTTGAACGTCTGTGGTGATCTAGCGGCAGAACCATTTCAGCCCTTGGAAGAATCAGAAAATGCCGCCATCGCTGCGATTCTTGAAGGGGTCGAACACCAACTCGAACATCAATGTCGATCACTGAGTTTCGTGTGAATGAGTGAAAGGGACACGTGGTTCCAACTGCGATTCCTCGTTCCGCTGCGCAATAATAGTCGATTTTCGAATGAGATTTGATTAACAAACACCTCTGTAGTTTTATCACTAACTGGACATCTCCATATTCTATTAATGGAGCAAGAAATCAGTTGTTGCAGCGAAATCGCTTAACCGTGTGCCCATCGGGCCGCGCTGTTGTATCTTGAAACCTAACGATCCACCGGACAAGCCGGTGGGATTGTGCAGCCGAGATGCGAGCGGGGAGCGGATAGGCCGCTCTGTTGTAGCTTGAACCTAACGATCCACCGGACAAGCCGGTGGGATTCGCGAGGCCGTGATGCGAGCGGGGAGCGGATAGGCCGCGCTGTTGTAGCTTGAATCCTAACGATCCGCCGGACAAGCCGGTGGGATT
>CAZVBC010000650.1:0-2690 GCA_964625155.1 uncultured Pirellulaceae bacterium
GACTATCTTGCCACTCATCAGCGTTCGTACTCTAAGCGTGTAATTCCTTGCGTCAAAGAGGATTTGGTTACCGAAGCAGATATGATTTCTTGCAAGCTTCTGCAAGAAAGACTGCAGGAGACAACGGGAGTGCAAGCAGTCTACAGCGAAGAGGACGCCGTAGAAAAATGGAGTAAAGTACTTGATCAGCCTCCACAGGATTACTGGTTTATCATCGATCCACTAGACGGTACTGAGACCTATGCAGCGAACAAGGCTGGTTTTGGAGTCCAGGTTGCACTACTAAAGCACAATACCGTAGTTGGGTCTTGGCTGTATTGTCCGCCGAACAGAATGGCGTTCGCTCTTTTTGATTACTACTGCGGTCCGGCAGCCATTGACTCGTCCAGTAGAGCCTCGATTTCGGCAGTTGTTGCGGACGGCGATTTTTTTGGTGAAGACTATGTCCGATTAAACCCATGGTTCTGCCAAATCGACAGTAGGGTCAAACTACCTTCATGTGCGAATGACTATCTAAGTTTTTTGTCGGGCGATGTCGACGCACTTTTTTACAAGCGTTCTTTTCCGTGGGATCATCTAGCTGGGACTTTCCTTGCGAAGAAAGTCGGTGCTGTCGTGCATTCGTTCTCAAACGCCGAAATCAAGTACAATGACTGGAACTCTGGTGTAATAGTCTTCAACCCCCGTCGCTTAACAGTAGCGACAAATTTCAAGTAAATGCATAAATCTTCTTCATGAGTCAGAATGAACAACTTAACCATTCATCCTGGAAATCTTTATCGAGTCCCAAGCAAGCCAGTCATTTGCCTGTCTCAATTTTGCTTACTTGATTCGCATATCAGAGAAAAAATTATCGAGCTTATTTCTGCGAATTCGACCATAGTACCACCCTATAGAGTGCAGCAAGGCGACTTGTATTTCGAGAACGTTCGACTCCATCAGAAAAACGACAGGTGGCTCAGCGAGCTTGTCGCGCGCGAACTCTTAGTGGCCAATGTAAATCCAACAGTTGAGAATCCGCGTGGATCGGAGGTTGTTTTTGAAGAGGGGGTCTATGACTCGCCTATTGAAATCGAGGATGTGTACAACAAAGCCGCCCTTTGCGTTCAACAGCTTGAGAAACAGAAAGAAAAGATCTTCGACGCACTTACACGATACGAAACGTTCGGTACTGCGAGGGATGAATTCGAGAGATCTGAAGAACTGCTCAGAAATATCTCGCTCAACCGAGAGTATTTTGTACGGAAGGCGCATGGCGTCACTTCTTACCTCCCTAAGAACCAACCTCTCTATGCACTTGTATGCTTTGGAGTTGTCCCTTCTCTAATGTCCGAGGCAACTTGGGTTCGGCCGCCGCAATCCGCCCAACCAACTTTTCGTCATCTTTGGCCGTTACTAAACTTCGATTCGATTTGTCCAAATCTCCATCTGTCATTTGGAACTCGCGAGGAGTTCACAAGGCAACAGAGTCCACGGACAGACGTGGTGATATTCGTCGGTAAAGCCGAGAATGGCTTTCGAGTTCGGAAAGCATTCAGTCCAAATACCCTGTTCATCTTCAATGGTGCTGGGCACAATCCGATATTGATTACGCCATCGGCAGATATTCAGCGGGCAACAAAATCGGTTCTGCGTGTTGCCTTAATGAACCAGGGACAAGACTGTTCGCAGCCAAACGCAGTCTTTATCCATAGTAGCATCGTAGAGCAGTTTAAGCACGTACTTTTCAGAGACCTTGAGAACATCTCAAGCTTAGTCGGGCCCTACGAAAACAAATTCAATTTACTAGGCCCCAATAGCGAAATCGAGCATTCACTCAAAATTGCACACTACTTCAATGCGCGTAAGAGTGCATGTGTATGGGGTGGGAGAATTGACCCGATTACCAATACCATTTGGCCAACTGTCTTTCAGGAGGATGCTGCAAGTGCGGACTTTAATTACATGGAGCTCTTCGCTCCGGTGATTTCTCTATACACTTATGACGACGAAAGTGAGCTCAAACGGTACTTTGAAGACGAGCGTTATCTTCAATACTCGATGTACCTTACGGTTTGGGGAGAGTCGGAGTATGCTCGATCACTTGAGGAACGTGGACTACATGAACGAGGATCAGTTTTACACAATACTGACTTGCACAAGGAAGAAAAGGGGTATCTTCCGTATGTTGGTTGCGGTCCGAAGGCGTCTTGCATTTTGATAGGTGACCGCCGCGTGAATGGCGCTACGCTTCCGCAAAGGGAGATTTACAAGTACTTGGTTGAGCCCTCGCTACAAAGTTCAGGCAATCGAAGGAGCGTATCGTAATGAACGATGGACAGGATAGGTTGTCTCGGTCCAGACTGATTCCCGCGAGCACTGTTGCCGCGATTAGGGATCGCTTTGTCGGAGAGGTTCCCGAGATATTTGGTTCCAATTTCGTCTTCGGTTTCATCTTCGGTGGCGTCGCGAAAGGCTATGCAGACCTGGATCACGACATTGACACTTTCATCTGTGTCCATCGAACGGATCGATCTGCGGAAGAAATCTTTCGGCGTTGGTATTTCGATCTGCACAATGACTTTGAGATGAAGGCAGACGAGAGCGATTCCGGTGAAGTCATGACGCTCTATAACCTATCGCAGCGGGTGAACTATGTGCTAAACACGCCGTTTCGGTTAACGATCGACTCGTATTTTGAATATGAAGCG
>CAZVBC010000651.1:0-2689 GCA_964625155.1 uncultured Pirellulaceae bacterium
ACCGTTTGTAATCACGCAGAGCGCAGGCAGTCGGTCCACCGACAATATGTCCGCCATCCGGCAAATTGTCGCCCAATCCGTTGCCGAAACGGCTGCCGGGCTAGACTTTGGATGAGTGTGCCATTCGCCGACGTACCCCAGTCGCCCACGAGTTTCTGTCGCAAGCAAGGTCAACTGAGGAACCAGCCCGACACGCCCTCGCAAAAAGCCGACCGGTGAAGACGCACTGTCCGGCGGAGCAGCCCAAGCATCGACGATGTATGCCACTCGCCTCTGACGATCAATTTCACCGACAAGTATCCCACCTGTCTCATTGGTGCCGGCCTGTTTTTTGACATGCTCCATGACTGTTTGGCAAAGCCAAATACGCCACTGGTCGCCTTCAGAGAGACTGGTCATTCTGACATCCACCCATCCCGTCTGAACGGATGGCACAATTCCGTTTGAAATGGACTGAATTCCGAAACCAGATTCACTTGGCCAATTGCCGCGATCAATCCAATTGAGAATCGCATCAGCTGCCCAAGCTCCACCGAGCTTGCAGAGAGTATCTGGAACACGCGCTGACGCTGAACGACATCCACCGCCAACCTGCACTGGCTCTACCTGTTCGCTGAGCCATTCATCGACGATGGGGTAGTCTCGTCGATTTGCCAGCAGCACCGATTCGATGGCATCAACAGTTACTCGTTTATCTGCTTTGACTGACTCCGACAAAATGAGGGTGCCTCTTCCAGCACAAACTTGGAACACGCTCGCAACTGGCGGACGCGTCGATGGGAGGTCGGCCAACCACCGCTGGACGGCGATTGATGCGGAACAATCAACAATCAAGTCCGCATTCAGGATTACCTGTTGCACTTCGGCTGGATCAAGATCTTGAATGGACTTCGAGACTCCGTGAGCGACTTCTACACCGCGATACAAGTCGTTAAGACGCTGAGCCAAGGACTCAGCCTTGAAATGACCAACTTCTTTTTGGCAAAGCGTATGTCTAGCCAAGTTGTGCGGTGCCAAAACGTCTTCATCAACGATATGTAGGTCAACTAGACCACTTCGCGCCATTGTTTCGCAAACAGCGGAGCCAAGTGCCCCGGCACCAACGAAGGCGACTTTCTTGCGGCCTTGCTGTCCTGACCATCCGCCTAGCCGACTCGCAAGCTGAGGGGTGAATGATTCACGGACTTGATGTGCGGTGACATCCCAATCAGAAGCCTGCGATCCGAGTGCAGATTTGGTTCGCTTTAGCTCGAATGCCACCCACTCTTGAGCATTCTCTCGACCAAGCACTTCTCTGGTGCGACGAGTTCCGACAATGACGAGCACTTGCTTCTTTCCGGATTCCCCCTTGTTGACCCAATAGGCGAGACGTTCGTCATTCAAGCCAACCGAACGCACGAGCGATCTCATTTCGTCGAACGTAGTTGGACAGTCGATCCAGGGCTTGGATTGGGCTACTGGCTGAAACATGACAATCGTTGGGATCGGTCCCTGACCGACAATAAGTCGGCTCGTTTCCCGATCAGGAATCTCTACAGCAGCTGCCCAAGTCGTTGAAAGGCCGTCATGCTCCGCTGTCGCTCGCTGGAGAAAATCACCGTCAACCTCCACAGTCGCGTTGGCCCAGGGGATGAATAGGGGTTCGTGTGGGTCATCAGGCTTGACGAGCAAGCCCGCTGCGGCATCGTCGAGCCATTCCTTAACTCGACACACAACGTCTCGCAATGTCCTTCCGACCCACCAATCGTCAGGTGCCTGTCTTGTCAGGCACAGTTCAACCCACCTACCGTTGTGGTGACGGGATGCATGGGGAGTTGCAGGGAAATCGAAACGCCCAACGACTATATGTGGATGTTCGGACGGAAATCGATCGGGCAAGAGCAGCCAAATCGATTCTCGATTTTGAACTGCGAAGATGGGACCACCGGAAGGAAGACTAACTTCAATCTCCAATTGAATCGTTGGCCACTTCTCCTCATTGGCAAGATACCCGAACTCAATTGCATGAACAAACGACAGACCCGCAATTGAAGAACGCAATTGAGTCCAGTCATCAATCCGTTGCGTTGCGACGTCATCGGGTTTCGGATGAAACAACGACATCTTGCTCATCCCCATCGCGTCGTTGTCGCAGCGGCAGCGCTCGTACCGACGCTGACAGATGCTTTGTTTTCTACTTTCTGTATGCCGTTGGTGGTCACTCGTAGCACCAAGGGCGCTGGGGCGGACTCACTTGGGTGTTCCATCAAACACACGAATTCTCCAGAGAGTTCTTCTCCTCGCTTACGATAATGCCGGATGGCCTCGATGTGTGGTGGATTGTCGTCTTTGTAGTTCCCTTCCTTTACAGGGCGGCTCGAACAAACCAGCCATCCTTTCGATTGTCCGTGATTCAAGATTGCGATTGATGTCTTCGCAGGACTGGTCTCCGCTTCCTTTCGTCCATCCTGACCGGTCTTCTCTGTAAAGAACCCATAGGTTCCGTGGTGAGGAATGAAGAAAATGTCCCAGTCCAACCGGGCCAAATTCTTATGCCTCTTGGTCAAGTTGTAGACATGTTTCCAAACCCAGCAACTTGCGTCGCCACCGATGAGCAATCGAGACTTGCCCGTTCCGTTGGTCACGACGATCTGTCCAATAAGACATGTGTCGTTTCGCTCGGTTTCTCCGGATTCTTCGAGGATAAACT
>CAZVBC010000652.1:0-2686 GCA_964625155.1 uncultured Pirellulaceae bacterium
GGCGCGAAACGGCTGTCAGCATGCGGCTGGCCTTGTCCAATCCCCAGCCGAATCCCACGTGCTTGCCTAGTGGATCGTTAGGTTTTAAGCTACCGCGCATCGCACTCCTTGAGTCCGGTGGCCGAGGTAAGCGTTCAATTGCAATCGGCACATTACCGAGGCCGCAATTCGTCCCCATTCCGCCCGATGCAGTACGCCGTCGTACGTGTGAAGCGATGAATCCTGCCAGCCCATAAACACTCGGGGACGAGCTATTCTCCGGTGCAGATCCTGGTCGTTTCAATTCCGCATTCCATCGCCGAGCCCTGGGGAAATCCAAAGCTGTGACCAGTTACAGCAGTCCAAATTTGCCAAGCCAAACGACTCTTTCACTCAATACCTAAGTGACTCACAATCCCCAGCCGAATCCCAACAGCTTGCCTGGTGGATCGTTAGGTTTCAAGCTACCGCGCATGGCACTCTTTGAGTCCGGTGGCCGAGATAAACGCTCGATTGCAATCGGAGTTTTGCCGAGGCCGCACTTAATCCCCGTTCCGCCCGCTGCAGCACGCCGTCGTACGTGTGAAGCGATGAATCCTGCCAGTCCATCATCGCTCGGGGACGAGATGTTCTACTCTCTGCTCCGATACAAGCCCTGGTCGTTCCAATTCCGCATCCCATCGCCGAGCCCTGGGGAAATCCAAAGCTGTGACCAGTTACAGCAGTCCAAATTTGTGTCCCAATCCCAAACTCCGATGCAATCCATTGTCGTCATCACACCGCATCCCATTGCCGACAATTACCGGATACAGAAATCGTCCGATGCACTACAGCACGAAGAAGCTCCGCACTCACTCAAGAAAATGCCCCAAATCCGCTCTTCGCCCCCTCCTTCTTCGTTCACTTCGCGTCCCAATTCCACACTTCTCAAGCCCAAAATCGCCATCAAGAATTCGGCCGATAGCTTGAAAAGTTCATGAGGAAAATCCTCACAAAACGCGATTAACGACTCCGCGATCGTCATCCACGCCGATGCTCCGCTTCATGTGCTCGCAAAACGTAATCGTTATTCAGTGTGAACGACGATCGTCAATGACATGCGGCTTACCGGCAACTGCGTAGAACAGACGTCCGAAATCGCGCACCAATTCGCACCAGACTTCGCCGCTTATTCCCAACCTCTCGAAGATCGGTCGTGCACTGGCAGGCGTCGAGCCGCGTTTGTCGTCGCGAATCTCACGGGCTGTCCAGTCCAATAGCTCCACGTAGGTTGCCACCGACATCTGCAAAAATCCTTTGTCGCTGGCTCGCCATCCTCTCGTACTGAAACCTCCCGACGGGTTGAAGCCATTTATTGTATACCATAATTTTTTTCTGAGGGAACTGCATTCTAAGGTTCTGTACGTCATGCGCTGTAAGGTCTTGGCTTACTATTGCGAAAGAAACTGCGCCGCTTTCTCTGATTACACGAGCGATGATGTCCATCCTGTATTCAATCTCAGTAAGTGTAATGTGTCTAAAGTTGGCTCCTTTTAGAGCCGCGACAAGAATTGCATAATCATCACGTTTGAAGTGCTTACAACTAATGGAAAGCTGAGCGCAAACAGGCAATTTTTGCATTCTTTGAATTGCAGAACGCAGTTTGCTGGGGTCACGGCTTGGCGGAATCCCTGGGAGACTCCCCAACATGATCTTTCTTGGTCCCCATAAAGGATCCTCATCCCAATGGACTGCACCTCCCACATTTTCCCATTCTCGTACGCAATATCCTACGTAAGACCAGAATAAGATTAGAAGTGTTAACGTTATCGCGAGGAGAGCCAAGCCACCGTAAGCTATTGACTGTTTTCTAAATATCAAAATATCACTCAAAGGCCAAATGTCGTGCAAAAATCCTCCCACTCTATACAAGCGAGCGGTCGAGGGCAAATAACTTGGTCATGTTGCGCCCAGCGTTTGCAACGGAATTTTTTGCAATCATCAAAACCGCTCGGATTTCCACCAATCGAAGAGAAATCGAGGGAGATATTACACTTACCCGTCAAACAGCGAAGGGTGGTATTGCTGTTACAGCCGATGCTCGATCGAGGCGCATTTGCTTGATTAAATTTGACAGCTGCAGCGCGCAGGCATTCACATGTTGAACTAGGAAAGTCACCTATTTCCTGAGTTGGCAGAGTTGGATTGTTCTCCCAAATATCTGTGCCCCAATCGATATGATTCTGTTCTCCACCGGTACCATCGACGTTGACAATCCCATCATCGGTTTCAACCACCAAGCCACAATGATGTGTACCAGATGCTGTATTTCCGCAGCGTAGCCCCAGACTACATGACGAGCCAACGTATGGCGTACTCGGTGGATTTGTCCAAGGCCAAATCTTATTTCCGGAAGGATCCAGGTCCTTTAAATATAGCCTGCAACTGTAGATATTCGGCCCATCTTGGAGCCCAAGTTGGTCACGCTGGCAAAACCTCCCCAAGCTCGCATCATACATCCTGGCGCGGAAGTGATACTGTTGAAACGTCGCGTCCCATTCGCGGCCGGTGTACGTTAGGCGATTTAGGATTGAAGAATTTGAGATCTGAGAGCCAGTGCCATCAAAAATTGTTGGTGAACCGTAGGCCGAGTAAGCATAACGTTCGACTATTCCGGCGGAGGAGTTGGTGATAGCGTATATGGAGTATTGTTGGTTGCGGTGGTAGT
>CAZVBC010000653.1:0-2667 GCA_964625155.1 uncultured Pirellulaceae bacterium
TCAACTCGCTAACGCCAACCGGGTCGAATTCCAATTACCGGGGAACCAGGACACATACTCTTGAACAGAGGTGGCAGCTTGCAAAGATGGACAAGTGGACTCGATGCGGCGAAAAAGTTCAAAGGGAAAAGCGGTGAGGGTAAGACGCCGATCAGTGAGCTTGTAATTGCTGGGCATTGCTTCGGTGAAAATCGGATTTGCAACGAGGAAGAAAAAAACTGCTTCGAGGCGGCACACGTCTTCAAGGTTGCAACTAAAAAGAGCAACACACAAAACACCTTCAAAAGTGCAAGCCAGAGGATTGGGCCACCAAAATGCTGGATACAGCGAAAAGCTGCCGTATACGCAGTTGGCTGTGTCACGGCGAATGCCTTTGCTCCCGAATGGGCCGAAAAGATTGTTCGGATTAGCGCCTCAATTCGAGGTGCTGTACCGTCTCTCTACGGGGAGTGGAACGGCAAACGCGCCTTCGTATCCTTTGTTGGACATGAAGCGGACAAATACTACACGCTCGGGGACTTGCTTGCTTCGCCACATTGGGAGACATTCGATGGAACGCAGTAATTGTATGAATCGCTATGGTGTAGGCAAGGCTGTTAAACACTGGCGTATAGGTGTTCTCTCTCTGATTGTCGGCTCAATGATACATGTAAGCAGTTGGAATCCTAGCATTTTACTTTTGGATGCGAGCGCTGAGGATGCCGTTCCCAAGAAAATACAGCCGCAAGTTACCGTGAACGATCAGTTGGAGCAAGCAGATGACAACTGGGCGGCGCTTGATTTCGATGAACCCGACCGTACGCTCCTGTCAATTAAAATCACAATATCTGAGGATGATTCAGCGTATATGGCTCGACTTGGCGAAACTATCAAGCCCGTTGAAGTGAAGATCGCCGATGCTGATAGGTTAGAACTGTATGCAAAGTGTATGACCTCTCCGCGGCCACTTCGCGAAGCGAAGCCCCGAGATACCCAGGGGGGTTGGGGCGGCAGTGGGAGAAAGGTTGGCAAAATTGATTATGAGACGTCATCGGATCGCATAATTGTATGGATTACTCCAGTCGGATTCTCCCTGGGTAGTAACCCAGCCACCAGTGATTCAGTTTTTTATTCATCTGCACTTTTGGAGGCGATACAAGACGACATGTTCATCTCATCCAATTCGTTTTTACCCGACAATATATCGAAAGCTTTGTCCGGGGAACAGCGGATCGAGACAGGCAAGCGAGCGTATCGCATGCTACGCCTAAAGAGACACAATCTTGACAAGCGATAATGATTCAATCAAGCGTTTTTTCGCGCGGGCGCGGGGTCACAAAAGTCTGTCGCGGTCTGAGTCGGGGATTTTCGGAATGCGGAATTCAATCAGCACTCGGAGATCGCCCAGCCGGGGAGAGGTTCTGTGATCAGTCAAGTCTGCAAGCAGAGGGGCAAAACGGCGACTCGCCGGGTGCCACTGGCGAGGGCTTTGGCTCGCCAGTGCTCTTGATGAATGGTCGCCGAACTCTCCAGCGCCGGGTGCCACTGGCGAGGGCCTTGACTCGCCGGTGCTCTTGTCGATAGTCACGTGATGGAAAACACTGGCGGCCCAAAGCGACCGCCAGTGGCACCCGGCGCGGCTCAAACATTTGAAGCAATCCTTTGAGACCTGCGTATACTGCCATGAGGGCAAGGAAGGTGTGAACAAGGCATCCGGAGGCAAAACAGCAGGAGTCACCGTCTATGGGTGTGTTAGGTGGGAGCATGAAATGAATTGGAACACAACGTCCAATCAGTTTGACTATTATCGGCGCATACTTTCACCAATCTCTCGCGATGACCATTCACTCGGCGATATTGCAACCGTTAATCCTCTACCATTCACTGGAGGAGAACCGTCGCAAACTTTTCAAAATACTGTACTTTCTCCATAAGTGAATGATTATGTACGAATTAATCGAAACATACATCAGCTATCAAAGGAAGTTGATTTGCGCCATGCGCCTCGCTTTATTGACGGCTGTGACTTTTAGTTCATTCGGCTGTGCCCATGATCACAGCCAAGAATCGTTGACGATCACCAAGCGGAACGCCAAAGGCATCTATGTTGCCGGCCAATGCCTCGCGCAAGATTCCCGTGCCGACTTGGATCTCAGTTTTCTCAATCGACAATCATTGAATAGGACATCAGTTTCCTGGCGAATAATGTTGTTGCCGTTTCTTGATCGTGTTTCGACGTTTCAGCATTATCGTGACACAGAGAACTGGGATTCGGAACACAATATGCAATTATTGGCCGATATTCCGGACGTGTATGTATTAAATAACTTACAAGAAGAAAATAAATACGAAACCTGTTTTGTGAGTAATATGACACCAGACTGGTCGGTACGTATGGCTATACCCGACATTACATCACCTCAATCACCGAAAGAGAACCAGATAATGATGGTTGAGATATGTCGCTCAGGCATTCCGTGGATGGAGCCGCGAGACGAGCCACGGTCTGGACTTGGCGAAACAGGGCGAATCCGAAGCTGTCATGGTGACCTTGTGACAATACTCCTTAAGGACGGTAGCGTTAAACAGGTATCCCTCAGCCTGCTTGAGATATCAAATAGCAATCTACACGACTAACAGCCCGTGGTGAAACCCTGTTTTTTGTTGCGGCGGCCGGCGCGAGCCGCG
>CAZVBC010000654.1:0-2666 GCA_964625155.1 uncultured Pirellulaceae bacterium
GTAACTCGCAAGCCGAGTTGCCCACTGTGGCAACGGCCAAAGCAATACGCAAAGAACTCGCGCAAAAAACCGAGCAACCCGCGCGAATCGAAGCTTACGCGACAACTCCAATCCACGCTAAAATCAGCGGGTTTGTCGACCAACTGATGGTCGATATTGGCGACAAAGTCCATGGCCCACGCAAAGTTTCTGTTAGTGGCGTTGCCGAGCCAGGACAAGTACTCGCCGTTCTCTCAGCTCCCGAATTGCACGACGAACTGAAACAAAAACAAGCGGCGATTGCTCAAGCGGAAGCAGATATTGAACAAGCCAAAGCGGCGATCGAAGTGGCTCAATCCATGGCCCAATCCGTCGAAGCGGAAGTTGCCGCAGCCGAAGCTGGGCGGTTACGAGCTGAGGCACACTTCGCGCGCTGGCAATCGGAATCTCAACGTCTCACATCTCTGGCCACCAACCAAACTGTAACTCAGAAGGTAGCCGATGAAGCACTCGCACAAATGCGAGCTGCCGATGCCACGCGAGATGAAGCCAGCGCTCAACTGAAAGCTAGATCCGCCAAAGCGCACGAAGCCAATACGTTGATAACCAAAGCTCAAGCAGACCTAAGGTCTGTCGAGGCTCGATTGCAGGTCGCCAAATCTGAATTTGCGCGCGTGAAGACGCTGACCGATTACCTTACAATTCGCGCTCCATTCAACGGAGTCGTAACGGTTCGCAACGTCGACCTAGGCCACCTAGTCAACTCAGCCAGCTCGGCCAACGACTCTCCGATGTTTGTGGTTGTGCAACACGACCGTTTGCGGATTTTTGTTAGCATCCCGGAAACAGAAGCTGCGTTAGTGGACGTTGGCCGCAAGGCAGTGATCAAAGTACCTGCCCTTGGCGCTGCGACATTTGAAGGCGTTATCGCGCGTACCAGTTGGGCATTGCAAGAAGCGACGAGGACATTGGACTGTCAGATCGACGTTTCCAACCCAGATGGCGCTTTACGCGCTGGCATGTATGCGAATGCCGAGATCACCATCGCTCACAAAAACGATGCACTGGCGATCCCCAAAACTGCCGTTATTCAACTGGACGGTCAAGCCGTTTGTTTAGCGGTCGCAGCCAGCGGTTCGATTGAGGCCAAACCCGTAAAAACCGGTATCCGCACATTGACCGAAGTCGAGATCGCCAGTGGACTCGACGGCAGCGAAGACATTATTATCGCCAACGCAGCCGCCTTCAAACCCGGGCAACAAGTCAATAAAACCAAATAATCGCTAGTCCAAAGGCCCACTCTCAAAACACGTCGCAGAATCTGCTGGCTAATGATAATTGGGTTCCTCTGCGTATATCGAGCATCCTGCACCCTCCTAGTCCCATCCAGCCACGACGGCTACTCACGCAAAGGCGCTAAGACGCAAAGAAGGAGAATCAGGTCAAGTATGGGTGCGGAGTATATTTTTCCTGCCGCTCGTCCAAGTTGACGTACGATAGGAATTGCTTTCCGTTCATTACTGCTTTCAGCTTTGCGTTTTGGCGCCTTTGCGTGAGAAGTCGTCAGGATGGAGCGAGCGGCGTAGGAGATCAGGATCGAACTCCTCAGATCGTACAACCCAATAATCCCAGCAGACTTCAAGCAACTTGCAACTGCCGTTATACAACCACTGCGCGATCGCTAGCAGTGAACTATGTCGGTTCGGAATCCACCAAACAACACGTGGAATTCCCCAGGACAAGTAGACAGAGATGGCTCATAAGGTAGTTGAATAAGATTTGGCGATTGAGGAGGATTGCCCGGAATCCACCAAAAAAGTCAATGGAATGACCCTCTGAACCATTTATGCGAGTGTTTATTTCCAATGCCTGCTGATGAGTATGCGGCGACGACCTAGAACAGTTCGGCAATGGGAGTTCCATGCTCAATCACGTAGTTTGGTCGGCCGTGAGGGTCGAGATACTGAGTATCTAATGGAATTTGAAAATGGCGATAGATCGTGGCGGCCAAGTCGCCGGGCGTGACGGGGCGTTGGGCGATCTGGCCACCATCTCGTTCGGTCGCGCCAATGACTTGTCCATGTCGCAATCCGCCTCCGGCCAAGCACATGGACATAACTTCATTCCAGTGGTTCCTGCCGTCAGTACTCCCTTGTGTTCCCATCAAAGGCGTTCGTCCAAATTCTCCCATGGCAATAACTAGCACATCATCCAACAACCCTCGTTCATCCAAATCACCAACAAGCGTAGTAATGAGGTGATCGAACAAAGGTAACAAAGGACCGAGCCCACGCGAAATTCCACCGTAGGGCGGAATATTATCGCCGTGTGTATCCCACGTCCCCGAAGCGGTATGGTAACTGAGATCGAGCGTGACAAACGCGGTCCCTGCTTCGACTAGGCGTCTGGCAATCAGAGCCTGCTGGCACCAAAGATGACTTCCGTATCTTTCCCGCGATTGCATTGGCTCGCGGTCGATGTCAAGCGCCTCACGAGCTTTGCCTCCAATTAGCATGTCGATGGCTTGACGCCCGTACGTATCGACGGCATCCATGGCTCCGGAAGCATCCATCGTTGCTCGAATGGCATCTAACTGCCCCAAGAGTGATCGTCGCTGAACCAACCGGTCGTCGTCCAATCCACTGGGGAGTTGTAACAAATCAGCCGAAGTGAAACGTCCGGTGTTC
>CAZVBC010000655.1:0-2663 GCA_964625155.1 uncultured Pirellulaceae bacterium
AAAAAAGCTCCCGGAAGTGAACGAGTCCCAGGGGGGCGGAGGACTGCGCGCTACGATTCCGGGAGCGGAAGATCGGTTGTATTTTAAAGTGGTCGACTGAACATCCTGCTCAATCGAACCAAGTTGTTAACTGGTACAGCGGGAAGATTACCTGATCTTGGCTTCCTTGCACAAGAGGAATTTCTTTGCCGCGATTAACTTCTTTTGAAGCATCCATGCGAGCACACCCAGTGCCACCAGTCAGTTGCATCGGTAACCAAATTGGTTTCGTGTGCAACAAGGGGGAGAATATGAAGGAACAGCCTATGGCGTCAAGGCATCTTTCTAACGAATTCACCAAAGGCGTATGGAAGATTGGGAGATTTAATTCCACCACCAGTTGCCGGCCTTGCTGGCATTGACAGATCGAATTTTCGCGATGGCTTGGTCACCTTGCACATTCTGACTGACTACTTGCCACGGATTGATTTCGACACCGCCACTGGCCGTAGCCACCCATCCACGAGCGCCACGAATAAAGCTGCAATGAGGTGGAATCGTTTTCGGTGACTGCCAGATTCCAGTTTGCAAGTTCCCCACCTGTCCTCGCAGCAGGGATAAATCGCAGCCTGCCACTTTGTCGAGCTGATGAGCGGCAATAATTGTAACGACGATATTCATGTCCATCACATTGCGTAGATCGCCGAATGCCGCTCGTTTGACGCACAATTCATCATACTTTTGAGTGAACAAGTCTGCCCACTTTTGTGCAGTTTTGTTAAACGAACCTGTACCCTTGCGCGTACCGTCGTGCGAAACGAGCTCTTCTTCCGTCATCGCCTTGACAGCTTGCCCGGATAACTTCCAAGCGAGCGCATCATCGCTCTTGAGAATCGCTTCGTAATCAGTGGACAACCACCAGCGCTGTTGTTTGTCACTGACTCCGTTGCGAACCATCTCAAGGTAACTTGGCAAACCCGTTACCGGGCTATCATCCAAGCCCATTGAAATTCGCTTCATGTAATAGTCGGCGGCAACTAAAGTTTGGGCCATGCGGGATTGCGTGGAAATTGTGGTAAATTTTACCTGCTGGGGACCAAATGCATCGCGCATTGCGGGTTCGATCGACTGTGGGCGGAAACCTGGTCCGGTGACAACTCTGTCAAGCAACTGCCGCAACCTTCTGGAACCCTCGGCAGTTGGTTCGATCGAAACAGAAATCGGTTGTTCTCTCGAAGCATCTACCGTGCGGAAAGCAACCAACAAATCTTCCAATTGTACAACTGGTCGTAGGCTGTGCTGGCCGACAACGGTTGCGTCCGCACGAACCACCCAGGGCTCTGCGGGACCAGCAATGACAATATCGTTTTGGTCGGGGTAAACAAACAAGTATTGAATTCTCTGCAGACCGGCAAGATAGAGAACCTCCTCAGATAGTGGTTTATTCTCTGAGATTGCGGTTTCCAAAGCGGCCTGCAAGCCCTTGAATGAGATTTTTCTCAACGGGACTGCTTGTTGGAGATCCCCGACCGCACCAGCAACTCTTTCACGCAAGCCTTTTAAGGTCTGCTCGCGCTCTTGCTGGGAAGCGATTTGCACTACGCCTTCCGCATCAACCATGACACCTCCCACAGACCCGATACCATTGTTCACACCAAAGAGTTGCGCGGCTACGTAGGACGGTGCGAAGCCAAATGCAATTGCCAGTGCACAAAGAACTGGGCGGCAGAGTGTAGTGGATTGGTTTACAATACTCTGAACGTTCATTTGGTGCTCCAAGAATAGAGTCGCACTGGGTTGGGCGTAGCGATTAAATCGGTTAAAGAGATAGCCTCTAGAATACATTGCAGGGCTCTCCATTGCAACAAACTTCCTCACAAGCCTACCTGGTGATCCGACACGGAACTCGCTGGACTGATGTCTTTCGCTTGCAAACTGGCGACAGAATCACAATCGGACGATCCTCGGAAAACCAGATTGTTATCCGCGATGATCGAGTTAGCCGTGTGCATGCAGAGATCTGCATGCCCGCTGGAGGGTGGGGGGTTCGTGACTTGGGATCAAGAAATGGGACGCTCGTTTCCGGTCAGCAAGTTGACGGTACGCGTTTACTGAGCGATGGGGACACGATTCAAATTGCAGATTGCCTGATGACCTTTACCACCAGATTATCTGATGCGTTTGCTGGTCCGATGGTGACCTCTTCGACCAGTTCGTCACAAATTACTGGAGAGCAAGCCACGCTTGAAGTGGACGAGGCTCCACTGATTGTTCAGCGTAAACATTCGACTCGCTGGTCAGGGGAAACGGTCCGTTCGGGGCGTGATGAATACTCAGAAGCTTCTTTTCTCTACTCAGTAACATCGGAGCTTGTCAAGTCATCGAGCATCGCTCAAGCAGCTCAACTTGCGTTAGACCGACTTCTACATCGAATGGAGATATCTTCGGGCGGAATTGTGTTGTTCGATCCGCCTTCACAGTCTTCTTCATTAACGATCCCTGCAATGGCCGTGGTTGCGGCTCGCCAAGAAAACGGTCAAGCGTATCATCGGGCCAGTGATTTTTTGGTTTCGACGGTCCTCAAAGAACGTCAAGCGGTGCTGGCACGAAACGTACGCGATGACGCCAGTTTGTCGCTGGCTCGTGCTTCTGGCCAAAAGCAGACAAGTAGTATTATCTGTGCA
>CAZVBC010000656.1:0-2661 GCA_964625155.1 uncultured Pirellulaceae bacterium
GATTTTGGTCTTTCCCCACGCCCGCCGAATGTCGGCCCCCGTTAGATCAGACACATCGCGGCACACGAATCGGGACCTGTTGTTAGATTCGTAGGGAAACTCACAAGCTGGATCGACATCAACCCCAACCTTGATGTCAATTCCTGCTTTCCGCAGACCGTGCGTGAGGCCGCCGGCTCCACAAAAAAGATCAACGCCAGAAATCAATTTAACTGCCTCCTGCGACTGGTCTGGATCCTGCTTCTAAAAACATGAATGCCGTGAGATAGGCGGCGAACGACTGCATTACCTCTCTGAGGTAATTGACCGTTCGAGTCTTCAAATCCGTTAGATCGCTTACCGTTACGTTTTCTCCAGATTGCTCGAACGAGATCGAGCCATGAGCCAGGCGGTTTCGTAAATCCTTAATGAACAAGAGGGAATTCTTGTCGTCTCGAAAATGCCGCTTAGCAGCCGTGCTTACTGCTGCACTGATTTGCAAATCGCATCCGATGCGCTCGCAAATGTCCTCGATTGCGGCGATGTCCCAGTTTCCACCACTCCCCTTTTCAATGTCCCATCCAGTGATGAATCCACCTTGAAGGAGCAAGTCGCAAAACTCAACGCTGGTTTGAAGGCGGTTCTCCGTGTTGAGCGCAATGTGCGTGCGAGCAGTCGTGCGGATCCATTCTTTTCGGATGGGTTGTTCGAGTTGCCCGACGGTCCATGTTCCCGAGTTCGCGGTTGCATCCGCAACGGCTGCTACGCACCATGACGCCGTCGCTTCGACTAAGTTATAGAGTTGCAAATAAACTGCCGCGTACAACATGCGTTGCTGCCGCGTCGTCACAACGTTTCCATCAATTGCCGGTGGCCCGGCTTGGGCAGCCCGTTCAATTGACTCGAGCAAATCAATGTATGATTCGATTTCACTCACTCGTTCGTCGAACGCTGCTGTATCCATGCCTATTCGCCCGTCAATTTATCGCGCACGAATTCCAGTCGTTCACGTAACCGACGTTTGACGTTCGATCCGCCTGACTTACTGTATTCCTTGAATTCGTCTCCATTGATCCAACCGGAAACATCCGGCACCAGCTTTTTCAGACCAGGGGAAGCGGTAATCGCGAGGTAGCTACCGACTGAGAGTGACTCGAATCTGGTGTAGTGAGTCTCCGTGGCACTCGCCGTTTTTCGGAACCCGAAGGGGAATGCCTTCTCGACAAATTTCATCGTGTCAGAAAACCTGCGTTTGTATTCTGCGACCACTTTCTTGTCTTTGCAGGCCAAGTTCGCGGCCTTGGCATAACTGAATAGATACTCGGCAGGCCGATCCCTATATCCGTCAAAATTTTTCGCATGCAGGTCAGCATATGCAAAGAAGCGAGTCACCATTTCTTCGCGTTTCCGCAAATTAACAGATCGTTGCGGAACTGGGGCCAAGTGCACAAATAGCTTGTCGTTAGCCAAGTCGATGACCAGATCAAGGAACGGACCAGAGAGAGCGCCACGTCTGACCTCAGCTTTGTTGGCAATTTTGCTGCCAGTGTTTATCCTCTCGAATATGTCGAATCGGGCTTGCTCATCAGCATGTTCGTTCAGGATGATCCCGCGAATTGATCGATTTTTGATCTTTAACTGCCGTGAATCAGGAAGGTCATTGAACTGTATTCCTTCGAGCTCAGTCAACTCGGTGAGTTCGCCAATCTCAATCTCATTGTTGATGAACTGCTGGATAGTCCTGAGTCTTTGCGAGCCATCGACAACTTCAAGCTTTCCATCGCGTCGCTCCCAGAAAAACAAAAAGGGAATTGGCAAACCCATGAGGAGAGACTCAACGAAGCGTGACTTCCGTTCATCCTCCCACGTGTCCTCCCGCTGGTATCCCGGAATCTCAAACTCGCCCTTGTTCATCTTCAGAGCAAGCAATTCGACGGAGTAGTCGGTGAGGTAGTATTCGATTCTCTTGGATTGCTCGATAATCTGTTCCTCTGCGCGTTCAACTTGCTTTTTCTTTTCACGTTCCAAGTCCAGGTCGGTTTCTTCTGAGCTCATATTTGTGTCCTTGCCGGCGTGAGCACCGCGTATTGAATTCGGGATATTGTACTGAGGTCCTTGTTTGCAATAAATGGCCGCTGAATCAAAGTGGGCACGTCCAGCATTCCCTTGATCTTTCCAAGTCGTTGGTAATACGTTTTTGACCGCTTTGCGTTGGCGACAGGAACATGTTGCCTGCACGAGCGCGCGATCACCACGGTCTTACTGGCGATGCGCAATGCTAGAGCGTTGTTGTGTACGTGTAGTTCGGTATATTGCGACCTGGTTGTAATGGATGCTTGCGGCCCAGTTGCGGCTCTTAAAGCTCGTAAAGGTTACACCTATCGCAGCAGGCGGACCGCTTCAGATTGAGTATTCAATCGGAAAGATTAGGGTTCATGGCGGCATCCAATTTTGGAAAACGGTGATGCCGTCCTAAAAGCTATCTGAAAATAGACGGAAATCGTGTAAAATATTGAAATACTAAGGGATTTCAATACTTTAGCCGACAAGGACGTCGCCATAACACGAGCAGCTTATCCAACCGACCTGAATGATGCACAATATGGGCAATTGCAAGTCCGTTTATGCCTGGTCAGAAGCCGCCAGGTCGCAATATCGAAATTGATCTTCGCGAAGTCGTGA
>CAZVBC010000657.1:0-2647 GCA_964625155.1 uncultured Pirellulaceae bacterium
AAATGAAACGGAGATCCTGCATATGAAGGTGTTCACCACAGGACAGGTCGCGAAGATCTGTAAGGTGGCCCCTCGAACCGTTAGCAAGTGGTTCGACTCCGGCCGGCTCAAAGGATATCGCATTCCCGGTTCGCAAGACCGACGAATACCACGCGAATATCTAATCAAATTCCTCAAGGAGCATGGCATGCCCTTGGGAGATTTGGAAGATGAAGCAATGGCCAAGGTTCTGATCGTTGCTCAGGACCAAGTACTGATCGAGAACCTCAAGCGAGAATTGCCGCTTGAACGATCATTCAAAGTCGGCACTGCGGCCAGCGGGTTTGAGGCGGGCATCCAAGCCGAGAGTTTCCATCCCGATTGCATGATCGTGGATTTCTCTATCGGCAAAGTCGAAGCTTTACAGATCTGTCAGAACTTGCGAAAGAATATCGACTTTTCGGACATCATTCTGATCGCTCTACTGCCCGATGATGGCCAGACGTTCAGCTTTGATCGTTCGAGCATCAATGAAACGTTCAAGAAACCTTTCGATGCTCGTCTGCTAGCCGAAAGACTTCGAACATTGATCGGTGGGAAAAAGGAACTGGTTTAACAAGCACTGGAATTCGACAGTTTCCGATCCTGCTCAATTCCTCGCTTACTCGGTCAGTACTGGATCCTTTTTTCTGCTCAACGGTCGACGCTCAAGCCTGCTTCTTCAAATCGAGGAAGTAGGCTTTTTTGCATTCTACACTCGACAATTCCGCTTCCCTTGCCCACTTACAACATCTGCCACATTTCCATGGATCTCAACGGATTTCTACCGATCCATTATTGGGCTGGTTGGGTCCAGGATTGCTTCGTCCACGAGCGACGATGTCCTGCAACAGACTTCTTAACTGAAGTACCTTCTGTGAGTTGTTGGCGAACAGATTTTGGCGTTCACCGAGGTCGTTTGCCAAGTCGTACAACTGCGAAGATGCACTGTCAATTGCCTGGGTGGTGCCTGGCCGAGGTTCGCTCCAGCCGCCCGAATCCGCACACAACATCAGCTTCCAATTCCCTTGTCGAATTGCAAACGATCCATTGATCGAGTGCGAAACCAAATGGTCACGCCGGGACGGAGCTTGTGCGTTAACTAGCAGGTCTAGAAAGCTAAAACTGTCTTCGCCAGCGTTCTCGGGAAGCGGAGTATGCACAATCTCAGCCATAGTTGCCAGTACATCTGTCTGACAAATCAACTCGCTGGAAACTCGACTGTTAGAGATACGTTCAGGCCAGCGAATGATGAATGGTACTCGATGGCCTCCTTCAAAAATGTCAGCTTTGTGGCCACGCAATGGCCCACTAGGATTATGCCCTCGCGACAGCAGTTCCTCAAACTTTGCCGACGGAGAGCAGCCATTATCACTGGTGATGATTACAAGCGTACTTTTGGAAACTCCGCTTCTCTCCAACGATTGCAGAATCTCACCGATCGCTGCATCGGTTTGCATGACGAAATCGGCATAGGCATTCATGCCGCTGCGCCCCAGCCAAGCTTTCGAAGGTAAAATCGGTGTATGCGGCGATGCCAGAGGCACATAAAGGAAAAAAGGGTTACCAGCTAACGAGGCAGGAGCATGTCGCTCAATAAACTCCACTGACTTTCGCGTTAGCATTGGCAATACATCCACCGCCTCGAATCCCGGAGCAGTTGGCCCTTTGCGGGTCTTGGCTCCATCATCACGGCCATTCATCATCAGGAATTCTCGATCCTCCGTTGGTAGTTCCGTTACGTGATCGTTCTCGATAAACGTGTACGGCACCATATCCAAGGAAGCACTGATGCCAAAATAATAATCAAAGCCAACACTGTTGGGGCCGTTTTTAATTCTCTGCGAATAGTCAACATTGAAAACTTGTTCTCGCGGTTCAATATTCAATTCCGAGACTTGCTTTCCTGGTACTCTTACCCAATCCATCCCCAAATGCCATTTTCCCACGCAACCCGTGGAATAACCGTTCGCCTTAAGAAGTGACGCAATCGTCACCCGGTCGTTTTCGATTAACCTTGGACTGAGTCCTCCGAGCACACCTTTCTTGAGCTTTGAACGCCAATTGTAACGACCGGTCATCAAGGCATATCGAGTTGGAGAGCAAACGCTCGACGAAGTATGTGCATCGGTGAACCGAATTCCTGAAGCTGCCACTTTGTCCAATTGTGGAGTACCAATTTTGCCCCCATAGCAGCTTAGGTCGCCGTAGCCCAGATCGTCTGCCAGAATTAAAAGGACATTCGGCTTGCCCTCGTCCTTCGCAAATAATGTCGCAGAGACTAGACAGCTCAGCGTCAAGCAAACAAACACAGATTTACACTGCGTCGCAAAACTACGCTTATGCATGGATTTCTTTCGATAAGAGCTCAGATGGATCATCTTGGTTGTTGATAGCTGCTAAATGAACTCTGGTGCGTTACAACATATCAAGTCATAAGTAAGCCTAAATAGGTCAAATGTTGCGTTGCCTCGTAGCGCCAAACACGGTTACTTCGAGTTAGTTACGACCGGCTACGAATCTGCATCTGCAACTGGGTAATCAAAGCATTCGCTGCGACTTCGTCCAGCGCCCCAAATTCTTCATCTGTAATTTCAGGGCAAAGCAAGATCGATTGCAGCATTCGAAT
>CAZVBC010000658.1:0-2637 GCA_964625155.1 uncultured Pirellulaceae bacterium
TGTTCGGGGCCATGATGGGGCTGGCGCTGGTCGCCGTCATGCTGGCGACCGTGCCGGCCGAGCGTGCGCCGCCGCCCCAAACCCTGATCGGCCCAACCTTCACGGGTCCGGGCGAGCCGGTGTTTGCGGCGCGCGCGCCGGCTGATCGTGGCGAGCCGAGCACCGACAGCGCCGTCGCCCGCGACGACGAGCCGGATTTCGGCCCCGCGCATGCCGTGGCCGTGGAGTATGGGCTCTGGCTCGATCCCGGCCGGCTCGACAGGCTGGCGCCGGAACTGCAGCGCCTGCCCCTCGGCACCGACCACCTGCGGCCGCAGATGCCACGGCCGGCAGCATCGGAAGCCCCGCGCGAGCGCCCACGCCCGCGCCGCCCACCGGCTCGCGTCGAGCGGCGCGCGGCCCGGCAGCTCGCCGATCCCGGCCCCGCGGCATCGGGCCCGCGCTGGCCCACGTATCTCGTGCGCGTGCGCGGCGCGCAGCCGGCCGACTGGCGTGCAACGGTTTTTGGAGGGCGATGAGATGACCGCGACAGCAGGGGGCGAGAGCCATGCCGCATACCCACCCGCCCGGCCGCTGGCCTGGCGCCCCCACCCTGGAGCCACCGACGGACCTCGGCATGATGCTCGGCCGGCTGCTCGAGCGGACCGACCACCTGATCCGCCGGCAGGAGGACATGAGCGATCTGCAGGTGCGCCACTCCGCGGAGACGCACGACCGGCTGGAGGAGATCGGGCTCAGGCTGGCGGCGGGCGACCACACCACGCAGCGCCTCGACGAGCGCCTGGGCGCGATCGAGGCCGCGGCTGGCAAGCCGAAGGAGCCGGCGAGTGGGCTGATCAAACCGTGGCTGCCGTACCTGGTGCCGCTGGGCGTTCTGGTGCTGACCGGCTCGGTCGAGAGCGCGGCGAAATTCGCAGCGGCGCTCGCGGGCGCGAAATGAGCCCGGCCAGGGCCCGCGCGGCGTCGCTCTATCAGGCCTGGGCGCGCTCGTGGGCGCAGTTCCTCGGCTGCGAGACCGCCGCCGACCGGCGCTTGTGGGTCTCGCTGCTGCTCACCGCCGCCTATCTCGGCGGCTGGATCGTGTGGCGGGTGACGGGGTGAGGGCATGAGCCGCGGCATGCACGACCCCGTTCGGCGGTCTCGCATCAGGGTGGCGCTGTTGCGCCGGCACGGCCGCCATTGCCACTGGTGCGGTGACCGCATGACGTGGCAGTCGGGCCCGCAGCCGGCGCCGACAGACATGACATTCGAGCATCTCGTGCAGGTGCGCGATGGCGGGCGGGCGGGTCGGCAGAACCTCCGCCTCGCCTGCTATGCCTGCAACCACGAACGTAAGTAGTGCGTCCCTACTAAGCCCATCAAACCACAGCAAGGAGACCACATGCGCGCGAAAATGCAGATCACGAAAATAGAGCAGCACATGCACGGGCAGGAAACGTTGCACCTGGTGGCGGTCGCGGCCAAATCGTACCCGGCGGACGGCGCTGACGAGGATAACACCTACGCCAAATTCTCGCCCTCCGGCGCTCTGTCTCTGACGATCGCCAATCCGGCGCTGATCGGTAAGTTCAAGGCGGGCGACAAATACTATCTCGACTTCACGCCCGCCGCGGCGTGAGCCGACGCGTCCGGCAGCCGCAACCCCACTGCCGGCCGTGACGCTCGGGCCCGCAGCCCGTGCCCGAGCCACTCAGCCCCGCCGCCGGTCCCTGCCGGCGGCGGGGCGATTTTCGCGTTTGTGGCGCGCGCTGGGCAACACAAAGCCCGCCGCGGCCGGGCCGGGCCGGGCTGGAGGAGGGGTAGGAGGGTGGGCTCCGGCGTCATTAGATCAGTACCCGGCTTTCAGGCCGGTTAGGATGGTGTTCGCGAGCGCTTCTGCGTGCTCGCGGCTTATCGGGCCGATGTGGCGACCTGCGACCGCAATCCACATGCCGCGACCGCTGCGCTCCTCCTCTTGCGCGTGCACCTCGCCTTCGCAGACATTCACGCGGATGCGGCGCGTGGCGCTGATCGGCACGATGTGGTTGAGCGACGGCATGGAGGGCCTTGCGCTAGGCAGCGGTTGCATTGGATGCGAGGTTCTGCGGCATCCATTCGCACGTATACGACGGATAATGCTCCTTCACGTATTGAGTGCCCAGGCGAAGCACCACCTTGCCGCTCTTGGCGTCCACCAGCTCAATGCCGTCGCATTCGCGGCCGTACTCATCTCGCAGCCAGCGCGTTATGACAACGGGAGAGCGAATGTATTCCGGATCGCACCCAAACTCGTACAAGCTGCCCCTTGCAACTAGGATCGACGTGCAGCAGGACCGATAGCCGTCGGAAGGATCTTCGAAGGCGAACACGACGACCCCTCCGAGGTCCAGGGCGCAGCCACCAGCCTCGCTCTCGAACGGATGCCGCACGTCGGTGCGAATTGCTTTCAGCTCGCGCTCGCCGCAGAGATCATCCCAAGTGATTGGTTTCATGGCGGCCTCCGTTGATGAGTTGTTATTACTGAGAAGCTGACATCAACTGGCGTTAAAAACGTGGTGGATAGTAGACGCGATTTCCATGGCTCGGAGTATCACCCGAGCGGGGTCATCGTTCTCGCCGTCATCCCAATGCAACAAGCCCTTGAACTCAGGCCGTGAG
>CAZVBC010000659.1:0-2637 GCA_964625155.1 uncultured Pirellulaceae bacterium
TTAGGTTAGTAAAGGCCTTGCCCATTACACGAATGATACTCTCATTGACAATGCCGAACCGAGCCAAAGCAATTGCAATCCTCTCTTGGTCGATAGCGCTGTCGGTTTGCAATTGAAATCTCGAGAGAAGTTTTCGTACATGCTCATTTTGCTCGATACTGCGAGGCTCAGGCCGGGGTGGGAACTTTTGCCATTCGCGCCTAGGTCTCCGAGCGTCCGCTAGTTCAGCCGCTTCATAGATCCAATCAACTCCGTACACGAATTGAGTAATAGGTGTTTCCATTGTCGCGAGCAAAGCGACCATTCCGATCTCGTAGTTTTGACATTGATGTATGAGCCGCCATACGTTACTCAGTTCGTACGTACTTAAGTTGGTGATTTCCGCATCGCGAATCATTTGCGGTAGTGCACCAACAAACGTACACAGCGTTCCTAAGTAAAGATCACGCAACCCGGCATCCGTTTCGGCAGCCGCAACCAGGCGCTCGATCACGCGATCTTTTTGCTCATCAGCGAGAAATCCAAGCTTACCGTTTGTATGGGAACACCTTACCCAAAAAACAATGACCGCTTTAGCTCGAACACGAGTTTCAAGCGATGCTAAACCCCGGTGCAATTCGTCGATAAACTGATTTGCATTTTCAACATTTAGTTTTGATTGGTGTGAAATTTGGGACCAAACAAGCGACCTGCGCATCGCATGGCGCCTGACGTTCGTCGACGATAGAAATCCTGTTAATAGGTACTCGTGCAATTTGCTTCCATACTTGGACAAACTAACAGCCAGGAGTGCTTCATCCCACGAAGATCTGGGACTACCAGCTACCATATCCATGTTCTCAATGCAGCCAAGAAAGGACTCAAAGATCATGTAAAGCGTTGCGTCCTTGACTGCTGGGCCATCCACCAAACACATCATGGAGAACACGGCTAGGGCACGTTTCGGAGCAGATCCCCTTTCGCACAAAATGTGAGTAAATGACTTGTCTACGGCCAGTTCCGGAAGCTGCGCAATACACATTCGCATAGTCTCTTGAAAGTCGCCAGAAACTACAGGTTCCTGAGATATTTTGTATCGTTCCCTCACGGACCGCATCGCGACTTCGATGCGAAGCGTCAATTCTTTCAAACGATCCAGTGGCTCCTGACCAGTTCTACCGTGCCGTATGGCTCGGGCAGCAAAATACTCTTGAAAAGACTGGTGTACGAACTTTAGTTCATCGCTAGAGTCGTCCCATCCCTTGCTGGCCAAAGCAAGTACTCCAACGGGATGTATTGCCGCAGCTAAAAGGTCCTGGTCACGGCGCGTTGCCGAGCCATTCTGTCGATCTTGCCGAGAAAACTCCGCAAAAGAGTCGACAGCCTGTTTGCGAAGGATTCTGACTTCGCCAGCCTCGCGCATCTGAAGCGCCAAGAATTCAAGGCGCGGCATTAACTCACTGATTGTGACCGGATAATCTTCTTGATCTTGCCTGCGCTCGATCATCTGCTTGACGGCTACATCGAGGAGTTGAGGCCGTGTGTCCGGAAATTGATCTGGGGCATTCCAGTAAACTTGAGCGCTGAGCGCCAGCATCAAGAAAGTATCACTCAGATTTGCAATACTGCCATCATGTTCGAGAACATGCCTTTGTGCATCCATGACATCGCGATGTCCAACGGCTTCACACATGGCCCTTAAACTCATTTGCTTTTCCGGGTACGGTAATGGAGCTATGCGGAGGATTTCAAAAGCCTCTGTCAGTTCCTGCCGAACTTCATCGATTCCGTGGGGACGCGAAGTAACAATAATACTTGCTTTAGGATACAAAGCAGACAATCTGACCAAAGTTTGGCAAAACTGTTTCCGGCCGCTTGCCGATCGGCGTTCTGGGGTTGAGCGTGGTTGTTGTGCTTCAACGATTTCGTCGAGTCCATCCACAAGCAGCACCACACTCCCATCCGCGCCTGCCTCAGCATACCGAACCACCAAATCCAAGTCTTCTGGTACCCATTTTTCAAGCGCCATTGAAACTATTTCGCGGAAGTTCGTTGGCGTCTTGTTTCCTATATGGTCGTTGCATTCGAAAAGTATGGGAATTGGTTTGGACGGGTCAACAAGCCATTCCGATGCCAACCGATATGCTAACCCAGTGAGAAACGTGGATTTTCCACTTCCAGGGTCGCCAATGATCAGGGTCCGCTTTTCTCCACCCAGGATCGCTTCCGGTTCAAGCTTGTTTAACTCCCACTTGTAATCACTGGCCTGTTCTCGCCGCACGGCCTCGGTATACTTCGACAGAAGTGATTGTTCAACGATCCGTAAAGCGTGATCTTTCAAAACGATGACCGGTAATGTTAGACGGACGAGAGATACAGGGATGAGGTGCTTTGCCTGCTCCATCGGAAGCGGAAGCCTTATCTTCTCGAAGCGGCGCTTCATCGCCTGAACGTACCCAACCAGAATTGCTTCACGATTGGAACTGGGATTCAAGGACGAAGTGGACGCGAAGCATGTCGCGGCACGTGGCGATGCATCCGTTTTGACTGGCTCAAAATCATTGCTGTTCAATAAGGCAGTTGGCAGCCGCATCTTTTTCGAATATGCGTTGAACGCTTCAACAAAATGCGCAGCCAAGCTCGCGGAAATGCCCGTAT
>CAZVBC010000660.1:0-2632 GCA_964625155.1 uncultured Pirellulaceae bacterium
CGCTGGCCAATTAATACACGCGCATGAAATCTTGGAAGTCAATGTCGTATAGGACTCCCCATGTGGTTCCTGCGCCGACTGCCAGCGTGCCTGATGATGTCTTGCCGCTCTTAGTATTACGCCACTGCACCTGATAGCTGCCTGGATTTAAAGTAACTCGCAGGGAGTCTTTGGGATCACTCGCCCCCTGGCCAGCCTTGAGCTGGTGTTTGTTGGTACCAATTGTCACTTCGATGGGATCGTTGGACATGTTGCCCAAAACTGCCAACGCCTTGCCCGCAGCGGGAATCATGTTATCGGCTCGTGCGGCTGAGTCATTGCGTACTGAAAGCTTAATTTCAGTTTTGCCATCCTTGTTGGTCAGGATGATACCTAGTTGGCCGGTTGTACCTGCATAAACTTTTTTGTTTGATGAAGGCTGTTGTGCTGGAACCTCTTTCCACCCGCGCTTGGCAGTTTCATCACGATAGAACGATTCGACATTCGCCAGGGGTGCAGCAATTGTGGCCGTAACTTGCTTCAAGTACTTCGTGCCTTCGCTGCTCGACGACTCGCAATTTGCGGGAATAGGATATTCAGCAGAGCTGTCGGCGATCAACTTCTCCGCTGGCGGTGCAACTGAGGATGCGGAGGGAGCATCTTCTTTGTCAATGTTCTTCAGCAGTCGATCCGCTTGGGACTTTAATTTCGACAAGTCGACAGAATTAGCCGGTCCTCCTTTCAGTCCACTCAATGCCTTGCTCAATTCCGCATCGATCGCGTTAGAAATTTCCGATTCAATTTTGTCAAATTGTTTTTCGGCGGCACTTTTCTCGGCACTGGTCGGTTGTTCTGCAGTGCTTGAGGCAACTTCCGTATTACTCGGTTCAGGTGTCGGTTCGGGCTCAGTCGACATTGCGACCTGTTCCAGCCAAATCGAGTATTTGCCGCTTTGTTCCACCAATCTTGCCGCTAAACCAGTTTTGGGCGACGTTTGTATGCGCAGAACGTGGGATTTAGCTGCAACAAAATCACTTGATCCGATCAGATTCCAGCCATAATCTTTGCTCGATTTCTCTAACAATTTCACCATTGCATCCCGACTCTTATCTGCCGCGAATGCTGCACGACCTGTCGTGATGTCCAGTCGAAGTGGCTGCTGGTTGTCGGGGGTTGGGATATCCAAAGGGATCATATGATCGGCCAAATAAAAGGCCATCACTTGCGCAGTAGGTTGTTTTGGATCACGCGAGATCCCCAAAGTTACTCGACATGCGTTTTTGCGAAACGTGATAGAACGATAATGTGGTGCACTAATGTCGGTAGCATTGAAATCTTGATAAACTTGCCATCCAAGATCAAGCATCTTCTTGCCCAACTTCTCGGCGACTTCGACGATCGTTGCTGATGTGGAATGTCCAGCATTGACGGCGATAGCATCATTGGCCGTAGCATCTTCCATCTTCGGCAATTGACGTACGTCGACATTTCCGAGATTGGCAAGCATGATCCCTACCTCGCCAGCACTGCTACCAACGCTCAACCCAGCTCGGAGCATGAAGCCATCTTTAGTAAACATGCGGTCAACGTATTGCTCATTCGGCGGAACAAGGCTGGGAGACTCTTCCCATCCTCGCGACTTTAACTCAGCTTTGTAATATGCATCGGCGGATGCCAGCGAACCTTCCGCAGAATAGTAAAGATATGTCGGACCCTGATCGAGGACCCTTTTGGAATTCAGTCTCGGCAAAGCTCCGATGTCCAACAATCGGATCGCTTGATATGCAGTCGCAGGTTGCGCAACCGGTTGCTCGAGCGACTGGAATGTACTTCCATCCGCTTCCGCAACTGGCGCAGTATTCCCCGTCGGGCGGGCTTTGTCAGCACTCACTACCGTTTTTTCAGCAGATACGTCAGCGTCCTTTTGGGTCGGCTCTGCTGCAGTTGATGCGCTGTGTGGCGATCCGTTTCCGGCGGAGCCGTCTGGTTCAGCAACCTGGTTGGCCACAGCACTTGACGCTTGGGGCGATGGTTGAGGCGATGAGTTATTCGAGGCTCCGCAGCCACATGCAAATAACAGCATCCATGGAGACAAGCAGGTCGCAATTCTCGTTAAAAAGGTCACTCTGATTTTCCTGTCACGTATCTGGTTGAACTTAGGACTGAGGTTTGAATAAGTTACCTTAACCTGCGACCCAGGCCGAGTCGGGTCCCTGGTCCAAAATGTTCTTTTAGGCGTCCGGTAAGATAAGCTCTAGCTGGTCTATCTGAATACTGACTCGATGTTCCGCAAAGACATTATTGGTAAATAGCTTTGCTAACTCAAAACGAAACACTTCGCTTCGATATTATTCGGATTTAGCTGCAACCTGGCATCTTAAAGTGCCCTGGATTCTCAAGCGAATTCGCCCACGAGTATTCGAGGGTCAGACTGCGAACGATCGTGGCCACGAGTTCTCACGCGCCTGCAGAACAACCCCCTCACAACTTCCTCAATAAATCGTAAGTGCTTTGTTCGAAATCACTTACAAATTCTTTGCAGGCTCGGCCACGCATATGGCACAGGGCTCGCATATGGAATGCAGCAGACTGGTTTGACTGATGCTCGGTCTAGCAAACTACTGGGGCAAAGAATGGTTCGCATCACTCTTCG
>CAZVBC010000661.1:0-2627 GCA_964625155.1 uncultured Pirellulaceae bacterium
TTAGCAGTGATGAGTATGCAATAGATGGGAACGTAGCTTGCCTTAGAACGATGGACATCGATTCGCACGGGCGAATCGATTATGAAGCGATGCCTCTTGCGAAACTCGATATAGAACGTCTCGCCAGCCACGTACTTGAACCTGGCGATTTGGTCATCACTCGCACTGGTGCATACCTCGGGAAAGTCGGATTATTCGAGAAGTTTCGAATTCCCGTTCTAGCTGGAGCATTTTCGATTCGTTTTCGGATTGACGAGCAGACCGCAGATCCTTTGTTCATCAAATACTTCTTCAACGGTAAGCAGGGGCAGGAGGGGATGCAATCAATTGCAACTGGTTCTGCACAACCAAACCTGAACATTCCTCGCTTGCACTCGTTGACCGTCCCGTGCCCTCCACTACCCGAGCAGCGGGCTATTGCGGGGGTGCTAAGCAGCCTGGACGACAAAATCGACCTGCTGCACCGCCAGAACAAAACCTTGGAGGCGTTGGCAAAAACTCTTTTCCGCAAGTGGTTCGTAGAAGAGGCGGAAGAAAACTGGGAAGAAGTCACAATCGATTCAGTGTGTACTTTAAATCAATCCACTATCACTAAGGAGTATCGACACAAGGAAATTGAATACCTTGATACTGGTTCTCTGACCGACGGGGTGTTTGGCAACACGGAACGCTTCAACATTGCTGATGCACCAAGTCGTGCGCCCAAATCAGCGGCATTTTGGCATGATTAAGCATCCAATCGACAACTTAGTTGTTTCGACTGGCTTTTGCGTTGTGACCGCGAAAGCGATTGACCCGCATTTTATTTACCTGCTGCTTACAACCGATGAAATGACTGAGTTTTTGCACAGCGTTGCAGAAGGCTCAACATCCACATATCCATCTCTCAAGCCATCGGATCTCGGCTCACTGTCATTTCGAATGCCACCCAAATCAAAGCTAATGGATTTTTCCGACCTAGCAAAAAACAGCTGGAGCAAGCTTTCAACAAACCAAGCTCAAATCCGTACACTCGAAAGGCTACGAGACACATTGCTTCCTAAGCTGATGTCTGGCGATGTTAGGGTCGGCTATGACTGAGAATAAAAGCCCCAAACCCTCACCGACTCAGATTACAAGGCTGAATTCATCAGACGCGAGAGCGTTCTTTCTAAAAGAAGAGAGCTACTGCAACTTTGATTTGCCGAACTATATTTCATTCGACGCAATTCTCCGCGATGTCGATGCTTTTTTGACCGGCAATCAACTTAAAAGTATGATGTCGCCGACAAAACCTCGAGACATAGAAAACGTGAATTATCGGTTACTCAATAACAAGGATGGTCAATACGCATGGCGTCCCATGCAATTAATTCACCCAGCGCTTTATGTTGACCTAGTTCACAAGATTACAGAGCTGAACAATTGGCAAATTATAGTCGATCGCTTCTCCGAGTTTGAGTCAAATTCGCTGGTCGAATGCAAGAGCATTCCACTACGGTCGGAAAGTGAGCGTGTAGATAAAGCAGAGCAGATCACAAACTGGTGGCATGAGGTTGAGCAACGTTCAATCGAGTTGTCACTTGACTTTCCTTTTCTGTGCTGCACCGACATTACGGACTGCTACGGCTCTATCTATACTCACTCCATTGCCTGGGCCCTGCATACTCGACCTGTTGCGAAGGCAAGACGAAGCGATAAATCGCTAGTTGGAAACGTGATTGACAATTGCTTTCAGGAAATGTCATACGGGCAAACGAACGGAATTCCTCAAGGGTCGGCCCTGACTGACTTTGTTGCGGAAATGGTTCTTGGCTATGCTGATTTGCAGTTAGCCGAAGTACTCACCATTGATCGAGATGAGTTTAGAATTCTGCGATATCGCGATGACTACAGGATATTTTCGACAAGTTCAAACCACGCTGAGGAGATATTGAAGGCGCTGACCACAGTCTTGTCAGACTTAGGACTAAAGCTGAACTCCGCAAAAACAACGTTTACGACCGATGTAGTAACGGGCTCGATCAAACAAGACAAGCTAGCCCAAATCCGCGCACGGCTTTCAGATCGTTCAATTCAGAAGCATTTGCTGATCATCCATCAACATGCCAAAGATTATCCAAACTCGGGTAGCCTAGCTAATGCTCTCAACAAGTTCTACCATCGACTAAGTAAGTCAAAAAACGTCCAACCGTCGGTACCAGTTCTAATTAGCATCGCCACAGATATTGCGTTTCACAATCCCCGATGTTACCCGCACATTGCAGCAATTCTAAGTAAGCTTCTTTCCTATCTGGAAGTAAACGAACAGATTCGCTTTTCGGATCGAATCAGAAAGAAAATCGAAAGACTTCCAAACACTGGATATATGCAAGTCTGGTTGCAACGTGCGACGTTGTCGCTTCGTGAGCATGTACACTACTCAGATCCGCTGTGTCTTTTGGTTGCTGGTCATTCAGCGGACATTTGGAATTCGGCTTGGATATCGTCGACGCAATTGTCAAAGAATCTCGAGCCGAAAAAGATTGTCAATCAAGAGATTTTAGAAAAGACTTCACCGGGAATGCCAGTGGACGAAGACGATCTATGTGGTGTGATGGGGTCCTAAGTATGACTGGAGTAAAACTAACAGAGACAGCTATCGAAGA
>CAZVBC010000662.1:0-2624 GCA_964625155.1 uncultured Pirellulaceae bacterium
CAATGATCCCCTAGCAAGGTGTGCGCTGTTGCCGTATTGGAGGGTGTCTTCATCGATTCGTTGCAGTTCGTTTGCTGTACCCAGGCCAATTCGCTGAATTCTGGGGAGATGGGTAAGTTGGGGGCCTCACCCCCAGCGCGAGTTTGCATCAAAATGTACCGCAATTATAATCGATCCGAAACATCTGTTTTGGGCTGGATAGCGTCACTCCTCGTTTTTCGGGCCGCCAGGTCTCTTCAGGTGGATCTACTTTAAGCGCCGTTGTACGTCTTTCGCAGCCGTACTTTCCCGCCATTTGGTCTGAATAAAGGACTGAATGTGCACCATGGGCTCATCCGCAATGCTTTTAAGGGCTGGTTAATGACCATCCGCAAGTCTTCCTCGGCAACCCAAAATTGCTCTACTAATCCAAAAAGTGGGCAGAATAAGTCAGCGCGCAAACACTTTCGAAATGCGGTGATTGAGACGCTCGAGCCGCGGCAGTTGCTGGCCGTCGGACCGCGATTGATCGGCGTGCAACCCAACGCCAGCGATTTGTTGGAGAATGGGGATGTCAGAACAGAAGTCTTGCGCGAGCTGAGATTTCGTTTCGATGATGCGCAAGTCATTGACCCAGCCACTCTTAACGGAATTCGCATTACCAGATCAGGCGGAGACGGTTCCTTTAACTTCGCCAGCAATTCCAGCGACTTTGGTAGCAATGGGCGTGTCGATATTCAGTTAACTTCTAAGCAGCTTGGAGCCACATTCGAAGTTCAAATTAGCCGTGGGAATCTGGGAACCGGTGCTGGTCCTGCTCTTTCCCTCAGTGGAAATACAATCTCGGTTACTCTCAATACGGCGCTTGGGTCCGAGACGACCGCTGCAGCCCTAGTATCCGCAATTAATTCTTCGCCAGTAATTGGAAATCGGATTAGTGCGAAGATAAATGGTGGGCTGTCCGCGACGAATTTGGCCGCGATCAACCCGACGAGTTACTCTCCCATTCGTTTAACACAGACGAACGATTTAGTCGTCTCACCAGGTTCAGCACTTGTGGGTGAGAATCCGGACGAAAACGAAGTCACTCTGCGTTTTGCCGAGAATTTGGTTGACGATCATTATCGCATCGAAGTTTTCGGATTTGACGATCCAACGCTGGGGATTGTTGGGCTGCGCAACGTTGGCGTGAATGGGTTGCGTGGAGATTTTTTGGTTCCATCCAATCCGAATACTCGTTTGGATACGATTGATTTTCGCTTGGATTTGGGGCCGCAAGTTGTGGCTGTGGTTCCACAGCCCGTACATCGAATCAACGGCGTGTTAACTCAGCAGCGCGATACGATTGTTGTTTATTTCGACAACGACAAACTATTCGTTGAAAACGATGGACTTGGGCGGCCAACGTCCCGATCGGTTGAGAACCCTGACTTCTATCAATTGATATATACGAAAGATACGATTCGCAATACTGACGATGGGGCTGCATTTAAGCCAACTTCGGTGCGTTACAACGCGTCATCGAATACCGCCACGTTGTCGTTTGCGGGTGATCTGGACACACTTCCGGGAGCCAACGCTGGCCCTAGTACCTACCGCCTTCGTATCGGTACGCGCGAGACGCAGCCGTTGGCGCCGGTACGCAGCGAAGCGTCGGCCACAGCGATTACTGACTTCAATACCAATGGTGCTGTGAAGGTGCGATTCACTTCAAAGCAAATTGGTGAAGCCGGGAGCGGGGTGCAGGTCGTTTTCGTCAATTCAAGCAGTGGAGGTGCGCCCCAGGTTGCGGTCGCTAACCGTACGATCACCGTCGACATCGCCCGCAACGACGCAACTGCCCAGCAGGTTGTCGATGCAATTCGATCCTCGCCTAACGCCAACAACTTGGTTAGCGTCGACTTCGAACCGGGCAGCGTCGCGACGACCGTGATCGGCAATCGTTTGCTGAGTTACTCGCCAGTCACGCTACTTGGTCTGGGCAGCTCGTTTGACACAGCAACAAACCTGGGTGTGATCGGTTCGGCAAATCTGCTGCAATCGAGTTTAGTCTTATCGTCGTCGATCGATCCCGAACAGTTCAATTTGGATTTGCCCGGCGCGAGCGACGACCCGGCTCACCGAACTTTGCCACAGAATTTGATTGGCAGCTTCGAGAATCACGTCAACGCGGCGTTCGGAGCCGATCCGACAGCCGGTATCACAACCATTTATTACAATTTCAAAACAGTTTATAGCCGGGATAATCTCAACAATCCCCTAGTTAATTCGATTAGCGAGGAACAAAAACGTCGTACCCGCGAGGCATTGAATCTTTGGGCCAGCAAGATCGGCGTGCAATTCGTCGAGACAGCCGATCAAGGCGTGACGATAGCACTTGGTTCATTGACCGGTTTGACACCAGTGACTGGTACACAGATCCAGCAAGAAGCCATTCAGGTTGGACAAAACAACGTCATCAATTTTGGAGTGCGGATCGACAGGACTTTCACTAACTCCTTGGTGATTCTGGAAGCCACTCGAACTTGGAACAATTCGTATGGTGAGGACTTCTTTCGCGTGACAATGGCTGGAATCGGCATGATCCTCGGATTGGAGCATGCTGGGGATTTGCCTGAAACTTCCTTGATGAGGCTCGATCCGAC
>CAZVBC010000663.1:0-2608 GCA_964625155.1 uncultured Pirellulaceae bacterium
GCAATTCGCAAATATGAGTTCACCCTTCAAACGCGTCCCACAATCTATCGCCGCAAATACCGCAAGGAACGGAAAACCTCGGATCAGCTTGTTCTCAATTTTTGGAATGACTATTGCGTAAATTAATTGGCCAGCGCCGTTTTCGATTATGTTGTTAGAACTCAGTCGTTGCAGCAACTTCGTTTACCCCGCAGCCAGAGGCGAGGACCCCAGTCCTCCCCTTTGGCTGCGGATTAATCGTTTACAAAGCTCGGGCTTAAGACCACTTTTGGACCGCAAAGTGACGCTGTCCAATTACTCAAGCGTGTGAACGGTTAGGCCCCGGCTTCAGCGAATCAAGACGTAATAATTGCGCCGAATATCGATGGCTTTCGATTCAAACGTGAAATCTGTTTCAACCTCGGCATTTGCTTCGGCTGGCTGCGGAACCCAAACCAAGGCTTGACCGTCCATTTCTTTGTAGTCGATCGTATCACTGCCGTGGCTGCCAATTACAAACGAATTATCAGATTCACTGACTTCAGTGAGATGTTTAGGCCAGCGTTTATGTTTCACTTGAAACCGTTTTACCGCAATTGCAGTGTACAGCATTTCGCTATGTTGCTCGATACGTATCAATGACGTTGCAAATGCGCCAAGCGCCGGCATAAAAAAGCGCGTCAAATAGTTGTGGATATAGTCTTTCTGTGATTCGGGCATCTCAGGAATGCGGGAGCGCAGGCCGTGAATTGGCTCATTGGGCCGGCGCAGTACCAATTGCCAGCTACTGATGAATTCTAGTTTCGAAGTAGGTAAATTAACGGGCAATAGATTTAGACTGGCTAATGCACATCCACGCTCGCCGGACAGGACGGTATTCCAGTCCACCACTTGCTGGCGCATGTTTTTCACTCGCTCGCGCAGCCCAGCTAATTCACTCTCGTTCCACACGTCGGCAGCCATGGACCGATTAAGACACTCGTGAATTTGCCCCTGAAACGACATGTGAATTAGCGCCGTCACAACGCAGAATTCCCACTTAAATGCAGCCGCTGTTCCCTCCATCGCATCGAGCGCCTTGACAGCGCGAGACGCGTCTCGCACGTAAACAGCATATTCAAATTCCAGGGCCAATAGGCGTATGATATTCCTGGAATCCTGTATGCTCGGCAGTAATGTTTGACTTCCGCTAAAGTGAACGGGCATCCACACAGGTTGTTCAGGTTTGGCAATGGCCTGAACTCTGTTGATCAGCGGTCGCCACTGTTCTAAGGCTTTGCATACTTGAGATGCTTGAGGCCACGGTGTTGACGGAGAAAGTTCTCGCGGAAGCTGCCCTGAACCGATCACTGGTAAATCACCCCAGTCCGTACTAGTAAGCAGCGAATTGATTTCCGTCCAATCGTCAGTCATCTTCGTCGAGCTGTGTTCTGCAAACCATTTTTCCAGAGTAGCATTGTCCACCGGATGGTTCGCGGCACGCAGTTCATTGATGCGGTCGTTGTATATTTGAACGGCCGTGCCCTGTTGGATACTCAATACAACAACAAATCCGGCTAGCAATACCAAGATGGCCAGCCCCAGGATGGTCAACAAATTCCAGCGGCGGCGCAAATTTGATTTGTTCACATGTGCATTCATCGTTGGCTCCGTTTTGCGGACCGTGAGAACTCGGTCTTGGCGATCCTATATGCGACTTGAACTTTACTACTCGTTTACAAGTAACTTGGCGGCTTGCCGCTCCCAAGGAGCAAACCAAGATGCAAATGGAAATGGATTTCCCACTGGCGGACGCTGCAAAAGTGTAGGCTCCGCTTCTTGCGAGCCTATGGCTGCGCCCGTAGGAGGTGCATGCCCCCAAAAGTCTGCGATCTTCTTCACACGCTCTGGCGTTGCACCTTGTCCACCGGTGCCAGCCAGTTCCCACAAATCGGCAACCGCGCGACCGAATTGGCGTTGAACGACCGCTGGGTTGCCAATCGCTCTTGATAGATGGTAGGAAAATTTCTGGGTGAAAGCGTCAAAAGAAACTTGCGAGCTGATCCACATTTGTGCGATGGCTTGACGGCGAGCTGCATTGCGCGCGACACTATTTGACAACTGCCGCGCGGCATCGACATAAGTCTCTGCGAGTCTTTGCCGAGCGTTCGGCCAGGCTAGCTCTCTTGTTAACGCACTCTCAACCCAATCCGCGTAACTTTGGTCCTTAAAGTCATTGCTCGTGCGAATACGCTCTACGGCGCGAGTCAACAGCCCGATGCACTGACGGTACTGTATTACATCATCTTGGTTCGCAGACTGCTCCTCAGCATCCAATTTCATGCGCAGCAACCGCATCGTTGCGACCATGTGGTTCACTGCACGATTGCCGTTTCGCACAGGGATACTTGATTGAGTTAATTGCTGGTCGATGTGAGCCGCAATTTTCGGCCACTGCTCTAATAAGCTTACGCTCGGTTCTAGCCTCTTTGTGGCGGTCGATTGTTCTTCGGAGGTCTCGAGTTGCTGCGCGCTACCAGCCGCTGATGAACGAATGCCAGGCAGTAGTTCAAGTTCCTGGCCATAAAAAGAAGGCGTAAATGCCGAACTCCGCTCGGCTTTAATCTCACGAGCAATTTCGGCTGGCATG
>CAZVBC010000664.1:0-2605 GCA_964625155.1 uncultured Pirellulaceae bacterium
AGCCTAGTATGGTCGATGCAAATGTGCGGCTCTGCCTACGCAGTTACAACATCGAAGAGTTCCGTTTGACCCATTTGGAGGTTGGTTTTACAACCATCATCCTTGCGAGCAGACACAACTGCCATCACTCAATAGGATCTACCGAAAGAAAAATCCAATGTGACGTGGATTTCGTTGAATTTGATCGAAATCATCCACAAATGATCAGGGGACCAATACCGCGTTCCATCCGCCGAAATCGATCCACCCATAGGAAGCCGAAGGTTGTTATGAACTTGGCGAACGGTCCTTTCTTGACCACGAACCGCAACTGCGTTTAACGCAAAATAAATGCTCAGAAAAAGAATCATTATCGTGCGTAGCATAGTGTATTTATCCTTTCTTCTTGCAAGACTTAAGCACGCCTGATTCATCGGCGCTCAGTACAACTTGCTTCAAAGCTATACGGAGCACGTCTGCAAATAACTAGTGCGACTTAAAGAAGCCTGCACAATGCGCTATTTCTACGAAAAATTTGGTAACACCTGTTCGAAGTGCGAAACTGCGGAATCGCTTTTGGCTTTCATGCAAGGGGTGAAGAGTGAAGAATCGCCGACACGGTTGACTCCTTGTTATTCAACGCAAAGTGGGTCCGCTCCTTTGAAGCGAATGTACAGGTGCCATCGGTCATGTCAAGATTTTTTCTCACACTTTTGGCGCTTCCGATCTCTCAGCAAAACAAAACGTCACAACTCACGAGTAGGAGAAAAAAGTTGGGTTCAATGCAACCGTTTGACTTAATTGTTGTCGGAGCAGGTGGCAGCGGGCTGGCGTGCGCTGCGGCAGCTTCAGAAAGGGGTGCGCGCGTTTTGGTGCTGGAAAAGTGCTCGCGAGTCGGCGGGACGACTGGCATCGCCATTGGTTCTTTCACCGCTTGTGGGACCCGTTTGCAAGCGAGCGAGGGAATTTTCGATGATCCCGTAACTCACGCGGTGGACGCTGGTTTGTTTGGACCAAGCGAATATCAACAGCGAAACAACGACCAATTGCGGCAATTCTTCTTGCAGCATAGCGCAGATACCTTGCATTGGTTGATGGACATGGGGTTAGTCTTCCACGGTCCAAATCCTGAGCCGCCGAATCGAGTGTCTCGGATGCACAATGTCGTTCCGAATGCAAAGGCCTATATTGCGGCGATGCACAGTCGATTCTTGAAACACGGTGGAACACTTGTTTGTAATGCCCGAGTCGAAAGTTTGCTCACTGAGCAGCATCGCGTATGTGGCGTGGTAGCTTGCGTCGATGGTCGAACTGCGAGTTTTTCTGCTACTGTAGGAGTTGTGTTGGCTGCCGGTGACTATGCGAATTCAGCCGACATGATTGGTCGGTTTAAAGGCCCACGATTTGAGGCCATTGAGGGAATCAACAGCCATGCCACTGGAGACGGGCATCGACTGGCTGAACAGGCAGGTGCACGTATGGTTAACATGGATATCACCTACGGCCCAGAATTGCGATTTGTCCCTAGTCGCCATGGTGGATTTGAACAGTTGATTCCTTCTCGAGGAATCGCCATGCGACTTGTGGGAAGATGCTTGCCGTGGGTTCCTCAATGGATCCTACAGCGACTAATCAAACGCTTGTTAGTAACTTGGCAGCATCCGGAAGACGCACTTTTTGCTGATGGTGCAATTTTAATAAACGAGCAGGGAAAGAGATTCTGCGATGAACTCAAGTCACCTGAACGGGAAATCGCTATCGCGGCCCAAGTTAACAAGCGAGCCTATATTCTGTTGGACGAACGTCTATGCCAGCTTTACAGTGCATGGCCAAAGTTTATCTCAACAGCTCCCGAGATCGCTTACGCTTATGTGCAAGACTATCTAAAGCTTAGACCGGATATTGCTATTACACGTCAGCACATCGAACAATTGTGCGTGGTTCGTGGGCTCCCGATCAAAGCGTTGCAGGAAACTTTAACTGCAACCAACGCAGCGCGTCAGGTTCCTTTGCAAGGCTGTAGATGGTGTTTGTTAGGACCGGTCAAAGCGTATTTCACCACAACCGAGGGTGGCTCCGCGATCAATACTCAGATGCAAGTACTTGATCAGTCCAGTAACCCGATACCAGGGCTTTTTGCGATAGGGCAAAATGGCTTGGGTGGCATGGTCTTGTGGGGACATGGCCTGCACATCGCTTGGGCCATCACTAGCGGACGGCTGACAGGACAGTCGTTAGCTGCACAAGTACGGTAAGCCCCCCGCGCACCCGTTTCCCTGCTGAGCCAATTATAAGGGGTGGCTCGGTAGGAAACTTCTCTCTGCCGCTCTAAACAACTTTTGGACCTATGCTTGCGGATTTCGGGAGGGGCGACGCTGGGCTGATGAAAAGTGAGCGGATGGGCACTAGCCTGGGGTGTTAAAAATGTAATATTGACTTGAGTTTTGATGCGCAGTTTTTATTCCGCGTGAATCGTCCCGATAGGGACAAAATGTCGGCAGCATGCAATGGTAACGATCAGCCGACGTCCCGTTAGGGACAAAATTTGATTGAGCGGTTGACGTCGACGCGAACATCATGTCCCTTACAGGACGAAAACGCATCCTACAGGAATGCCATTTCTACC
>CAZVBC010000665.1:0-2600 GCA_964625155.1 uncultured Pirellulaceae bacterium
GGAAGTAACTATGACTACGAACGAGAAAGCGAAGGAAGTTGGGTTTTCAAAGTGACGTATCCTGCACTGCGGCCCGCTGCAGCGTGGACTCTGAAGGGCAAGCGGTTGTTACCCATTACCGATTGGCGATTCAATCAGTTGATTGAGGACCTGGGTCCTGAGTCACTTCCCGTATGGCGAGTATCCGCACAAAATGAACTCGTGCGCCGTGGAGCTTCCGTTCGAGACGAACTGATCGCAGCGATCAATTCACGCACTTTATCGCTCGGCCAGCAAACATGGGCCATGTGGGCGCTCGGTCGCATGCTGCCCAACGATTCAACCATTGAAGCCTTTCTCAATCAATCGGCAAGCGAAGTTCAGCGCGGAGCCTTTGAACTCAGACTGCAAGCACTGCGGATTTCGGCTTATCGCCACCGAGAGCACAAAGCACCGGGACTTTCGACAATCGTGCGCACGTCGCTAAACGATCCTGAACCACGCATCCGTTTCGAAGCCATTCAAGCAGTTTACCAGACAACCGCAACCGAAATGCTCGCCAGTCTGATTGACCAGCTCGCCAAAGAACAAGATCGACTCGTGTTTTATGCTGGTTGGGGAGCACTGCGCCGCATCGCTAACATCGATCAACGCTTGCGGTTGCTCAAGGACCCTCGTCCGCGAGTACGCTTGGCCGCTTTACTTGGACTTCAAGAAGAGTTTAGCCTGACACTGGATCAAGCTCTGGAGTTGGCTGAGCGAGACCCTGACGACGATGTGCGTACGTGGGCACTGGCCTTCGCGATGAATCCTAGTCCACCAAAGAAAATGCCGAATTCGACCGCGCGCGTTGAACTTGAGCAATCGATTTCAGCCAAACAATTAATTGAACGAGCAGATAAAGCCATCGATCGCCCAGAGTTACGTCGGCTCTATTTAACTCTAATGTCGCGGGCGACTTTTCGCGGCAATGATCTAAAACTGATTACAGCGTTTTACAATACACTGCAAAATGACCAGGAGCGTGCGCTGGTCATGATACCGTTAACCTCGTCGCTGGCTGCCCGCGATATGGTCTGGGATGCATTTGCCGGCACCGAGCCACTTCAGCGAGCGGCCATTGCCGGTTGGCAGCGCATGGTCAGTTTGTCAGCTCGGTCACAACCTTCAGGTGAAGATCGATTGCGTGCTGAGCAAGTAAATGACGCTGCTCATCCTGCATCCACATCAAATTTCGAAGCCAATTCCGGATTCTTGGCGAGCTGGTTGCTCGAAAAAATTGCAGCGAACGGCTACCAGCGTGAGAGGATTGAACGCGCTGTCGAGGTACTTGCCGAAGCAAAGTTACCTGCTGCATGGCACTTGCCACCAGGTGCCGACGTGGTGCTGGCGGACGTTGTTCGCCTCAATCGCGATCCAATGACCAGGTGGCGGACAATTGTATTTCTCCACAAACTTGATCCATCCGAAATCGGCCCACGTTCACCTATTCGCACAGCGCTCCAATCGATTTGTGAAAAACCAGACCCAAGGTACTATCTATCGCTCGTCGCCTTGACCAAGCGGTTGGAAATGGATGTGGTTATTCCTAGCGTCGAGAAAGCTACGCTTGAAGGGGTGCTCGCGCACCTACCAGTCGCAGACGCTCAGCGAGGAAAGCAACTGTTTTTTGAGGTCATCGATGGTGCAGGTTGCGCAAATTGCCACCGTGTAGCAGGTCGAGGAAATAGTTTTGCACCGGATCTTTCTGGAATTGGGGTGCGTGCTGAACCTAAGGCCATAGTTGAATCAATCCTCAGCCCTAGCGCGGCGATCACAGAGGGCTTCAGCCAGCAATCATTGCTGACAGAAGATGGCCGCGTTATTACCGGAGTAATTCTGCAAGAATCCGCCACCGAAGTCGTCGTATTCTCAACTGACCAGACAAAAATGACGCTTCCCAAACAATCAATTGTTGAACGCCGCAATTCGACTATTTCTATTATGCCCAGCGGTTACGAATTGTTTGGCAACAACCAAATTGCCGACTTAACCGCATTTCTGCTGACGCTCCGGCATAGCTCGCCGCAAGCATCGACATTGTCAGTTCGTTGAGATTGACTGCCTCCGGACAATTTTCGAATCGTCAGGCCCGTCAAAGAGATTAATATCCAAAACCGGCTCGCAGAAATAACGAATCTTGCAGATCGATGTTATCTACAGGATCGTATTTGAATTCCAATTCTCGCTTAAATACGTAACCAACCTCGAAAAATCCGACTCGTCGGCCGTCACGGATTTGTTCGTTGCGTCCCCACTCGAATCCTAATAACAAACGAATGTCGTTCAAGTCAATCGAATCGGTGGCCCCCGACGCGCGCTCAATCGTCCAACTCCCTCCGCCATAATATCCGCCCACGTACCACCAAGTGTCGAATCGGCCTATCGTCGTAAGGTAGTGTGCTAGCTTGGGCTCTGGAAAGAATATGTCGAATCGAGTAAGTGGGTCAGGTTGCCAAAGTAGACCGCCGGCCGGCAACAGTTTTAGGCTATTGCGATCGTAATAGATCACACCCAATTTCAACATGGCGGACGGCGTCAAACGAAGTCTTCCCAGCCCGCGACCCATTATTCGCAAACTC
>CAZVBC010000666.1:0-2578 GCA_964625155.1 uncultured Pirellulaceae bacterium
GCGAGGTGAAGAAGGCGACCGGCGGCCGGGGCGTGGACGTGGTGGTGGACCACGTGGGGCGCGCGACCTTCGAGGGCTCGCTGCGCTCGCTCGTCAAGGGCGGGCGCTACGTGACCTGCGGCGCCACGTCGGGCTTCGAGCGGTTGACGTGGTCGAAATTCCAGTACCCCTGATGGTCCACCACTGGAACCGGATTCGATTCGAGAATGTTGGGAGCCTTGTATTGCCTGGCGCAAGCGTTCGTTTTCACGCTTGAGCGATGCATGTTGATTCTCTAATGCACGATATTCGTGTTCGTAACTGTTGACAAGATCCTCCATCGCCCGGATCTCGGCCGCCATATTGTCGACATATAATTCTGTGTAAGCACGATTGCGACAACCGGTCAAAGTACACACGATCACCACCGCTACGACCAGCCAGCCGCGGACGATAGAATGGCTCGGATGCATTTTAGGACACTGTCGCAATGTTTAAACTCCGGCAGAGGATTTGTCTAACTTGAATGAATTAGCTGAAAATGTACGAACGCGTCAAGGCGACTCGACCAATTTGAATAGTTGTAGGACGGTACATGGATAAACTTCATGTACTGTACGAGGACAATCATTTACTGATAGTGAATAAACCAGCCGGTGTTCCGACTATGGGAGGGGAGGCAGGTCAACCGAGCATGGTAACGATGGCGGCTGATTGGATTCGCAAACGCTATCAAAAGCCAGGCAGGGTCTTTGTCGGCGTGGTCAGCAGATTGGATAGCCTTGTATCAGGAGTTCTGGTGCTGGCCCGAACCAGTAAGGCAGCTCAACGATTAAGCCAGCAATTCTTAGAGCGAACTCCCGGAAAAATCTATTGCGCATGCGTAGAGGGGAGACTTGAGCCTGGTCAAAAGCTTGATTTAGAGGATTGGCTTATCAAAGACGAAGCGCGCCATCGAATGGCGATCTCGAAACCTCACGCGGTTACCGCCCAGCTTGCTCAACTAGAGTTGCTTGTTATCCAGAGTGCTGGAAATCGATCCTTGATTGAAGTGCGATTGCATACCGGTCGCAAGCACCAAATTCGGGTGCAGTTGGCTAACCGAGGATGGCCCATAGTTGGCGATCGCAAATATGGAGCTAAGATGATGTTCCCAGATGGTATTGCGCTCCACTGCCGCAGGCTTACAATCGAACATCCGACTCGTAGGTCGCCAATCTCGGTCGAGGCTGCATTGCCCTCATCATGGAATTCGCTCCCCCCGTCATTGCGTTTTGAAGGGACTTGAAACTCGAGGTTATGGCGACAACTTCCCACGCAGCAAATCTTGGGCTGATTCGGATTGTTTCGGGTGGCCAGACGGGTGTCGATCGTGCGGCATTGGATGCGGCTATCGAATGTGGTGTTCCGCACGGCGGATGGTGTCCGCGAGGCCGCATCGCCGAGGACGGCAGAATCCCTGAGCATTACAAACTGGATGAAACGGACTCTGAAAACTACTCGATCAGGACGATGAAGAACGTTGACCATTCGGACGGTACTCTGGTTCTCTATCGGCATCGATTGCAGGGAGGTACCGCGTTGACGTGCCGTTTCGCCAAAGAGCTTAACAAACCCCTGCTACGATTAAACCTCGAGCATCGCACTCATGCGCATGAAATTCAGCGGTGGATCATCGATCACCACATTCGAATTCTGAACGTTGCAGGCCCGCGTGCCAGTTCAGATGCAAACATCCATCGACAAGTATTCGAATTGTTGTGCCAAGTGTTACTGACACCGATCCTTGCCTTCGAAGACTCGGTCGAGGCAAGATCGCACAGTTAGATTGTGTTCCGAATTTTCAGTCTCCGTCTGGAAAATAAATACCATACTCCTTCCAAACTCTGCGAGTACTCGTTCCAAGGCTCTGTAAGTACTCGTTCCAAGGCGCTGCCTTGGAATGTGGTGCAATCGAGGCTCCGCCTCGCAAGTACTCAGCTCCCAACCGCCAAGAAACCGTGCAACCGCTAGCGTGCAGGCAGAGCCTGCGGGACATCTGGTTACTGGGCAGAGCCCAGTAACCAGTTGCACCCAACAACCAGTTGCACCCAGTAACCAGTGGCAGGCGTTGGCAGGCGCTTGGCTGTCAGACGCAGGCGCACGAGTGTAAACTCTGCTGGAGTTGCGGTCTGCATACGTCCGAGTACGCCTGCGGCTAACTGTTAAACGATTCGGAGAGCAAGCTTTGCTTAATGAGAAGGCTTTGCTTGGCAGGGGAATGTCGATTGCCGAAGTGGATTACTTCACGACGTCAGTGGCAAGCGAACTGCGCCATTGAGGATAATCATGCGAAAGCAAACTCAGCGGCCAGCCACCGTACCAAGCCGTTCCGGTTCTGCGCTCTCGCTCAATCTCAGACAATTGTGCTTTCAAGACACCATCGCGACCACAAAATATTGGGCGATTGGTCCCAATTTCATAGTGCCGTGCCCAGATGGGTTTCGCTGAGGCGTCTTGAACGACGACGATATCGATGTCGGTATCGTGTCGCAAGAAACTCTCGCGCGTGGATTTCACTTTCTCGATGCGTATACAGTTAATCTGAACTTTTTTTAGC
>CAZVBC010000667.1:0-2578 GCA_964625155.1 uncultured Pirellulaceae bacterium
TCTCCCAAGACTTCGCCGTTGCCACGAGTAAATAACGCTCGCCAGAGGATCAAATCGACGGACTGGCCGACGAAATGAACACTACCATCGGCCCGAGTAATCTGAGTGCCGCCTGGGTGCATGCTGCGACTGCTCGAAAGAACCTGTCCATGGAAAGAAACGTCGGGCTCGCGGCTGTTGGGAACGTAAAACGCATTCACGGTAGTATGAAAAGCCGTGCTGCGCACCCAGGCTCCATTGCGAGTTCCACGAAAACTGCTGGCTGGTCGCGCTGAGAGCACTTCGGCTGTGGCCGAACATACAGCGCCGCCACCCACTGACTTCATCTGCCGTCGAGCATCCACCAAAGTTGCAGTAGGTAGACTGTTGCGTCCACCAAAGAGTCCTTCCGCCATCAGTACCGTATTACTGCTGCCGTCTGTGATGTCTCCAAACGACACGCGTGAACCGCCCCAAAAAAGCCCGTCGGTTCGTACATTCTCGCAGTAATTCATACCAGCTCCTGAGCCAGTATTTACCAGATAGTTCGTACCCGCAAACGAAACCCCGTTGGTGATATCCAGAGGATCGCCACCGTCCGATGGACACATAAAAGTTGGAATAAGGCGATCTTGGATGCCACGATGAACCGGATTGAGCGTGGGATTAAATGCCGGCCCCAACATCAGCGGTTCACGGAAGTTGATCAGGTTGGAGAGATTTGCTTGTTCGATAAAGGGCAAGACCTGCGCGTGCGCTGAGAAAAGGTAAAGCGAATCCGTGGCAAGCGTAGGAAAATTGCGATGTGTGCCGACGTAATTGTGCATCGCCAATCCAAGCTGCTTCAAGTTGTTGCCACACTGCATTCGACGCGCCGCCTCGCGTGCCGACTGAACTGCCGGCAGCAACAAGCCAACCAAGACACCAATGATGGCGATCACCACCAACAGTTCTACCAATGTAAACCCTCGTCGATACCGAAAGCCGAACGATCGATTCATAAACCCAGTTCCCTTATTTGCTCTCTACAACCACATGGCAAGCCTGCTGACCACCAACTGGCAAATTGCCCACACCGTCAATATGCCCAACATGCTACTGCATTTAATATGCATGTGCAACTACACGATATAGTGCGTGCGTATTGCATATGCGTAGCGTGGTGATATATTGTTTGCGGTTGCCGAGTGAGGCGAGAAGTTTTCGGTCTACTGTCAGTGCAACCCTTAAGTCGTGATTTCGCATGAATTCGATTCAATGCAACTAGCAGTCGCGTAAGTCAGGAGAATTCCGATGAGAAACAATATTCTCGAGTTGAAAACGCAAGGGTGTATCCTTGCCGTGTTTTTTCCATCAGTGATATGCCTTTGGGCCTGTGTCAGCACAGCACAAGAATCGAACCGAGACTCATGGCGAGGATTTCGCAATGGAGGTACGTCGGCATCGGTTTCGAAACTGCCAACGCGTTGGTCGCCCAGCTCAGGTGTGGCATGGCAGCGAGAACTAAAAGGCTATGGGCAATCCGTCCCGATAATACATCGAGGGCGCGTGTTCGTAACGTCCGTCGATGGGCCAATGAAAGACTCATGCATCGTGGAGTGTCTGGATCTCGAATCGGGTGCGTCACTCTGGAGCTTTCAGTTCGATGCGGCCAACAGATCTCCTTCGAACTTCATGGCATCTCGTGCAGCACCGACGCCAGTTGTCGACGACCACGGTGCGTATGCTTTTTTTGAAACTGGAGACTGCATAGCGCTCGACCTGTCGGGCAAAAAACTTTGGCGCCGTGAGCTAACAACGGAGTATGGCAAATTTGACAATAACCACGGATTGGGCTGTTCTCCGACTCAAACTGATGAGTTGGTTTTATTGAATATCGAACATAAGGGCCCTTCGTACTTAATCGCACTTAACAAGCGCAATGGTCAGACCGTTTGGAAGGTCGACAGGCCTTCGTCCAGCTCTTGGTCTTCACCGATCGTCACTCGTTGCGCAGGGCAGGAATGTATTGTGGTCAGTTCAGCCGGCGCCGTAACTGGATACGCTGCCGCCACCGGACAACAACTCTGGAACATTGACTCCCTGAGTGGTAACTCGGTCCCGTCACCGACTGTCTTGGGCTCACGTTTATTTGTTGGTGCCAGGACACCGGAATTCGGCTCGGATGGGGAAGCGGCTCGATCGAACCTGTGCATCGAATTGTCGACGCAAACCGGCGGCGTTCCAACGATCGCTTGGCGAGCCGCTAAAGCGGTAAGTGACTACGCAAGTCCCGTGGTAAGTGATAATTGCGTCTACTTCCTCAACAAAGTCGGCGTGGTCCATTGTTTAGACGCCAAGTCTGGGACCTCCAATTACGTTAGCCGACTCGGGACTCAATGTTGGGCCACACCCATCGTCGCGGGTAATCTGGTCTATTTTTTCGGAAAAGACGGCAGGACACAAGTCATCAAATCGGGTCCAACTTTTGAAATATTCGCATCGAATGATCTTTGGGATTTGACCAAACCACCCAAACCGGAGCATTACGTAGAGTATACCGGTGATGGGGCAGGTCATGATCATGGAGGTGGGAGAAGGCAAAAATCGGCGAGCGATT
>CAZVBC010000668.1:0-2572 GCA_964625155.1 uncultured Pirellulaceae bacterium
CAGCGAGCGGAATTGGATCGTGACCAGATCCATCTGTACCTGCTACATCAAGCGACGGCAAAGATGTTACAGCAGCTCCAGCAAGGCCTGCACCTCACCGACGAACAGCTTCCCATCCGGCTTGAATCCTGCGGCAACACCGTCAGCTCGACCTTACCCATCCTGATCGACCAGATGCGGCGCGAACAGCGAATGCATGCTGGAAGTCGCAACCTGTTGATTGGTTTTGGCGTCGGCTGGTCGTGGGCGGGCTGCGTCTGGGAACCCTGAACGATGGATATCGGCGACGATTTGGGTGTGCCGACTTGCGCCTAGTGCTTTGTCACATCTAAGAAATGGGGTTGCACAGAGTTCGCCGCCACGCGTTAGCCCGAACTTTTTCCGCCAAAACGCGCTTTTGTCCTTCAATTTCCGAGATTTTGATCGAAAACGCATTTCCTGGTTCTGTCTACTTCAGTTGGCGATCGTCAATCCTAACAGTTCGAAGACGCGGCGTTGCAGAGGTGTCGGCGCAGTGACGATGGGGAATTCCGCGTCTCGGGCGATGGCGTAGTTGCGGCAGAGCGTGCCAAGATCTTTGAGCAGGGATTGAAAGCTCTGGACGGGCAGATTGTCCGACGTGCGTCGGTCTGAATCCTTGGCTTTGGCGTCCTTCGAGCGCGGCGCCGGCGACACGATGGATCGGCGAGTCGCTTCAGCTGCCTCGCGATTGTGGTCGTCGAACAACACGGGTTTTAGTTCGCGACGCATGTGCCACTCCAGGTAATAGGCCAACATGCAAAGAAAGACGTGTGATTTGATGCGATCGTCCTTCCAATGAAAGACTGGTCGGATGAGCAAGTCGATGGTCTTGCAACAACGAAACGCCCGTTCAACGTGTGACAGATCCTTGTACGCGCGTACGGTGTCGGTGCTCGAGAGGTCTGTGGCTGCCACTGACGTACGGATCACATAGATTCCGTCGAGCTTCGCTTCGTTCTCGATCTGTTCCGTACGTCGGTGATAGGTGAACGAATTCTCCGTGATGGTCGTCACAAAATGCTTGGCCATCTTATACTTCTTCAAGATCGGGCCCACACGCAGTCCGATTGTTCCTGCGCCTCGCAACGGATTCCTGGTACGAGTCACCGCTTCGGCCACTCGTTGCAGCAGCTTTTCCGTCTCTGTCAAAAGCGTGTTGCGCTTGCGAGCCCGTTCGTCTGCCAAGAGAGGATTGCGACACACGACCAGGCGTTCGCCTGGAAAATCGTCACTGGTGATCTCTGCCAGATCCTTATCATCGAACAACGAGGGTTGAATGGTTCCCGCATTAACCAAGGCGCGAATCTTCTCCGACCGCAATGCCGTGATCCACTGCATTCCCTCGACATCACGCAGGTCCTCGTCGATGCGTTGAGAGGTAATCATGCCGCGGTCACCGACGAAGACCACGCGCTTGAGCGAAAAGCGTTCACGTACCTTCGTGACCTGTTGAGAGAACGTGGTGGGATCGCTCGTATTGCCAGCGAAGACTTCGATCGCAATCGGACAACCCTCCCGGTTGCAGAGCAAGCCGTAAACGATCTGAGGCAAGCCCTTCTTGCCATCGCGACTGTAGCCATGTTTGGCCAAACCCGATTTGCGACCGGTGTAGTAACTGGAACTCACGTCGTAGAGCACCAGTGTTCCATCGATGAGATGTTTTCTGGCCAACTTGCTTTCGATGCGAGTCTGTCGCGCCAATAACCAATCCAGAGATGCGTAGAATTCCTTCGTTTCAATCGCACCCAACTGAAGTTCCTCAGCCAAAGTGCTGTTCGCGGTTTCGTCACTCAGCCCAATCAAGGTCGCCAACTTGGAACTTGGGTGAATGATGCGACTGACGATCATCGCGATCACCAAGTCCCGCTCGCGAGAGGGCTTGGATCCAATCACGGTGTCGAGACCAATTTTTCGCAAAGTCCCCAACACCGCGGCTACGTGACCATGTGGCAATGATCGCTTGATCTCAAACTTGTCGTCGAACGCCATCGGCCCCTCGCCAGAGAGCCGACGCCGAATGTAATCAATCACATCGAGCGGCAAGTCAGAAAGATTGCCAATCGTCTCATGCTTGACCTGATCGCCTTCGCGGTAGGAGCGACGCAAGAGGTACGACGTGTACGTCTTGTCTTTCACCGTTCGAGAGATTTTCGCCACGTGCACCGATCGTTTTTTCTCGCTCATGCCCGAAAGCATAACCAGAGTGCTCGAGGCTAGCTAGCCCCATTTTGGAAATATTCTGGCTACAAAAAGAAGCAAGTATCGGCACGACTTCGCCAAAAACCCCGGAAGACAACCCGATTTCTCGGCTAACGGTTGGAAAAAGTTCGGGCTAACGCCGAATCGGCGAACCCCAAAAACAAGCTTTGACAAAGCACAAGACAATGAAGAGTACTCTCACCATCTTGCTCGTATCTGAGGCGAGGTGAGAACAAGACTGGCAGGTTGATCAAGAACGACAACCCAGCTAGTTCCAAACTGACGCACGCAAAGCAACTGGAAATGGGCATCATAGCATGACGGCCGCTGTGATGACTTCCACCATCGGTTT
>CAZVBC010000669.1:0-2570 GCA_964625155.1 uncultured Pirellulaceae bacterium
GCGCTTCAAAAGGGGCCATTTTTGGTGAATGAGATGGTGTCTTAAGTTTTGGCCCCTTTTGGAGGCTTGGTTTCTACCGTGTTATCGGCATCGGACCCGGTGGGCGCTTTGGCCCCTTTTGAATTATTTTCGCTTGTTCCAAGGCGGTAGCTCCGGCCGGTGATTTGAAACAGCTCCGAACGATGCAGGAAGCGGTCCAGAATGGCCGTTGCGCTGGGGATGTCTCCGATCAGTTTGCCCCAGTCTTCCAATGGACGATTGCTAGTCATCATCGTCGATTTCAGTTCATGTCGGCGCATGATTATCTCAAAGAGGTATTCTCCGGAACGCTTGGGAAGCTGTTTCATGCCCATGTCGTCGATGATCAGCAAGTCGGGCTTCAAATATCTCTGGAGAATGCGATCGTGGCCTTCCATGGCTTCGTCGTGAAGGAAGTCGCGGACCGTGTCAAAGATCGAACGGTAGTAGACCGTCATGCCACATCGAATCGCACTCAGGCCGAGTGCCTGACATAAATGACTCTTGCCCGTTCCCGGAGGGCCGACCCAAAGAACGTCGCGACGCTCTCGAATAAATCGGCAGGTGGCTAGTTCAAAGACTTGGCTCTTCTTGATCGACGGATTGAAACCGAAATCGAAATCTTCCAAGCGCTTGGTGTCGCGAAAGCCGGCCATGGCAACGCGACGGCTGATCAGTCGATCGTTGCGAAGCAGTAGTTCATCTTGAAGCAAGATCTCCAAGAACTCTCGATGGTTCATGCCTGTCGTGGCTGCTTCATGGAGACGGATCTCTAGCGTACTTGCCAGCCCCGACATCCTCAGCTTCTTCAAGGTGGTTATTAAACTCGTGTCCATCGTCTAGCCTCCTGCTAATGCGCGTTTAAAGAACTGATCGTATTCGAGTATCGATCGAATGACCGGATGCTCGTCCATGAACTCCATGGTCTGTTGCTGGGCTCCTCCGTTTTCTAGAAGCCTCTTGAGCGTGCGACAGCGAAAGCTACCGCTACGCCAAGCAGTTTCCGTGGCGCGTTCGATTTCGCTCGTTGCATATTTGCGAGTGAGACTCAAGAGACCCTGCATGATCCGCATGCCGCGGACACCATGTTCGCTGAGCGCTCCTTCGGCCCAACGTGTCGACTGAGGGCCGATCAACTTCACTTTTTGCATTAAATGCTGAGCGCCACGCTCGATTCCGTTGATCTTCGATGGTGCAATGTGTTCTGAAAGCGTGCTGAATTTGCCCTTCTCCATACGCGGATGAATGGCTATCTGCATTTGGCGATGATTGAGCATTCGAACTACGCGTTCGTTCCATCGCATCCATACTTCACAGCCCAAATACTCCGGCGGCGCCGAGTAGTAAGCGCCCTTAATCTCGACGTGTCCATCGCGACTGACTTTGCGAATCCCTTCGTCGTAAATGGGAAACGGTTCTGACGGCAATGGTCCAAGAGCCGGTTGTTCGACTTCGGTAAACTGCTTTCCAACGTGCTTTTTGGTCGTTCCGTGAATGCGCGTATCGGCGATGTTCTTCTCCCATTGAAAGAGGTGCTGATTCTGCAGAGCGAGACTTTCAAAGGTCATTCCCTTGAGTGCATTTTCTTGAACGTAGTCCACTCCGCGCTCGACCTTGCCTTTGTGCTGGGGAGTTCGCGGCCTGGTTGGTACCAATGCGAAACCATAGTGTTTGCAGAAGGCGATGATCTTGGGATTGAGCTCAGGATCGTACCAGTCCGCTTGCTTGACTGCCGATGACGCATTGTCGAAAACGACGACCTTGGGTACTCCTCCAAGAGCTCGAAACGCATTTTCCAATGAACGAATCAGAGACTCTGTGGTCAGTCGCGTAACTGCTTCGGTGTAGCCTTTGCGCGAGTGGCTCAGGACCAGCCGAAACACGTGTGTTCTTCGAAGCTTACCTGTGTGATCCACACACCGCGCTCCTTGGCCATAATCGATTTGCATCTCCTGGCCAGCCGCAACTTCCATGCGTCTGACCGGCAGTTCTTTACTGTCGACGAGACTGCCGACGTATCGCCGAACCGAATGGTATTTGGCTGCGAAGCCGTAGTCAGAAACGAGGTCTTGAAAGATCCTTTGAGCCGTCAATCCTTGCTCGATCTTGGCTACGATCTGATCGTGATAACGAGCACACTCGCTTCGCGATCGAACCGCTTGAAGGCCTTCGGTCTTGGACGCTGGCTTACTAGTTTCCGCGGCCTGGGACCCGGTGGGCGCTTTGGCCCCTTTTGAAGCGTCCGACCCGGTGAGCGCTTCACCAGTGAGCGATTCGACGTCAATGGCCCCTTTTGACCGAAGTTCGGCCAAATGCCGATCCACCGATTTGCGGTTGATGCCAAGCGTTCTGGCGATCTTCCGCTTGGTCATCCCTGAAGCAAATAACTGCTCAATTCCCTGCGTTTTATCCATTTCCAGCCGACGTACCACAGCCTGACTCCGATAGAAGGTCTCGAAAGAAACCCACTATCTGAATGACTGCGCCCTTTCCTGTCGAACTGGCCCCTTTTGAAGCGCCTCGCGCTGGCCCCTTTTAGGCGCTCACTGACA
>CAZVBC010000670.1:0-2554 GCA_964625155.1 uncultured Pirellulaceae bacterium
TTCCATGCGTTTCTCTGGGCCAGCGGAGGAGGATTCAGCGACTTCCTGATTCACAATATCGATGAATGCTGTTGGATGAAAGATGCTTGGCCGGTCGAAGCAAAGGGATCAGGTGGACGTCACTATCGCGGCGATAATGTGGATCAGAACTTTGACACTTACTCGGTCGAATACAAATTCGAAGACGGCACAGAACTGCTTCTGAACGGTCGTATCATCGATGGCTGTCACAAAGAATTCGCCAGTTACGCGCACGGCTCCAAGGGTTCGGCGGTGATTTCTGCTTCTTCACATCATCCGGCTAAATGCCGGATCTTTAAGGGGCAGAACATGATCAATAAAAACGTCGTTTGGCAGTATCCTCCAGATGAACCCAATCCCTATCAATTGGAATGGGATCACTTGGTCGCCGCAGTACGTGATGACAAACCTTACAATGAAGTCGAACGCGGAGTGAAAGCCAGCTTGGTAACATCGATGGGACGCATGGCTTGCCATACCGGCCACATTGTTACCTATGACGACATGTTGAATTGTGAACACGAATTTGCACCAGACCTAGAAAAGCTAACCTTCGACAGCCCTGCTCCGTTACAAATGGTCGACGGAAAATATCCGGTTCCCGAACCCGGACTCAAGACAACGCGCGAGTTTTAATCAATCGCTCGCAGGGTCGATTTGCAATTTGCCAGTCACCCACTCTTTGTCTGCTAAGTCCCGATGTTCATACTCAGAACAGTACTCATCGCAGAAAAATCGATGGTTGCAGTCGATTTTTCTGCTTAGGGTTCGTCAAAACGGGAGAGCGAGGTTCCTACTGAGCTGCCGCGCAATTGGCTCGACAGACGTTTCGCCCTCCCGATCCCTAAAATTGAGTTGTGACAAAGGGAGCTCTACAACAAGCACATCTATTTTTTTGCTGAGATGCAGTAAATGGCTGCGTGCGAGCGGACGAATATCTCTCCGTCGCTAATCGCAGGAGTACCATCAAAACCACTGGAGTCGGAGGTCAGGTCGTTGGTGGCAAGCAACTCAAATTTGGGCTTGGCAGCAACAACGTAGAATCTGCCAGCTTTAGTCGCGAGAAACAATTTGCCGTCGGCGATTACTGGTGAGGCATAGTCATCGCCCCCCATACCTCCGCGGCGACCACCACCAAATCCCCCACCAAAACCACCACCAGCACCACCTTCATCAGTAACAGTCTCCCCCGATGCCAAGCGATTTTGGAAAACCCGATCGCCAGTTTTTACGTTGTGACAGCTCAACACGCCTCGATTAACCGTGTAGATATGATCCTCGAAAATCACGGGCGTCGGAAACCGGCCGGCAGCACGACTTTCCCAGACGACTTGTTTGGCAGCATCGCCTTTACCTCCCGTACGTACGGCCAACATGTTTCCGCCCCGTCCGCCTTGCACATAGACCACACCATCGACCGTTACTGCGCTGGACGAAGCCGTTTCATCTTCGCCACCTTTCGAGAACCACTTGAGCTTTCCATTGGCCGGGTTAAATCCCCAGAGTTCGAACGGAACTCCCACGACGATCTCGTCACCTGTGGCTGCAGATGCGACGACCGGAGTCGACCATGAATTCGACATGCCGTCCGCCTGCGCTCGCCACTTTTCTTCGCCAGTGACTTTGTCGAGGGCGATTAATGCTGACGCTTCGTCTGAAGCGTTAACGATTACCAAATCACCAAGCACGATCGGGCTAGCTGCGGACCCCCAGCGTTGACGTCCTGATTCTTTGCCAACGTTTTTCTTCCAAAGTTGTTTTCCGTCGAGATCAAACGCGATGACCCCCGTCTTGCCAAAGAAAGCATAAACGCGTTCACCGTCACTGGTTGGAGTATGGCTGGCGTAACCATGAGCGGGAACGCCCATTCCTCCAAACTGATCTTCAGGCATTTCTGCGGGAATGGAAGCTTGCCAAAGTTTCTTACCGGTTGCGCGATCCAAGCAAAGAAGATGGCGCTGTAGATCCTCCATCCGTTCGTTCGCATCTCGGCTGGCACCATAACCGGTATATCCAGTTACAAATACTCGCGTACCTACAACAATCGGACTGGAAACTCCACGGCCCGGAGAATCAACCTTCCAGCGGATGTTTGCGGTACTGCTCCACTGAACGGGAACCGCTGCTTTGTCAGCGCTGATCCCAGTTCCATTAGGTCCACGAAATCGTGGCCAGTCACCAGCGCTAGACGCGGAAACTAACACACCTAGAGCCAACCCAATCGCCGCCCACTTTCCAAGTGAATTCATGAATGCCTCATTACTAATGACGAGTCAGTTTAGATCTTATACGACTCAGGAACCCAAAGTATCCAAGTCGTTAGGAAACTCCCAAGAGACCGCAAGCATAAACCCGAATTTTTCCAATCAGTTTCGAAGCAATTGTAGAAATCGCATACTTTTATTTTTGTCGCTGGACCAATATCAAGCTAACGACTCTTCGGTCCGCGAAAAAAGAGTTCCACTCACCCACTGCCGTTGTAGTAGAGCTCTTAAAGCAGAATACTTTGGCGAATTTTAGCAAATTGGGTGAG
>CAZVBC010000671.1:0-2552 GCA_964625155.1 uncultured Pirellulaceae bacterium
CCATCGACACTGGCGGTAGTAGCAGCGACCCCTTTTTCGTTCTAGATCAAACATTATCCATTGCAACGCCCGAAGCGGGAACCAGTTTTGCAGCTCCGTATGCATTGAGAATGGGCATGGGCGTTCGTGCTCATTTTGGAACTAGCCTTTCTCCATTGGCAATCAAAGCACTTCTCGTTCACTGCACTCAGCAGAACAAGAAGCTTCCTGTCTTCGAAGTTGGATGGGGGCGAATTGCGCAGTCTATCGATGAGATTGTGTTGACATCGGATACCGAGGCCCGCATCGTGTATCAGGGCGAATTGACACCGGGGCAATACCTCAGAACACCTATTCCGTTGCCGTCCAAGAAACTAGAGGGCAAGGTCTCCATCAAAGCGACCTTCTGCATCGCTTGCGAAACAGATGCAAACGACCCAAGCAACTACACGCGGGGTGGACTCGACATCACGTTTCGTCCCAATGCCGAAAAGTTCAAGCCCGAATCTGCGGTGGCAGCAACTCAGTCGTTTTTTCGTCGAACGGACTATGATTCCGAAAAGGAGCTTCGGCGCGATGCTCACAAGTGGGAAACGACACTTCACCATTCAAAGGGCTTCCAATCGGCGACGCTACGTGACCCAGTTTTCGACGTCCACTATCAGGCAAGGGAAGCAGGCCATTCGACGCGAGCCGACACGATACATTACGCTCTGGTCATCACGATTTCCGCCCCCAAGGTTTCGGAACTCTATGACGGAATCGTCCAGCGATACCAAACCCAACTGGAACCCATCCAACCCGTTATTGAGATTCCAATTCAGGTTTGATCGCTGGTTGTTACTGCCAACATCGGGCAATAATTGGCAGTACAATTTATTGCCATGTCTACAGAAATCGGCAGTTCGTTTCACGATGTTCTTCCTCGCTTGATTGCCGAGTACGGACTTGCACGCACTGACCTGACGCCAGAACATCCACTGGTCGATCAGGCAAATCGACTGACTCCCGCTTTCGTCGCATTGAGCGAGATGGTTTGGCACGCATTGCCCTCGAAAGTGGTCAGCGCTGATTGCTCGCATAAAGATCTTGTCCAACTGACTTCTATAAGTGCATCGGCCCTTGCCGAGAAACAAAGAGAAGTTCGCAACTTTGCAGAGTCGATTTGCTTCGAGTCAATTGAACTTCGAGTTCGAGGTGAGCATGTGTCGGAGGCTAAGGCTTCTGCCATCCGCGCGGCACGTGAGCCTCTTGTTGGCTCAGTCCAGCAGGTGACTCGACCCATCGAACCCGTGATCACGGCGGAACTGGTCGCGCGACCAGTTAACGAAATTGCGCCGGTCGTGAACGCATGGTTGAGAGAGTCTTGCCACACCGTTGCGGCCCAACTGTTGCTTTCAATGCATGTGTTGGTGGAACTTGATGTTGTCGGGCTAGTTGAATGGCCAAGCGATACGACATGCAAACTGAATTTTTTCAAGCATATCATTGTCCAAGACCAAGTCCGAACAACAGAAACTCAACGTGTTCGACGACGCAGGGGAGAACGCGGCGAAAGGCTCGTTCGTTTCGAGACCTGGGAGCAACAAGAGGGGCGCAATCGATACGCGATTCAACGGCATGAACATCACGTAATGAACGCTTCGCTACGAACAATCGATGAGGCACAGTTTCCTATTCCAGCGGAGAAGCGTGCTTTTCTCAGTAAGCAACCAGATTGGATTCGACAGCAACTTCGAATCCTTGAAGGCGACCTGATTATGGAGAAGGTCATCGAACGCGAGGTTCTTGAAGAGAAATGGGTTACGACACCCACACTGCGAACTGCATATGAGCTAGAGCCTGCGATCGTCCTCGGCCATTACGTCATCACCGGTTGGGGACTTAGCGACATCAATCGTGAAAAGAATCGACAACGACGAATTGAAACGACTAAAGCAACGGATTCCACTAAAGACCACGAACGCAAAATCGAATCACGAGATCGCGAAATTGCAGGACGAATCTATTCGCAGTTCAATCTGTGGGTGTTTCCGGCAAGTGCTTGTTCTATCGCGATGATGCTATTCAGTCGATTTCAGCCGAGTGCTATGGTGTCGCTGTCCGTTTTACTTTCATTGGTTGCATCGTGCCTCGCGTTTGTCAGCTCGTGGCATTTTCCAAAATGGCAATTTGGTTCCCATGACCTGATCTTCACTTTCGCCAAGGGACTTGCAATTACCAGTGGCGTATTGGCTGCGAATTCTCTCTTGCATGGAGTATTGTTTGGACGGTTAAACGAGATCCTCTTTGCTTTGGTTCTCGGCGTCTTGACAATGGTCTCGGCGGCGATTTATCAATCGCGAGTAAGGAGTTGACCGGCAAATGAATGAGTTGCCAAAGCTTGAGTACAAGGCAACCAAGACGAACTTCCAAATGTTCGACGTTCGCTATATTGCGGTGGTTGCGGGGTGGGTTTTGATGATCGCTTGGGCTACCTTCTTTTATTTGGGCATTCTCAGGTACTTCGCCAATACAGCGCCGATCGAACCCAAACCAAATCCAGTTACTCCACCCGTTGTGCAACTTGAGCC
>CAZVBC010000672.1:0-2547 GCA_964625155.1 uncultured Pirellulaceae bacterium
TCGGAAAACTTGCCAGAATCCGTTCGCAGCGCCATCGTGACCAGCCCCGTTGCTGATCGCGGAGAGTTGCGAGGCGGTGCAGAAAATCGACCGCCGCCGGCCATCCGCAGTCGCTGAACTGGGGACCGCCGTCATCGGTGTGCGTCGCCTTGAGAAATGCTATCAGCAGCCGGTCGCGTTGCAGACAAACTGACTCGTTGGAGGTTGCTGGCAATCGACGGCATGAAGTAACCGACTCCGCCAGTGCGCACGATTCCTGCACGGCGCTGCAACGACAGGGGCGGCCAGTGCACAAGTTATTTTCCAGTGCCAACCCAGCAGGTCACTCAAGCATCCACATCTGAATCCAAAAACCTGCACTGAGGCCACTCTTGACGATGAACTCCGTCCAATAGGCCGTCTTCCTTTGGCACGCCATTGTCATTGGCGTAATATTGCTTGAAAAAGTGGGCTACGCCTGCCTCCCGACACTGCAAGTCAATACTTCGAACCCAATCGAGCTGCATCAGACGACGCATCCCCTTTTTCGCTCGCTCACATCCAGTGATAACCCAATCGATTTCCGTGAGAAACGGACGCAGGTCGATCGGTCCTAAGAGCGGTTCTGCAGAAATAAATCGAACTGCGGCCGGAATTGTCACCAAAGTCTCGACGCGGTCTAGCGATGCCTCGCATCCAGCAGTCACTCCCAACCACACATTTTGATATCCTCTGCCCCAACCCTGTGGCAAGCAACTGGCAATGCGATCCGCCCGTTTTGTTAGAATGAGCCAATCTAGATTTTGGCAATTTGAAATCACGTCCCATGCCTCTGCTCGCCATTTATCCGCCCCCGGATGGAAGAAATCGGACATGGAACACGTGAAAACACGCGAACGCCGTCCCGCAAGTCCTGCCGCACGATTCCAGCGGCGTGGGTTGTCCCAGTTCTTGGTGCGCATTGGTCCTTTGAACGGTTCAAAACCGCCACGTCGCATTATCGCAGCGATATAACAGAACTGACACTCTTCGCTTACCTTGTGGCACCCCCACCAGAAGTTCTGCGTGTGGTCGGTCCAACCGATTTTTGAGTGTTCAGCCATCACTCGTTCCCCACATCCGTGATTGAGGCAAAGCAGTAAATGGACGCGACTTTCGGCACCAATTGACGATTGCGTCTTCGTGAAGTATACATCTGGACACAGATCTTGCAAGATTCCGAAAGTTTGGCGGGCGGCATACTCTAATTGAGGTCGCAATATGTCCGACAATCACCACAGGTGGCAAACGGGCTCAGTGCTGCCCGTAATTCGCCCGCACAGCGTTGCGAAACATCGGGTCATCCAGCAATACCTCTCTCGGTACGTCGAGGTCTTGACTGCGAATCTACGGATTCCGGAACTCTGCCTGACGCTGGTCGATGGTTTTGCCGGAGGGGGGCTCTATCGCGACTCCCGAACTAACGCAGAACGATACGGATCGCCTCTATTAATGCTGAGTGCGATGCAGGAGGCTGCAGTGCTTGCTCAATGCAAGCGATCGAAAGAGTTCAAGCTAGACGTCGAGTACATTTTTGTCGAGAGGTCTGTTGAGACCTTTGCTTGTCTGAAAGCAAATCTCGAGCGATCGGAATTCCGCGAGTTACTCAAAGACAAAGTCGAACTGATTAACGACGCATTCGTCAATCGTGTGAATTCCATCATCACTCAAATCTTACGGCGTGCGAGGGGAAATCGCGCAATCTTGTTCTCGATCAACTTGGTTACACTGACGTCCCCTTTTCAGCAATACGGGAAATCTTGTCGAAACTGGAGAATGCGGAAGTCATCCTGACCTTTGCGACAGATTCTCTCATTGACTACCTGAGCGAATTGCCTGCTACACAGAAAACGCTAGAAACGGTCGGACTGGAACTCAGCAAGGATAAGATTCAATCTGCGAAGCAAGCAGTGGATTGGCGACGAGCAATTCAATTCATGCTTCATCAACAAATCTATATCCACTCAGGGGCGAAGTACTACACACCATTTTTTATTCGGTCTAAGGATGCTCATCGCGATTATTGGTTAATCCATCTTTCCAACCATTCCCGTGCGCGCGATGTGATGGTTGGACTGCACTGGCTCGAGAACACAAGTTTCGCACACTTTGGGCGGCCTGGACTACTGATGCTTGGTTACGATCAGGATGAGGACATTAGGATCACCGGCCAGCGGTTGTTACTGCCCGAGTTCCGCTTTGACGAGATAGCACGCGCTGCCACTCATGATTACCTCGTGAACGAATTGCCGCCGCGCCTGTTTGAGTTCAAAGATGGAGTTGCTTTTGGCGACTTCTTTTCCCAACTGACGAACGAGACACCTGCCACAAGCGAGTTGCTAAAGTCTGCGATTGCGATTCTGCACAAGCAAGGGATAATTGACATTCGGGACAAAACGGGGCTGGTGAAGCGCCAAGCTGGTGTTCAAGATAAGACGGATGTTATTACGCCATCAAGGCAGAGGCGATTTTCTTTTCCGACTTGGTGACAGGCTGACCGAGTGACACTATGGAATATAACTTCACGCT
>CAZVBC010000673.1:0-2541 GCA_964625155.1 uncultured Pirellulaceae bacterium
GCCATCGAGCCTCAAGACACCACGATCCCATTGCCGAGTCGCTGGCCCGCGCGGGCTTGCACCTCGGGGCCACGACCGTCCGACGAATGATTCAAGCCTCCCCGGACTCCCAACCGGTCGAGCCGGAACCGTCTCCTGCGCCGAGCGACAAGGCCGCAGAGTCGGTGGTCACGGCCGAGTCGCCGAATCAGGTCTGGCACGTGGATCTGACCACCGTGCCAATCGCCGGCGGCTTTTGGACAGCGTGGTTGCCGTTCTCGTTGCCGCTCTGTTGGCCATTCTGTTGGTGGATGGCGCTCGTCGTCGATCATTATTCGCGTCGGATCATGGGCGTCGCAACTTTTAAAAAGCAACCGACGTCGGCTGATGTACAACGATGCCTCGCACGGGCGATTCGTCAGGCCCATGCGACGCCCAAGCACATCATCTGTGACCAAGGGACGCAGTTCTCGTGCCCGAGCTTTAAGCAGTGGTGTAAGCGGCGTCGCATTCGTCCACGTTATGGGGCGATCGGCAAACACGGGAGCATTGCTGTTGTCGAACGGGTGATCCTAACGCTCAAGCAGTTACTGGCTTGCCTGCTGATCGTGCCGCTATCGCAAGGCAAGTTCCGTCATGAAGTGGCGTTGCTGGTGCAGTGGTACAACGAACATCGACCGCATACCACGCTACGAGGCCGCACTCCCAACGAAGTCTACGAATCCCGATTCCCGGCCAATCGTAAGCCCCGTTACGAGCCCCGCTCGCGCTGGCCACGCGGTTCACCGTGTGCAGTGCCTTGGGCGTTGGTACGCGGCAGTCCCGGCACTCGAGTTGAACTCGACGTCGAGTTCCTGGCGGACCGCAAGCATCTGCCGCTGGTGCGCGTGCAGCACGCTGCGTAATCACGACCGTTGCGACACGTGGAGCGCTCCGCGCTCAACGTGCGCGCCGACGTGGCCGTCGACGAATTTTGCGTTTCAAGTTGTCAAAGATCAGACCGCAGGTGCCTTCGCACCGACGGTTTCAGGGTCCGAATCCCCGAAAATACCGGCAAAATCGAACCTCACATATGTTCACTCAAGCTTCGTTGGCATAGGACACCCGCCTTGTCGTAATCGTAACTACGGGTCGCATAGAGCGGCTGACCTTGGCTGTCGGTGTGACGGCTGGTCTGGTATTGGTTCCTGACACCTTATCCCCTTCTTCACATATGTTCACTCATGCTTCGTTGGCATAGCGCACCTGCGATAGAACAGGTTCATTTTCCGCACGATCTATTTGTGGCACGGGGCGAATCGATTCAAAATAATGCAGCAACACCTCCCCCCTCCTGAAGGGCCCTCCCACGGCCGTCAAAAGAAACACACGAGCATCAACACTGGTGTGATTCTCGATCAAAACATAAGTGAATATATCAATACGACGCAATAGAGCGACATTATTTTTCAATGTCTTTTTCCAGCCAGTACATCTCAGCTCAGACATGACATAATCAATATCATGGCTTTCCGGCAGTTTCGCAATCAACGATGTAAATCCATCAATAGATTGAGATGGGATACGGACAAGGCATATTACCGATGGATCCAGTCCTCCGCACAAAACGCATTCCTCTACAATTGCATCCACTGGCAATGCAACACCAAATGCTTTGCTGACATCATTTCGCAGCGCATCATCGGATACATTTCGCAGGCGCTTTATGCTCGATCGCACAGGCTGCTGTACGGCGAAGCAGATCAGCATTGTCGTTATGGCTAAAGACGCCATGATAAATACAAGTGTGTGTTTTTTTTCATTTATATGTTTTTATAATTCTCCCGCGGCATATTTGCATCGGATTTATGCGATATGCATATAGGAATTCCTTATTGCGTGCGATTAAGCTGCGCACCCGAGTCGTGGCGTTGTCCTTTTAACCAAGTGACCGTAAATGCATCCGAACCGATGGCTAGAAATGGCTTTGCCTTCCCATAGCTGAATAGCTCAACCATCTCGCTGTCAGTTACAAATCCAGCAGGTAAACCAGTGTTTTCAAAATGATAGTTGTCACGGAGGTGTAGCGTCCATTTCATTTCATAGCTAGGCGTTGCTGTCTTTGGATTTGACGTGCACTTTACTTCAGCGGTAGCCCATGTGCGATAATGTCCAAGTGTATAGTGCCAGTCAAAGTTATCTGTTTCTAGCACTTGCGAGGGAGATTCCCTGAGCGTTGAAATTACAATAGTATCCGGACCAGTAACCATGTTCTCCGCAGCAAGCATTGCAGAATCTAATTCTTTCAATAAATGACTTTTGGCTCCCCTGGATGTTGTATCTAGCTGTTTCATATCGACGGTAAAGTCGGTGCCAGTATTCGATAGATAATGAAGAAGATTCTTGGCTGCGTTCGGGGGGAGGAAACAAAGGGGTCAGAACTATTTACTTCTCCGATCACTCGGCCGGTTTTCTGGGCCTCCCCCGCGGACGAATCGTGAGATCAAGGTCGAGTTCCTGGGCGAGCTTTTCGACCCAGGCTGGATCACCATACGGCAGACCCGTTGCGTTCGAGCGACGGAT
>CAZVBC010000674.1:0-2525 GCA_964625155.1 uncultured Pirellulaceae bacterium
GTCGATCCACGCGAGGATAATGCTTTGGCCATTACGACTGACGGCCGCAAGCTGGCACTCGATGCTCGCATGTTAGAAGCCCATGCCGAGGACGATCCCAACTCCAAGATCAACGCCCTGGTCGACAACGTTTACAATATCTGGCAGGAATCCGCAGGTAATCGCGGCACGCAGCTCATCTTTAGCGACATGGGCGTGCAGAAAACGCCCTGGGGCTTCTCCGCCTACGAAGACATCACCCGAAAGCTCATAGCACGTGGAATCCCGCGCGACCAGATCGCCTCCATTGGCGACGCCGAATCCGACGCCAAGAAACAAGCTCTTTTCGAGAAGGTGCGTAACGGTTCCGTTCGCGTGCTGTTGGGCAGCACTCAGAAAATGGGCACCGGCACCAACGTTCAACGTCGACTGATAGCCCTTCATCATTTGGACGCCCCCTGGAAACCTGCCGAAGTTGAACAACGAGAGGGCCGAATCCTACGACAGGGCAACCTGAACCCCAAAGTTTCCATCTATCGCTACGTCACCGAAGGATCGTTCGACGCCTATATGTGGCAAGCCTTAGAAACCAAAGCCCGATTCATCTCCCAGATCATGACCGGCGACAGCACCGACCGACGAGCAGACGACATTGGCGGCCAGGAGCTCTCTTTCGCCGAGGTCAAAGCCATTGCCTCCGGCAACCCTGCCGTGCTCACCCTTGCTGAAGCCGACGCCGAGATCCAGCGGCTGGCCGTGCTCAAGAAGAACCACACCGACGATCAATTCCTGATTCGCCGCAAGCTCAAAGAGCTACCCGATACGATCAACCGCCTAACCAAACGCCACGATCAACTTGAGCAGGACATTTCTACAATCGCTGCCAATACATTCACTCCGATGAAAATCGGCCAGCGTACCGTCCTGCAGGACCAAGCCCTAAACGAACTTGGGTTGAAGCTCGCCACACTCCCCGATCAAGTTGATCGACTGAGCAAGATTCCGCTTGGCGAAATCCACGGCCTGAAGTTTGGCATCAACCTTCTACCTCACTCGCGAGCCTCCGAAGTCTATCTCGAAGGCCAGTTAACACGCATCACGCAGCTCAACCGCAATCACACCGGTCCCCGAGCTATCCTCAATGCCATTGCCCGACTAGAAGGCACCTACCAGGAGCAGCTGGGAAAGACCACTGAAGATCTTGCTCTTGCCAACCGCCAGACGCATGATTTTCAGCAACGGCTGGGGCAACCGTTTCCTGACGACCTGTATCTCAAACAACTGACCGAGCTACGCGATCAATTAAAGTCTGCGCTTTCCGATCGCACGCCAGCAGCCGACGACAAGGCCAAGCTATTGCCTACGGAGCTCTCCCAACAAATCAAAAAGCTTAAGTCGAACCATGAGTCTGTTGGAACGGCGCCGAGTCCTAGAACCGTCGAGGCATCAGAAAGCCATATGGAGCAACCGATTGTAACCTTGCTTGCGAAACGCCTTGAATCCGCCAGACCGGCAGTTGGGGGTATCAAAGGCAAAACAGCAGAGCAGAGCTTCTGCTTAACCTGAATAATGCTTGAGCAATTACGGTACTCAGCGCCCCTTTTCCTTGGTGGCAAGCGATAGTGTTGCTCAAATGTCTCACTTACGACAGTATTGGCACCTACTTGGCTGAACCTCACCCGTCCAATCCATGTGTAAAATGAAGATTTGATGCTAGTTGGAGGTGGATGCGGACAGAGGCAACGCCTAGATTGAATCCCAAACCAATCGAGTACCTGGTTGCATGCGCACATTCATCCGGAATGTCTGCACGAATATGTCGCGGATATGTGATTCAAAGGACCTTATCGCTTCCGCACCCAGAGCACTGCAACAGGCTACCGGAAATAGTTTTTCACAGCAAATTCTACCTGTTCGGTAAACAGACGCTTGAAGGCCGATAGATTGTGCTGCTCGTAGAACAGAATCGACGCTTTCTTGTATTCAATCGCATCAACGCTGCGATACGACATCGGACAGAGACCTGCCGCGATCAGGATTGCATTACTTACCATCCTGCCGGTACGTTTGTTGCCATCCTCAAACGGCTGAATGTAAGAAATGAGCAATACGGCAAGCATGGCACGCTCAAAAGCGTTGGCTTTGGCATTGATAATCTCGCACATCAATTCCACCGCCTCGCGCAACTGGTGCGCATTGTCCAAAGGAGCATAGCTGGTGCCCGTGATGCCCACGATGCGAGAACGGATATTGCGAGCGACATGAAGCCCTTCGGTAAGCACCGCATGAAGTTGCTCAAGTACCGATAATTTGAGCGTTTCTCCGACATCGCGATTCGCAAGAATGTAATCCAGACAAGACTTGTGATTAATCAACATAATGGCCTCCTCGCGAGATTTGCCTTTAGCCGCTTTCTGCTCAAGAAATAGACGCTCGGTTTCCAACAGTGAATACGTGTTGCCCTCAATCTCCGAGGACTTCCAACTGAGTTCAATGGTCAACCTTTCGAGCTCTTTACGATGAATAGTCGGAGTAATCGTCGCGAC
>CAZVBC010000675.1:0-2525 GCA_964625155.1 uncultured Pirellulaceae bacterium
GTACTTGTCGTTTGAGAAGGACATGTGCTCTGCTTGCAGCTCCTTGCTTTCTTTGTGTCAAGGTCATTGATAGTAGAAATTACATCGTCCAAACTCTCGACAACGTGTCTCCGAAACAACCCGCTTTGCGTCCCCTTACCTCTTGCAATTAAAACGACAACACCTTCAGAAACACTTGTGAAGAGCGGCTTGAGGCTGCGAATGACGTCTACTCTCGCAAACAGGTTGGTCAGTCGGTTTCTCCCCAATGCTGCGTAATCTGCGTACTCGCTCGCAGCAGGCAAAACGAATGCAAGGCGACCATCATCTTTAAGAAGTTCGATCGACCTGATTAAAAATGGATACCAGGTGTTTGCCCTATGCCCGACAGGCTTACCATCAAAATCATGAACGTTGGACGCGATCTTTCTAAGTGTCAACGGCAACGATCGTATGGCAAGGTATGGTGGATTGCCAACGGTACAGTCGAACCTTGCCTTACATGAGCTCGACCATTCGAGGAAATCTACGCCTCGAAGAACCGTCCCAAGTTGGTCTGCACGAGCGATTCTTTTGTCAAGGTCGATGCCAAATACATCTCGACGATCTACCGTAAGAGATGCAATCGCTTGAAGAAAGCTCCCTTTTCCGCAACTAGGTTCAAGCCACTTTTGACGCTCATTTGTCGCAATTGACTTCACCATGGCGGTAGCCAACTCGAGAGGAGTATAGACTTTGCAGGATGGAGGAGGAGTCAGTGTTGCCATCGCTCAGCTTCCTACAAACAGTTGAGCGTTTGGCTTCGCTCGCTTCAAGGCTGACCAAGCACCCGTTTGAGAGTTTCTCAGTACATCGAGTTTCCATTTCAATAGTCGACTAAGTCGATCGTTCTGGGATCGTGACCAAGAGGTTACGTTGTGATTGCTGTTGCTCACAGCCTGTAGCCAGCCTAACTGAAACAGTTCGCACAGCAAAAACTCCAAAGCATCGAATGGCGTAACGATGACGCTTGGTAGGCGAGGTACTTTAAGCCATTCTGGGAATAGCTTTATTCCTCCAGAGTCAATTATTTGCTTCCCATCATCGGTGGATGGTAAGTTTTGTGTCTTGTAATCGCGTTCGGTAATGGATGCGTGGAAATGACAACCCGGCGACGATGCATCGCCAACTTCCATGTGCCAGAGGGCAACTAATTCGGAAGTTTCCTGATCAACCACACGAATACTCGTCGTGGCCTCGTCAACCAAAGAAAAGGTTCTATGATGGCTACCGCTATTTGAATTTTTTATACCCCATCGAAACGAGAATAAGGCGAAAACCGGCCTCCCGGTTCCTTTAGCAGAAGCTCTATACTCGCCGCTACTTTCCAAGGTTTGTACGGGCCAAGTTTTTTTGATCTCCCAGTACTGAACTGTGTTCGCGTTCGAACTTCGGATGTTGTTAAGATTCTCGCCACACTGCTTGAGCACTCGGATGCTATCGGCGGTAATGAACGGACTCGCGATAGCCGTGATATCTGCAAGATTCGTGAGTAGTTTCTGGTACTCAAATTCAATTCCGTTATAGGTTTGACTGCGAGTCATACTGCAACCTTAGTCCACTTCTTGGTTCGGCGCCACGAACAATCGTAATACTTCATGCTGGCCAAGCAACTCCCGGCGAATGTATGCTGGGTCCGCATAACTTGGCCAGTCATCCAAATGGAGTGCTAAAGTATCTTCGAAATTAACGAGCCGTGTTTCCGTCTTAAATGTTTCATCTATGGTTACAACCGGACGAGGTATATCAACGAATTGCAACAGTGATGCTCCTGTGTTTTCCATTGCTTTACGCAGAGAGTCAGTCTCCATAGATTCACCTTCGGTCGCATCCCAAAGGAACTGTTCAATTCCTCCTCGCCACCACCGTGGACCATCGAAGTCACTCAATGGACCAGTATAAAGGAATGGCTTTAACGCGGCCGCAAGCTGGCGGCCTTCCAATAACTCATGTGTGAGAGATTCGACGGAAACACGGAGCCTTGCGGCCAGCTCAATTTGACTTAGGAGAAAGCAGGTGTGAGGCAAGATTCGGTGAAGTAGCCAACGGAGAAGAACGAGACCGCCGCTTTCCTTTGCCAAGTGGTGAATAGGGGGGCGACAATTTGAAACCGCTTGGCAGTATCGATCTGCCAGACGGTCGTTCGCATCGACACCTAAAAGCTGCATCAAGTTCTGCAATCCCACAATTTCCTTGGATAGGTTGGAAGGTAATTGATGGATAGCTGTTGCAAGAGAAACGATGCGACGCACGTTTGATTCATGATTCGCATGCTTTTCAAAATACCACTCAAGATTGGAAAGGCTTGCAACGACATGTTGTCTTCTTTCACCGGTTGCGGAGCACACGCCCTCCGGTTCACCTGTGATCAATGCGAAACCAGTCGGCGGGAAATGAGCCAGATCGGGACTTCGGTAGTGCTCACGCAAGACAGCAGATAATGCCGTGCCATTGTCAGTGAGCGCCTAAAAGGGGCCAGCGCGAGGCGCTTCAAAAGGGGCCAGTTC
>CAZVBC010000676.1:0-2492 GCA_964625155.1 uncultured Pirellulaceae bacterium
TCGGCTGATCCCTATTGTCGGGAAACGGTTTCGGATGTGCAGCTCGATTATTCAAATACGCTCGCGCTGGATAATGCCAACCTTTTGGTTCTATTCTTCCGCACTTTAGACAGTAAATGAACCCTCGATTCTTAAGATCTTCCGATCCACGATTCGTCAAAAACAGCTCTTCCTTCTTGGCCCAGACGGTTATGCTACGGTCCGAAAAGGAAGAGCATTTACCAAGTGCGTCACCCTCATGAAACGGTGCGTTCAGTTTTGCTTGAGTCGGACGCGTGTAGTCCGGCGGCTGATCAACTGCCAACTCCTCTTCCATGTCGACAGGATGGGCAAAGCCGGTTGGTACGATCCAGTAAAGGGCCGGCCCCATTCCGGATGCAAGCTTGCATGATGGACAGTCCAGCACTTGCCCTTCTTGGAAGGCACCGTCAATTTCTTCGAGCTTTGCATATCCGCACCGTTCACACTCAAAATAGAGCTTTCGGCGCTCCCACGACTTTCGACGCTCCCCTCGCATTGGGCTGTGCAACGCGAATGAGTAATGTCGTTTGCCATCTATAAAAACTTCTCTACCTGGTGCGTAGCTTGATAGTGCAAGATCAAGTCCTTGCTGGGGTGCATATTTGATCACGCTGCGAAAAGCAGTCGATCGATTCCTATCAAAAACAGTCATGCTTACCACGTCGGTCGGAAATGCATAGGAGGGAAGCGTGGCAGTTTCAAACAAACGATCCAAGAGATTTGCTGTTTGCCTTCCTGCTTCCGGCGACTCAACAGTATCCGGATTTGCGTTTTCGCTCGATGAAGGCGAACTCTCTGGAACCGGATCATCATCCCCAAAGAAGTCATCGTCAAATCCGCCCCAGATCGCCACATTCTGTTGTTCGGGTAAAACTTCGGCCTGCGGATCTATTTCGTCGCAACCGATAGCTTGAAGCCGAGCCAAAAGTCGGTCAGGAATCGCGTCTATCTCTTCGGCCTCCTTACTCTCAAGGTATTCTGCTGGAACTATTGACCGAAGTGATGAAAGGACTTCGTCGCGATGCTCAACGAGCCATTTTTGCAGACCCCGGAAGCTGAACTCAGTTTCCGCGCCAGCACGGAAATCATTGACACGGCCTAGTGAAGAAAAAATGTTTGCAGTCGCAGCATTGTGGGCGAGTGCGGGAATCCGCTCGCGCTGAAACATGCTCAGTATCATGGCAAAACCATGACGCCTTACGATCTCTGTGTTCTCAAGATTAAGCACTGGATCAGTTACGGGACCGCTGATCATGTCTGCGGGGTGTTTAAAGTACCGCTGGTCATGGGTGCCCTGATCCGCATAAGTTATCACCGTGGAAAGTGACGATCCGCGACGACCGGCACGGCCAGCACGTTGCTGATAATTAGCTCGATTTGGCGGAACATTTCGCAGTGAGACAGCAGTCAAGCTTCCGATATCGATTCCCACTTCCATGGTAGTGGTACAACTCAAGATGTCGACGATGCCACCACGCTCCCCGCCAGGTCCCTGTACATCAAGATCTTGGAATCGCATTTCATGCCATTCTGCTCTCGAAAATGCATCTTGCGCATCGATTGCCCCAATGGCTGCAGTATGTTCCTCGGCTACAAACGGACGCAAGTCGTGACTCTCGTTATCAATGTCCTTACGGTAGAATCCTTTTCTGGTTTGGAACACTTCGTAAACGTCTGTGTTATCCGGTGACAACTTCTTGAGCGAGGAAATCGCTCCACACTCTGGACAGATATCTCTGTACAACGCTTGTTCGGGCATCGCAAAGGTGCAGACGTCGCAACGCACCCACTTTGGATATTCGAGGTCTATCGCAAGACGTTTGGGATCTACCAAGTACCCATCAGCTCGACCAGCAGTACCAAAACGTTCTTGAAGGAATCGCTGCCAAGGTTTAAGCCCCTGCTGTCCGCCCGAAAGTTGCTCCAAATAAAAGGATGATCCAAGCCTTACCCGCATCAGTGATTCGAATTTTCCGCTATTGGCATTCAGGCGAATTCCACTCTCGCGATTTCCAATCCACTCGTTAGGAGTACCTGGCAAACGAACTGCTCGTTCGCGGACCATGCGCCCAAGCCAGAAAGACAAGAATTCATGACGTCGATCTGCGTCTGACTCGATTGCTTCCGGGAATTCCGGGGCCTTAAGCTCGTCAAGCATCTCTTGTAGATAATCCGGAATCACGGGAACAAAACAGCCGATCGCTAAGCTGTGAAGCCCGCTCAGAGGATTGAAGAGAACTTCATACAAAGAGATAAGAACATCAGCAGGAGTTCTTTGGCCAATCTGTGAGGATATCTCTTCAAATGCACGCGGGTTTGACGTCTTACCCTTGCACAGCTTGGGTATATTGAGAATCATATCAATATCACTTTTGGGGATCATATAATTGCTGCAATACCTACGGATGATATGGAGCGCACAACGGAAGGTGGAAAAACAAACAATCTCAGGAAACTGTAGAGTTTCGCAC
>CAZVBC010000677.1:0-2448 GCA_964625155.1 uncultured Pirellulaceae bacterium
GGTTGGATCAAGTCTCCGACCGACCCTTTGGCTAAGCACGGCGGGAGGAAGCGTCGCGTGGCTGCATTGAAGTCGTCATTTTTCTGACCACTCAGCAGCCTGATTTCCATCTTCGGTCTGGAGAGCTGTTGGCGCAGAAGAATCTGCAAATCTTCGCTCAAAAAAGTAATGGCGAAAATCCAAGGAGGCTGTTACGCCTTCGGCTTGTTCTTGCGAAGCCAATTCACATAATTGCGAAGGCGAGTGGTCTCGTCTTCCGCGTTCGGCAGCGCCAAAAATGGTTGGAGGTGTTTGGGTTTAAGAAAAGGGAATGACCGGCTGGCGGGCGAGTCCTTGTACCTGCCCGACTTGTTCAGCAAGCAAAACCGCAATTGCTTGCCATCGTAGCGCCACACTTCGGGAATTTTCATCGCTTCGAAAATGTGAATTCGATTGGTGAGGCTGTGGCTGATCTCGATCTCAATCACCAAGTCGGGAGGCGGATCGTTAAGAAAGTCGAAGTCGGTTATCCTTCGCACTTTTTTTTCGTTAGCGATCCACCAACATTCGTCAGGTTCAAATCCTTTCTCCAAATCATCGCGCTGAAAGGTCATCGCTCCTCCTGAACGAACAGGCATATCAAGCTCGAAGATCGTGGCCTCGATTAACTTTGCGAGGACTTTCTTGAAAAACTCATGAGACGATTTTGTAACCATGGTCTCGAGGCACCCGTCACAATACGACAACCGAATCGGTTGCTCACCAATCTCCTCGCAAAAACGCTTGTAGAATTCGTAGCTAACGCCATCGATGCCAATTCGTTTTTCACCCATGATTTCGATGGCCGCGGGGGGGGTCCGCTGCTCGATTACGGTTGCCATAGAAAAGTCTCCACTTGTCAAGCACCAAGATTCCCAACCCAAGTATCATAACATGCGCAACTGACGAGTGGACATCTGCATTCCTAGTAACCACACGCTGAGTTGTCTCGACGATGCGGTCCTGTTGATCGAATTTATTGACGAATTGAATTAACTCGAAACACGATCATTGCCGGAACCGGGCATTTTGCCATTGAGGCGATTTTCAGACTATTCGCTTTTTCCACACTATCAAATAGAGAATACCTATTAAGCTCACTGCGCGCGACTTGCCTTTTCCAATGTGTCAACGGTGAAGTTGCAATATACGTTTCACTCTCAGTATCGCCTTCAGTAGTTGGCTGGTATATGGCTGAGTGATTGCAGGTTGCCCACGACACATCGTAACCATAGTTTATGTCGAATTCTGGAAACTGCGATACGTGTGGAAAAACCGATGATTCATCCGACGTAAGCACCTCACAGAACAACAATTCTAGCAAGCTTGCGGTAGGATCAAGCTGCTGTATTAGTGTCTCGCACACACATCTATCGGTAACCAAGTAATTGCGTGGCAAATCCCCAAAATAGTCATCATATTGCGAGAGTGCCCGAGCGACCGTGTCCAAGGATCTTCCCGTTTTACGCCAAAACAGATGATGTGGACTTGCGATCGGCGGTAACCGGTCAACTCCGTAGTACGGCCCAAAGACATGGTCCCATGCGTTTGGTAGTTGCAACCACTTGTTTCTAATTACGAGCAAATAGCCACCGAGACAAATGCAGGTCATAATATAAGTCCCGGCGGATTTTTTCATTCCGACGAACTGCACACGCCAGACTCTTTACGGTATGCAAGGGATTTCTGCGGGTTCGGGAAAGCATTAGCCACCGCTTTCCAGCAAAACCGCAGCTAACACCGGCGACCGTGGTAGACTGTACTTCGTTCGACTACTCATTTTTTTGATGGCATCGAGCACTTCATGATCGTGATTTCGCAGGGTGCGTCGGCATGATCCGCTTGACAGACCACTACCAAGGTTGTGTCGAGACGACCATCATAAGCCGTTTCCACGGTTAAAGTCTTTATCTGTCGAGGAATCTCTACTTCAAGTTGGTCATGGCTGAGCTGTTGCTCGGCATCGTTTCGCCCCAACTCAATCTTTCTTGTCATTTGGTATTCCAACCGAACTCGAGCCTCTTCGAGAAGCGTCGGCCTGATGTTTAATGAGTAGCCACTTGTCAGAACATTTTCGGTTTCAGGCGCGAATGTACCGACCGTGACGCTTCCGGTCGTCCCACTTCGAACAAGTAGGGATGGTCGCGATAGGTTCGTTGGTTTGGCAGAAGGGACGATTTTCTCCATCAAGTAGGAGCTTTCGTCCGCAGAAAGCAAAGCCATCCGAAGCAGCGCTGGTTTATCAACAGAAGTCGCTCTGATAAATTCAACGGGTTGCGATCGAAACAATCTGTGTACGTATGACACCCTGTTAAGGTAAGGCACATAGTTCAGAACGCCACGATACCGTTGAAGGGTATGTTCGGCGATCCATGTTTCCAATTTCTTGAACTCATCTGTTCCGGTCGCCACCGCCAAACTCTGAATGTC
>CAZVBC010000678.1:0-2442 GCA_964625155.1 uncultured Pirellulaceae bacterium
AACACGCCATACAAGGAATAATAGTCGGCTGTCGGAATTGGATCGTATTTATGATCGTGGCACCGTGCACAACCGACGGTCAAACCCATCGTGCCACGCATGAGCACGTCGATACGATCGTCAATGATGTCGTGTTTGACTCCAAGAAAACGCCGCCCAACAGTGAGGAATCCCATCGCTGCCTGGTCTTCGATGCGTCGATCAGGGATTTGGTCCGCCGCAATCTGTAACATTAGGAATCGATCATAGGGCAAGTCTTCATTAAATGCGCGAACAATCCATTCGCGATAGGTCCAGGCATGAACCCAAAATCTCTCTTCGCGCGCATACACGTATCCCTTGGTGTCGGAGTAACGAGCGATATCCAACCAATGACGCGCCATGTGGCGGCCATATTCGGGTGAACTCAGCAAGCTTTCAACCAACCGCTCGTAAGCCAGCGGATCGGGATCATGCACAAAGTTCTCGATCGCTGAGAAGCTGGGGGGCATACCTGTAAGCGTAAAATACAACCGGCGGGCAAGCGTGCGCCGGTCGGCCTCGGGTGATGGATTCAATCCATGTTGCTCAAGCCGGCTGAGCACAAATGCATCCACCGGAGTTCTAACCCATGCCCCGTCAGTGACAGCCGGGATTTGCGGCTCTGTAATCGGCTGAAACGCCCAATGTGTTTCCGCGCGAGTGCCAGATTTTGCCTCATTACTTAACGATTTTGACTTTGGCCAAAATGCGCCATTATCAACCCAGCGAACCAAAGCTGAAATCTGCTCTTCTCGCAGCGGATCGTCAGGAGGCATTTTCAACTCACTCACACGGCGAACTGCTTGGATCAACAAGCTTTTGCTGGAGTCGCCTGGCATCAACGCCGCACCGGAATCACCTCCAGCCAACAACGCTGACAAAGAGTCGACCCGTAGCGATCCGGATTGTTTCTTCTCTGCGTGACATCCATAACAATGTTCGACGAAGATCGGTCGGATCTCAAGCTCGAATTGCGTCTCTCGATCGTCTGCAACGGCAGAGCAAACCATACAAGCAAAAACAGCAATCGCACAACAACATCGAACGCGCGCAGGTCGCGGTAATTTGGCTGGTTTCGTCCTAAGGTACCTGTTGAGAACGTCCGCTAGACGCCTATATAGTGTGGGAGACGAATGGCGACCCCATCGAGCGAGATTACATCTGAAACGCAACTTAGCCATCATTCCTGCTCTCGTACCGTGGCTTCCGACGGAAACTGCTATTATGTACACCCTTAATCGCGTTGTGTACCTCACGTCGGTCGACGACCGTTCATCGACCTTTTGTAGGCCCTTAATGGGACTGTTAGTACAGAGGCCACAGGGTTGCAGTGTGGGACGCGAACTGGGGTGACCGCCTAACCTGAAATTCATGCCCTAACTTATTGCGAAGAAGCCAACTCGATGAGATTTGATAGCCAAGATTTTGACCGCAATTTTGCCAGTGACGATGAAGCTGTGGTCGACTGGGATCAGCTATTCATGAGGCGAGCCATCGTATTGGCTCAGCAGGCTGCAAGCGAAGACGAAGTTCCCGTCGGAGCTGTGATCACATTCGGGTCGAAAGTAATCGGTGCGGGATGGAATCAAAGAGAAGCACTTTCTGATCCCACGGCACATGCCGAGATGATTGCCATCACCCAAGCTGCTTCGAGTTTGCAAAGCTGGAGATTGGAGGGATGCACGCTTTACGTGACGTTGGAGCCCTGTCCCATGTGCGCCGGGGCAATCGTGCAAGCCAGAATTCCACGAGTCGTTTACGGAGCCACTGATCCGAAAGCGGGTGCCGTTGATACCCTTTTTAGATTGCTGGATGATCCAAGATTAAATCACCGAGCGACCGTTACGCCAGGTATCTTGGCAGACGAATCAAGCCACTTGCTGAGTAGTTTCTTTCAGGAGAAACGACGCTCAGGAAAAAAATAGAACGATCGTGCCGTGTCAGGTGACCAATTCATTCGACCGAGAATCGCCTCTTTCATTTAACATTGCGAGTGCCAAGGTCCTCTGGCGCTGCAATCATAAATGACTGAACGTCAAATTCGATCTGAGTCCCCACCGGAGAAAGCTCACCCCCGTCCAATTTAATTGTCATTCTCGCGTTGAGATGGGGAGAAGTTAGTGCTACAGCCCACCGGCTCGATGAAACATGAGCTTCGAATACCCCACCGGCTAATCGCTTAACCACTCCTCGCTGCTCGGATACTTCCCCTTCATATTCTAGATAGATCATGCGGTGATCTGGTAAGCGTCTCCAATTAAGCGTTCCCGGCGCACTTGGTAGTATTAGTATCTCAAATGTTAACAGCTTATTCTCACTTTCCAGCAATAGGTCCCAATGTGCCGGTCGGGACGAGGTTTTAGCGACGTCGTGTCGTAGTAACGCGAATCTTCCCTTTTTTGGAAGCATGCGATCGAGTTC
>CAZVBC010000679.1:0-2434 GCA_964625155.1 uncultured Pirellulaceae bacterium
AGCATCAGCAGGCCAATGGGCGGGAACAGCCAAGGAATCGGCGGTGCGTCCTGGACGAACCAACCCAACGCAAGGAATACGAGGGCGAGAGCGTAGACCAGCAGGCAGAGCGGGGCCTTCTGCGTGTGGGAGTAACCAAAAGTCTTCGCATCGGTCGTCATTTCTTCAGCTTCTTCCGGCTCTCAGCCTTCTCCGCCACGAACTCTGAATCATCGCCGTTGTGGAAGAAGATCATGCCGTGGAGTTCGTCGTCCTTTACGATGGCCCAGCCTCGGCCCTGCGCTGGTTCCATTTCGTCGTTGCCATCCCAGGTCCATTCAACGGCTGGTTCACCATTCCGTGTCGTTAGGCGGCAATCCATCTGGCCTTGAACGTAGCCGAAGTGGAACTGACCGTTGTTCTTTTGGTCGAACTCGAAATAGCCCTCTTCCTCTTCGTCAATGAAATTCTGATCCCAGGCACTCATTGAGATGATGCGCCAGCGGCCAGTGAAGGGGTTTGGGGCTTTTGATTTCTTTGCCATGTCGATTACTCTCCAACGTCTTCAACCACGGCAGTTCGATCCTTCTTCGGCCTGGGTATCCCCAGCTTTTCGGCGATCAACTCGAAGCCCAGGTCGTTCTTGAACGGCTCTATCACACCCTGCAACTTCTTGAGCTTCACCTTTTGCCACGACGAACTTGGGTCGTGATGCAGTCGGATGAAGTCGTTAGAAAGCGTATAAAATTCCGGCTCCTGGCTCCCGGATGAGCCGTCGTTCTTACCAAAGAACTTCCCGATATTCAGGAAGGCGACGATAAGGAAGTCGAATGCGTCAAGACTTACTTCCTTCACCGGAAAGCCTCGGTCGCAATCGGTGGCGTAGCGACTTTTTACCTGAACACGGACCTGGGAGACTTCATTGCCCTGGGGTTGATGCCGTGGATTCGGGTGGATGCAGATCAGGTCGTAACCTTCGTTATTCGGCGGGGCTTTGTACGCCAGGATGTTTCGTCGCATCAGGTAGCCCATAACCAGGAACTCGGCACTGGCTGAAACCACAGGCAACCGAAGAAATTCTTGTTTTGCCATTGGACACGTTTTCGGTCGTCATCAAGGATAGTGGAAACACAGGACTGCGATTTTGACAGAGCGACTCGGATCATCTTTCAGACTAAACTCGTACCGAAGCCACGCTTCGCCAACGGGAGGATGCCCCTTTACGAAGCAAGCGTGGGAAGGAATCTCCTTCTTGATTGTCTCGACCACAGCGCCAAACTCTTTATTTCGCACAAAGCAAATCAGCGCCGTCTTGGAATCCCTCCATGTCAAGTAAGACAACAGTTGGTCAATCTTTCCCAGGAATTGCTTCGCACCTTTCCAGATTCCGCATTCCGCTACGAATAGGTTTTTGCCTTCGTGCCGAATCAGGATGTCCGTTTTTCCAGATTTGTTGAACGTCTCGCCGGAGACGCTGTTGAAATGGGGTGACAGCACCATCAGAAAATGATCCCGCAGCGTTTCTTCATCCTTGCCCTCATAAATGCTGGGGTGACGCTCAATCTCGATCCCGGTGTCGTTGATGATTTTTAGGATGTCCTGATACGTCGAATCGTCCAGCGTGGGTTCCGGCACGAAGGCCGACGTTGCGGCTGTTGGTTTAGCGACAATCACCTTCTTCTTCGGTGCGGGTACTGCAAAGGTAGTTGGCACATCACCCGCTCTCTTGATCGGTACACCCAGAGATGCAAGCAAATTTGACTTCTTTAGCAGTTCATCTTTCCGGCTCTTGATTATTTGAGCCACTTCAGTTTCGAGCCGTGCGTTGAAGGCATTCACTTCGGTAGCAACGTGACCGGCCTGTGTTTGCAAGCTCGTCAAGAACGATTCCGCTTCACGAGTTATGTTGCTTGCATCGTCACTCCAGTTGATGAGGTCATACAGAATTTCTCCGTTCGACACATTGACTTCCATTGTCCAAAGAATCCGAGTGGACGGAGCAAAACGGAGTAGATTCTGGTCCCCAGAAAAAGGAATGTGATAAGTGACGACCTGCTTCCGGTATTTTCCTCCTCGTTCGACATTGAATCGAAAACTGTCGAACCGCTCTGCTGGAATGAGTTCTTCCCGGTCAGAGGCGGAGATTTTGTCAGCGAGGATTTCGAGCGGCTCGATGCGGTACTTTTCAGTGAAGTGCGCAACAAGTTGCGTTTCGTTTGCGTTCAGGAGGTAATTGCGGTCCTGCGACTCAACCTCGGACATGAGCTTGTTGCGCTGGCCTTCAAGGACTTCTCGAAGACCGCCTTCGTTGAATAGCTTCATACTCGCTCCTTCTCCCTACCTTTGCCTCTTGATCTCGGCCACCTTCGCCACCAGAAAGCCCACTTCGTCGCCGTCGAGTTCAGCTACAGGGGCAACGCCGTGAATGTTTCTGATGAGGTCTTCGGATGCACCC
>CAZVBC010000680.1:0-2431 GCA_964625155.1 uncultured Pirellulaceae bacterium
GTGCCCATGCGCGGTGATTTGCAATTTGAATCGATAGCAGGTTGCCTCCCAAAAGTAAGGCAAAGATGCAAAATCGCTGGGACATAAAACACTATCGCAAATAATTTTAGAGACTAAGAATTTTACACGTCTTTAGCTGCGTCGCCGCTTCGGATCGCTCGATGTGGGATCAAAGATGATTGCACAGTTTGGTGCCGCTTTGCGAATCGCTTCGATGCCTTTAGGTGTGTAGAACGTATGATATAAATTCAGTTGCTGCAAGCGTGTTAGTTTCTGCAAAGACTCGGCACTTCTGTCTGTCACATGGGTACTGTCCAAGTTCAACCTTTGTAGATTAACCAGGGACACGATGTGCTTAAGGCCCGAATCATCGAGTTCCGTATAGTCGCAATCAAGTTCAAGTAGCCCCGTCAGTTTGGCAATCGATTCCATGCTCGCATTGGAAATACGTGTGCGTATCAAGGTTAGCTGTTGTAGGCGAGTCAATGACTCCAGTTTGGCTATCCCCTTGTCAGACGTCTTGGTGTAACTGAGTAGCAAATTGGTTAGCGATCGAATCTTTGCCAGCTCTTCACATGCCGCATCACCAATGTCGGTCCCATCCAAATCCAAGTGTTCCAGTTTTTCAAGCCCAGCCAAATGTTTGATGCCTTTGTCGGTCAAGTCTGTATATGCTAACGCAAGTTGCCTGAGATTTTTCAAGCCCGCGATTTTCGAAAGGGCCTCATCGTCAATGGGCGAGTTTGAAATACTGAGTTTTTCGAGTGGTAAGCTCAAAATATGCTCAATACCGCTGCCGCGCAAGCGGGTGTTTTTGAGCTGCAATTTGCGCAACTGGCGAAATGGACGGAGCTCTGCTAACGCTTGATCCGTAATCGAGGTGTCACTGAGATTCAATTCCTCTAGAGCATCCAATCCATGTAGATGCTGAATCCCTGGCAAGCCGACATCGGTCGATTGTAGGTCAAGAAACTTTAGATGCCGTAGAGTTTTCAAGTTTCGCAGCAAAGCGTCGGTCACCCCAGTGGCCGCGAGCGACACGCCTATGAGAGACGAGTCAGCAAACTTGGTCGAACCACCGATAGCTTTAACCCACTCGGCAATAACGATATCGGATTGGTCTTCCACGTTTTGCTTAGCTGCCTCGGTCAATTCGGTTCGAACGGTCTGTTCCAAAAACTCGACCGCGCAATCCGGAACTGCTTGACGAAACGAATCGACACCTGCACGATTGGCTTGCGTATAGCGCACATCCAGCATTTTTAATCGGTTCAGTTTTGCGAGCTGGGTTAAGCCATCGTTGCTTATGCGAGTTCCATACAAATTCAATTCTTCGAGGTCCCGCATCTTCGAGAGAACCTGCATCGCAGCGTCCGTGATTTCGGTACCTTGCAGATTCAATTTGCGCATTTGGTGCATCTTTGAAAGGCAGGCGATACCTGAGTCGCCAATCTTGGTGCCCCCCAAATCCAATCGCTGAAGATTAACCAAGTCGCGCAGGTGCTCGGCTCCTTGGTCGCTTATTACGGCATCGCGCAGCAGTAATTCACGTAACTTGGTCAAGCTCTGCAATTGCTGCATGCCGATGTCGTCTACTGGGCAATAAACTAGATCCAAATACTCAAGATTGCTGAACACGTTTAAATGGCGCCCACGTACTGTGGTGTTCTCCAAGCTGAGCCTTTTTAGTTTGTTCCCCAGCGGCTTGATGGCATCGATACCCTCGTCTTGAAATTTGATACTTTCCAAATATGTATAGCTGAATGCCAATTCTTCGAGGGAAGGTAGCCCAGCCCAGTGTTTGAGTTCAGGACTATAATCGATCCTCGCCCCTGCGCTGGGGTTCCACATTGGCCCGGGTAAATAAAGAAAACGAAGTTGTGACAAGCTCGATAGCCGCACCAGATCTGGAGGTAGAATGTTGGTACCAACGAGGTCAACTAGCTCCACGTAAAAGTCTTTTACGGGTAAATCGTGAGTACTGGTAATTCTTTGAGAATCGCCGACCACTCGTACCGAACCGCCCATCAAGATCGTCCACTCGGCAACCATGCGGTCTTGAGGCTCGGCACGAACAAGACTGCCTACTCCCGCAATGAAGCATCCAGCCAAGATGGCGGTCACTGCCTCGCGTGCGTAAAAAACCGATGCTTGCATGATGTGCCTTAAGTCAACGAGAGAAAATAAGAACTTCGCTTAGTGACCGAACACGTAATGTGACCGCTCACGCAATTTCGAAAAGCTCGGAAGGATGCGCACGATCCGAGTGAAGCTCCGCTCGCTAGGAGACCAGATCCTGAACGACGCGAGGGCCTTCGACTCCAGTCAATCGATAATCAAGTCCTTGAAAGCGAACACTTAACCTCTGATGATCTAAACCTAACTGATGCAACAAAGTCGCGTGAAGATCGTTGAAGTGTACGGGATTCTC
>CAZVBC010000681.1:0-2423 GCA_964625155.1 uncultured Pirellulaceae bacterium
CGTTATGCTAACGCCGTCACAGGCAAATTCCAGTTCCATCAGAGGCAAAACACCTGGACCCCACCGGGGCTGACGAAGGTAATCCTCTTGGAATGCCAATAATGTTGCCCGGGGCAAAGCCCAACACGCCTGGATTGAGTTGGGTCCCCGGTGTTCCCCTTTCAACAAAGGGCATTCAAGAGCAGTTAGTTACGATCCCCACAAATGCCCAAGGTGCGCAAATTTTCACGTTTGTTCCATACAACATGAATTGCCAGGGCGATTCTTATTCACTTTTAGACGCCGAATTCATTATTGATTCAGTGGGACCATCTCCTCATCCTTAAGGCGTGCATGCAATGATCATTCGGGCAACTTTTCGCAAATGGATGTATGGTTGCGGTGTAAGTATTTTAATAGGTACGCTCGCGATTTGGATGTTCAAAAGGATATTGGAACGTCATCGCGATTCATTCCCGTACAACAATAACCTCCTGTTTGTTATGATGGCAATTAACACTTATACTGAAAAAAATGGGCATCATCTTCCAGCGGTGATTAACGACGATAAGGGTCGTCCGATGCACAGCTGGCGAGTGCTGTTGCTACCGTACTTATGCGAAGACGAGGTCGCCAAAAAATATCGGTACGATGAACCCTGGGATAGCGTGGAGAACCTTAAGTTAGTTGACGAAATGCCCGTATTTTATGGGCCTCGTGAACAGAAGTACTGCACACTGTTTGCCGTGACAGGGGCTCGAGGGAGTTGGTGGGACAACGACAGGGAGACGTCATCTTGGTCAGCCGCACTACTGATTAATGTCGAGGGCTCACGAGTACCATGGACTCAGCCAGTCGACCTAACTTCAATGGAGTGCCAGGAGCTACTATGCGGTAAAGCAATTGAAAAGCCGATTTGGGTATCAAAGTCGCGAATTCGTATGTGCAGTCCGGGCTCGACTATCTATCCCAACATTCCGACCTCAGCGATAGACGCGGGCGACTTGTTTTCCGACGATGACAAAGTCCGTGTATCCGCCTGGAGCAAGTTGAAAAAACACCCGAATTGATTCGAAGACACTCGAAAGTTGTCAAACGTGTCGATTGCGATCTGGAACTGAGCCATTATTGCGAAGTGGGTTAGCGTTCTCTGAACACCATTGGCCGCTGAGCGAATTCAGGCCTTGACAGGGGCTCGTCGGTGGGCTCGTTTTCGGCGGCGGGCGGCGTTTGTCAGGGAGCAGATAAAATTGGTTCTTCCGCGAATTTGGTGAGGTTGCCTCAAGGTGCTGCTAGCACGTACGATTTCAATAGGAGTTGATCTTTGACACGTTAGCGGCGAAACGGACGTCACTCCGGTGAGATGAAACGACACACGACGACCGCGAATCGCAAACCGTACTCGCCAAACGCGACTAAGATCGAACTTCGCGCGAAGTAACGATTCGTCAGGGACGACCACCCAACATAAGGAGACTACGACGCGATTCACATCGAACTGGACATCCTCCACTTTTGTCGCGGTCCCCGGAGTGAATCACCAAATTTGCGGAAGAGCCATAAAATTGACCCACTAGCGAGCATTAAGAATTGACCCACCTGCTGGATTTTAGTTGAGTTTGGGGGCTCCTGTTGGTGTTGGTGGTTTGGGTTCGGGTGATAGGCTAGGTAAGCCTGTTGTGGAACCTGACTGTCGTTTTTCTTTCAGTCGGTAGCTCTCTCCACGGATGTTGATCACGGTGCTTCGATGCAGTAATCGGTCCAAGATGGCGCTGGCCATGATCGAATCGTCGGCGAAGATTTGTCCCCATTCGCCGAAGGCCTTGTTACTTGTCAATATGATTGCTTGGCCACGTTCGTAGCGGTTGCAGATCACTTGAAACAATAGGCTGGCTTGTAAGCGATCAAGCTGTAAGTAACCAACTTCGTCGATCACAAGGACCTTGGGCTGCATCAACGCATTGAGCTGCCGATGGAGCTGATTGCGCTCGATTGCCTTACTGAGCTTGATGGCCATGTCAAGCGCCGACGTGAAGTACACTCGATGTCCCAACTCAGCTACCAATACGGCCAACCCAATCGCGAGCATTGTCTTTCCCACACCTGGTGGCCCCAGAAAGATGATATTGCGTCCTTCACTCAAGTAACGGGCCGTCATCAGTTCCTCGATCAAGCGTTTGTCGATGCTCGGTTGCGCTGAGAAATCGAAGTCGATCAATCGCTTGATGAACGGAAACTTGGCGAATTGCAAGCTCAGTTCCACGCGTTTGCGGTTCCGCTCGCGCAGTTCACCATCGAGCAAGTAACCGAGAAAGTGCGTATACGACCAATGCTCGGCTGCGGCCCTTTGTGCCACGGCATCGAGATGCTCGCGAGCAACTTTCAGTCCCAACTCGACCAACGCGTCGACTGCTCGTTCTTGGTAAACCAAGGACGAATCCAGT
>CAZVBC010000682.1:0-2420 GCA_964625155.1 uncultured Pirellulaceae bacterium
CTGTTCGGACCACGAGCTTAGCTTAGGAATAGTCGCAATTAGGTGAGCGGCAGAAAGAGTACAATTCGGTCAGCTAGCGCTGCAGTGGTAAAAACAATTGTGCACGCGCACGCTGGTAGCACGTGTGAATATCAATCGCCACTCGTCTTAGAGTTCAGGGGAATTTTCACCGAGCGCTGCCTGCAACGAACGACTACCGGGAATATCCTCGGGCCAACGAGTCCAGACGATTGTACGCTTTAGAATCTGATCGTGGAGCCGCTTGATTTCTTCTTCGCGTCGTTGGTCCGAAAGTAATTTACTGATCTCCGATTGAGCATCTTCGAATGAGACAGTGTAAGCTGGTTTGCGTTCTAAAACTTCGACGATATGCAAGCCAAGTTCATCTTCGATAATCGGACTCAACTTGGCTATCTCGTAGGTGAAGATGGCCTGCTCGATTTGCTTCGACTTCAAACTACCTTGAGTTGTCCAGTCGTAAACACCACCTTTGGACGCTGTGTGGCCCTGGGATTTTTGCTGAGCGACAATTTCGAATCGTTTACCACCGTAGAATACTTCGGCGAACATTTCATTGATCAGTTGCTCAGTTGCTTGGCGTGTCGGTTGTTTGTCGAATCGAGCCGTCAACTGACGCCAGCGAACGGTTGCAGGGCGCTTCCACTGATCTTGGTGTTCGTGATAGTGTTGCCACAATCGATCTCGTTCGATGTCATATTTTTGCGGAATTTCGGCCTTCACTTGATTGGCCAACACGTTTTCGATGAACTGATTCTGCAGCATTGCCAACGAGAAATTTCGTTCGCGCAGCTTTGCTTCCAGCGCTGCAATGTCGTCGACTTTATATCGCTTCAGCTCGTTCTGCACTTGTCGGTCGTGAAAAACCTGGCTGGCTTTGGTGAGCACCTTCTGCCGAGCTTCCTTCTGGTCTTTCAGTGGACTTCGTCCTACTACATCTTGCAAAACTGCTTGGTATAGTGCTTTAGTCTCTACGTACCTTGGCAGCGCTTGCCTCATTAACTTCGCACGCACTTCATGTTGTTGATTCTCAGTCAATTTTGATCGAAGTTGTTCCAGAGTCGGCTCGATATAGAGCGCCAAATCTCCGGCCAAGATGCGTTCTTCACCCACGACGCAGATTAATTCGCCAGCACGAAACGGAGCCGCTGGTGGCTCGGCGTTTCCGGCGTTCGATAAAAGACCTTCAAGGTTTCCGGCGAAGTTAGTAGACACAAGTTGAGTGTTCATCGTACCAGTACCTGAAGTCAACGGAGGTGCTGCCGAAAGAGTTGAGCCCACGTTCGGTAGTGCTACGGGTGCTGGCGCTGTGCCATTCAAGTTTGGCGAGGGGGGCAACATGGGCTGAACAGCCGCGAGCGGTTTGGGGACGGTGTACACCGGTCGCTGAATCGGTGGAACTGGTGCCTGGGTAGTTGAAGTCGATGGAGCCCCTGGCGAAAAAATTACATTGGGCGCAACAGCCGACTGTTGTCCGCCCCCTTTGCTTGGCGGAATCAAAGTCGTCAACCGTGGTCGCTGGAGCGAATTAGGTTGCGCGAGTGGTGTAGGGGCGGTTTGTGCGGCGAGCGGCAAGCACAGAACCGAAATGAGCAACCACCAAGATAAAAAAATGCTCTGACCGCGACAGAACATTCGCTTTGGACTGGAGTCGGTCCGCAACACACTTGGACTCTTGCGCTCACCTTCGTCACACTTGCATTTTAGGTGCATGCTAGCAACTCCCGATTTCAACGCTGGGACCCATCCAATAAACAGTTTAACCAAATGAATGTACAGAACATCTGCGTCTGACAACTCTTAGGAATACTCAGCAAACAAGTCAAGACAAACTAGGGGAGTTCAACGCGGTTAGACGACTGCGGCTTACAGGGGAATGTGTTAGCGCATGATTTGTTCCACGCGTGGCATCATCGCTGCGCAAATCGAATCCTCGCAATATACCGAAGTATAAATAGCCCTGGGCGCCCTGGGCTGAGCCGTAGAGCCCATTTACGACACTGGTTCGAATTTGAGCAAAATAGGGTTAAAAAGGTACTAAATTTGTGAGCATCGCCAATTCTCAGGGTAGGTCTTTGCATGCCATTGCTAAATACTCGGGACGAAGATTATGCTGGGTGCTCGCGCGAAGATAGATTGTCACTGCCGACAACTTTCGCTCCTTTTTTGTATTGATATCTTGTCTGTCTCGTCTATCTGTTTTCAATTTAGGTAATGGTATGAAACTCGCGTTGTATGGCGCATGTCTTATGGTTGCGGTTTGTGGCTGTGGTAGATCTGGTGAACAGTTGTTTCCGGTCACTGGCAAGGTCATGGTAAATGGTAAGCCCGCTGCAGGTGCATTGGTATTTCTTCATCGGGAGGGGCGTGCGGACCCGAACGAGCCAGTGCCGTACGGTACC
>CAZVBC010000683.1:0-2415 GCA_964625155.1 uncultured Pirellulaceae bacterium
GGAAGTCTACGACCTGCGTCGCGATCAAGCAGAATCGCACGATTTGTCCGCAGTTCGACCCGATCTGATTCGACAGGCAATAGAAATTCTTCGCCGAGAAACTTCCGCCAACAAGATTTTTCCCGTCCCTATTCCGGAATTGCTCGAGTCATAGCAATTCGCGGAATGCATTGATTGTCGTCGCCGGTTCCGCAGTATTCCTTGCGCGAACTATTTATCGTTTGACGTTGGTGGATTGTTATCGTTTGACGTTGGTGGATTGTCGTCAGCAGGTGGCGGTGTAAATTTGGGAGTCGAAGGTTCGATTCGTTCCGTTTCACTGGGAGCAGGCTGGCTCCATGTGTTCCGAGGTTCGGGGCGATCCCATCCCTGGAACTCGCGCTGAAAATCGTTCAAATTTTTGCGTAGCTCGCGGTAGGTTCCACCCAGATTCCGAGCCACTTCTGGTAGTTTTCGTCCAAAGAGCATCAGCGCAATAACGCCGAATACCATCATCTCGGTATAGCCTAAGCCAAACATTTTCTGCGCTCTGATTGAGAGGGAAACGAAGTTTACCGGTCGTCGTTCGACTTGTCTTCGATTTTTTCTGCGGGCTCGTCAGTCGTATCCCGCATGCCTCGTCGAAATTCGTTTGCGCTTCGACCTAGGTTCCGCATTAAGCTGGGCAATCGTGCGCTCCCAAACAATAATAAGACGATCGCCATGAAGATCAGCAGTTCTGTTGTTCCAACTCCGAACATTCCAAACATCGATTAGCTTCCCACTTGTCGCGATAGTTGATCGAGCAGACGACAACCATCCCCGGAAGCTCTTGGTCGGAGACCATTCACCGATCTGGCCTTTGAGCGGGGTGGTACACTGTCGTCACGATCTCGATGCCAACAACCGGCGAATGCTGGCAGGCCAAATTCAACGCGAAAATGCCGCCGGAACCGTATGTTAGCTGACTGTTAGACTTGTGCTTTCATTGTAAAGACACGCGATCGACTGTCAAACGCCTTAAACACCCCTTGGGGTCGTTTTGTGACTCGAACCTGTTCGAGCCTCAGGACGATATCGACGTGAATCACAATCTCTGACTTCCGATTTTGCCGTCGAAATATGCTGGGGCTTGTACCACTTTCCTTTTCGCGGCACTCAGGTGCAGCTATACTCAGACCGTCAAAATTCGGTTGGTTTACGTTTTCTTTTGTGTACCCCCAGAAAATCGGAGGGCGTTTCCAGTGGCTTCGGGTAAGTATTTGTTCACCAGCGAATCGGTCAGTATGGGGCATCCCGACAAAGTCTCTGACCAAATCAGTGATGCAGTTGTGGATTTTTGCTTCAAACATGATCCGACCAGTCGCGTCGCATGCGAGACTCTGGTTACGACCGACTTGGCAGTTGTGGCAGGTGAAATTACCACCAAAGCTCCACTAACTCGCCAAGCAGTTGACGCCCTGGTGCGCGAGGTTGTTACGGAAATTGGCTACGTCGGGAAAGACGAAGCCGAGAAAGCTGAAATCGGCTTCACGGCCGATAAAGTACAAGTCTCCAGCGTTTTTCATGCACAATCGCCGCATATCAGCCAAGGCGTCGATACCGGTGGTGCGGGCGACCAAGGAATGATGTTTGGCTTTGCGTGCGACGAAACCAGTAGTCTCATGCCCCTCCCAATCCATTTGTCTCACCGTTTAGTTGAACAGCAAGCGGAACTGAGGAAATCCGGCAAACTAAAATGGTTGCGACCGGACGCCAAAAGCCAAGTCACGGTCGAATATAACAACGACGGAATTCCGGAACGCATTCACACCGTCGTTCTCTCTACTCAACACGATCGCTCGGTCATGACGACTAAGAAATCGGTAGATTACTTTACCGATGATGCGCGGCAAGAAATCATCGACAAGATTATTCAACCGGTATTGAAAAAGGAACGCGCGGACTTGATCAAGGGCAAATTAGTCATGATCCCACCGGGCAAAAAACCGCCTAAGCTCGGTCCGCAAGATCTTGCCTGTCATATCAACCCCACAGGCTGCTTTTTGGTCGGAGGACCGCACGGTGACTGCGGACTTACCGGTCGTAAGATCATCGTTGATACATACGGCGGTCGAGGCCGACACGGTGGCGGAGCATTTAGCGGCAAAGATCCTACTAAAGTTGACCGAAGCGCTGCCTACATGTGTCGATATATCGCCAAGAATATCGTAGCTGCCAAGTTGGCGAAGCGCTGTGAAGTGCAATTGAGTTATGCCATCGGCTATCCTGATCCACTGAATATCTGGGTTGGCACGGAAGGCACCTCAGTTGTCAGTGAAGAAAAACTTGTGGACCTGATTCGGGCTCACTTCAGCTTGACGCCCAAGGGGATCATCGAAACATTGGACCTCCGGCGACCGATCTATCGAGAAACGGCTCGACATGGTCATTTCG
>CAZVBC010000684.1:0-2408 GCA_964625155.1 uncultured Pirellulaceae bacterium
AAATCGGAATCGGGAATGGGCGTAGGGCTTGCCCTTGTGCGAGCCATTTCTCAACTCCACCACGGCAGCGTCAGCGCGTTCAGTGATGGAGTCGATCGTGGAAGCACCTTCGTCCTGCGACTACCGCTGGTAGTACTACCACTGGACAAGGCAAGCAAATCTTTCGATTCAACGACGAAAGCGGACTTTGTTTCGGCACCGAACGCGGCGTCCACTGCCATCGGACCAAACTCAACCAAAATGACGGTAACCGATTTGACCGCCAATGGTCCAACGAGTCCGTCGAACCGAATTCTGGTCGTCGATGACCTGGCTGCTGGACGAACGATGCTGGCGCGAATTCTCGAATTGCATGGCTATGACGTTTTGCAGTGCGACTGCGGAGAAGGTGCCCTCGAACAACTTCAAAGTGCCAGTCCGTTCGGGATGGCATTAATCGATGTCGGCTTGCCCGACATTTCTGGCTACGAAGTAGCCCGGCGGGCACGTGAGTCTATTCACTTTGATCCCCAAACGCGCTTGATAGCTGTAACAGGCTTTGGACAGCGAAAAGACATCGAAGCCAGCCGAGCCGCCGGTTTCGATGCCCATCTCACCAAGCCCATCGACATGCCAACGCTTCTCGAATTGTTGCGTTCGGCTTAGTTGGACAGCGCCATGTTTGACCAGTTGGTGATGCAATCACCAGGTAATCTGGAGGTATTTTCATGGCGAATCACCAGTTGGTATGCAGGACTTTATTCTATCCGGATCAATGCCGAGTCTGGCTAATTTCTGCCTCTGAGTTTTAGTGTGTGATTTTCGAGCCGTGGCGTTCCGTTTCTTATAGTACTCTTGTCGATCGAGTTCCTCCTGTAATCGTCGATTTCGAGCGCGACGAGGAAGAAACGCAGAGGCTAGCCATTGATTCACGGCACTTCGAATTTGCTCGACAGTAATCGTGTGATCTGTCGAGGTTGGATTGGGATCGAATTCTTGACGCATGCGAGCACAGAACAGATGAGCTAGCTGCGTCACATACCAGTGACGATGAACACAGCGCCAGCCCCGGACTTCGAAGTGGTCCATGCCCAGCTCCTCTTTGGCTGTCCTGAAGCAGGCTTCAACTGACCAGCGCCCAAAGGCGATGCGCAGAACGTCTCGAACAGTAGCGCCATTACGGCCGGGAACCATGTTCGAGATAAAGTACTTGATTTCACCTGTGTCGACATTTCGTGCGACCAAAAGACAATGCATTCCCGATGGAAGCTTGCGTTTATTGGTCGTGTCGTCGGTGTCAACTTTGCGCCAGAATTTGCACCATTTTACTTCCCATACAACAGGCCCCTTATTAGTGTCCTTGATGCGATACCTCTGCCAAGATTTATCCCGCAGCTCGGGAGAGTATTTGGCTAAGTTCTTTACCTCAGATGAGTGCTTGGGGTAATGGACCTTTGGCTTGTATTTGCGACCGCGAGCTTCTTTGCCTTTTCTTGCTCTTACTCGAACTTGAGGCTTAATTGCCCAGCCATGGAAACTAGATGGTACTTCTCCTACATAGGATTGATTAAGTGACTCCAGGTCATCTAAAAACTTGTGATCACGACCATATGCTTCGTCGAATGTCCACGCCTTAACGCGAATGCCATTGACGAGGGCTCGTCGAACCATATTGATCGCAATCTGCTGCTTGGTCTGGAATACGACGTCATCGGGGATGTAGTTTTTTTTCGCCGCACAGGATCGTCGGCGCATTCTTTCGTGAGGTACAGCTGACTGTCGATTAAGGTTTGGAAACCAGGTGCCGCATAGGCCAAGTGAACTCCCACGACACAGTTCTCTATCTTGCCGCGATTGCCGTTGTATTGCCGATCGACACCAACGGTTTCTGACCCACTCTTGGTGTTGCCCGATTCGTCGATCAGTCCAATAGCATCTGGATGTAGGTGGTCGCGTGCGATGATTGTCTGGCATCTGTCACGCAGTCGTTCCTCGGCCCAGTTCATGGATTCCAAAAAACGTTGAAGTGTTCTCGGTGGAACTCCAAATCTCAATGCGATCGCCTCACAGTTCTTCCGTTGCACACTGGAAAGCAATCCTTGTACAAACACGTGCAATAAGACGCGGCCTTCCTTTCGCCTAAAGCAATCAGAAAACTGAATTAGGAACGCAACCAACTTGCGTCCGAGACTAGCAATCTGCTTTAATGTCATCCTTGACGATCCTCTGAATTGGGGCGTGTTGCCCGGATTTGAACACAGAGGATCGTCAATTTTTTTTGCCTCGCCGGCAATGGGAATTGGCTCGTTTCCCCAACCTCTTTCCGATAAAGACTTAGCCTTTAGCTAGCAAGCAAACATGGCGCTGTCCAATTAGGCATCCGGCCAATAAAAACGTCCCAGCGAACCCACTAGACTATAAGAAAGCTA
>CAZVBC010000685.1:0-2405 GCA_964625155.1 uncultured Pirellulaceae bacterium
ATACCCTCCATCTGCAAAGAGTGAGAAAGCGTTATCCCCTTCGTGCGATCCAAGGCAAAAGAATGGAATATCGACCCCAAGCGCATCGGTGTTTCGGGGTGTTCAGCAGGAGCGATTATTCTCCAGAGTCCTGAAAGGACGGCGATAAAATAGCCCGGGGTGGAGCGAAATGGCGAAGCCATGTAGCGCAACCCCGGGTACATCGCAACCCAGTGCCGGTAAGCCCTGTAAGGGCGGCGCTAATAATTGGCGGAATACCCTAGGGTCGCCCCTTCGGGGCTTTGCATTCGATCTTTACCAAACCCGGGGTTGCGTTCCATCGATTCGCGATTCCACTTCACCCCGGGCTATTTTAGTCCCCTACCTTCGGCACTTAAGACGTCCGCTCGATCCAAATTACGACTTGTTAGTGCGTCGACATAGATTCGAACCAACTTTTGGCTTTCTTTTCGAAAGACTCATCTTCAAAATGCGAACAGCCTAATGTCTCATTGCACACCGCTTTCGGTATAGAAACCAGACTGCTATGAAATTCAAATATCCAATCAAAAACTTCACATGTTCATTTCTGTTCCTTTGCCTCTTTGCAACGCTTGGCGCATCGTCAGAAAAGCCGATGAACGTGCTCTTCCTAGTTGCCGACGATTTGAACAGTTGGATGTTAGAAGATGCAAATCGCTATGCAGGCAAAGTGATTGCACCCAATCTAAAGAAGCTGGCTGCTAGTGGAGTCAACTTCAAGCGTGCCTATACCGCCGCGCCGGTTTGTTCGCCTTCGCGTACCGCGTTCTTTTGGTAGGCGTCCGCATGGGTGATTGGAAATATCTGGTCACTTCGGCAAAAGAGAACGCGCCCGAAGTCGAGATTGAGCTGAGCGAGGAGGAGCAGAGGCTTCCGCGCAAGTAGCGGAACGCACTCATCAAAGAGCGGATGAAAGCGGCGCAGGGAAAACAAAGCGATATCGAGATGCTCTTCAATCTTAGGAACGACATCGGCGAGCGAAGCGATCTGTCTGCCAAGCATCCTGAAATCGTAGCGAGGCTGAAGAAGCAGGTGGAAGAATTCAGCGAGCACCAGTCAACGCTGCCTTTCCAGAACCCGACATAAGTTCTTGGCCTCAATGTTGTGACTCAGAAAAGTTCTTGTGTGCGTTTCTCCGATCAGCCGCCTGGCGATAGCCTGCGGTTGTCGCATCGAATCATCGATACAATTACAGCGACTCATCGATACAATTAACCGCACGCTAGCGCGTGGCGGCTGATTTGACAACGCAGTGACCGCACGCTATCGCGCCTGCGGCTGATGTGAGTGAACAGGTAAATCGATGTCGAATGACCGTAGGGCAATTACATGACCAACGATGACCCACTCGCTTTCTTCATTACGTGGACGGTCTATGGCACTTGGTTGCAAGGTGATGAACGCGGATGGCGTCGATACCGGGGCGGACATGAAAAGCCGCAACCCTTGCTGGCTGACTGGAGGCGTGAGAGATTGCTGCATGACGTTGTCTTGCTCAATGAACAGTACAGAGGCATCGTCAAGCTAGAAATCGAATCTCATTGTGATCGACGTGGGTGGAAACTGTGGGTTGCCAACCCTCGCAGCAATCACGTTCATGTCGTCGTAACAGCGGTCGAATACAGCGGGACAACAGTCCGCGATCAGCTAAAAGCAAACGGTACGCGGGGATTGCGTGAGACGAACGGAATTTTCAGGGACCGTCCCGTCTGGAGCCGCGGTGGCGATTGGCAGTGTGTCAATTCCGAGGATGATTTGGCTATTGTGATTAAGTACGCTAGTGACGTTCAAGATGCGAAGGATGTGTGAGAGCAATCAGCCGCCTGGCGTTAGCCAAATGGCACTCACTTTGACATTTTAACGATTTCGCATGGGCCCCCAATTACTGTCGGGACGGTTCGCATTCCTCAGAAGCTTGCCGGGGAATTGTCGGTTGAGGCAGGTGCGGCCGTCGACATGCAAATTCGGAGAGGTGAATTGGTAATCCGGCCGATCCGGACGAAGAAGCTCAGTTTGCGTGAGTTGCTGAAGGACTGCCGACCCTCGCAATTGCACGGCAAGACCGATTTTGGTGCAGACGTGGGACTTGAGGCGAGCGAGTGAAACCGAAGAGATCGCCCTATGTGCCCGATCGTGGCGACCTGGTATGGATTACGCTGAATCCATTGCTGGGCACGAACATTCTGGTCGTCGTCCAGCGATGGTTATGAGTCCTCGCAGTTACAATCGCAAAACGGGCTTGTGCGTACTTTGCCCCGCCATGCGCCAAGCAAAGGGTTACGCCTTTGACGTGACGATCGCAAATCCAGACGGAACAACAGCCGTTGCACCAGAATCAACCAACGCATCCCAACGAGCATCCGCGTTCGGACCAACGGCTCGAA
>CAZVBC010000686.1:0-2400 GCA_964625155.1 uncultured Pirellulaceae bacterium
AACCACGATGCTTCGTAGCACCTGCCCAGTTTCAATGTCAAACACGCGAATATCCGATTGTTGCTTATTGCTGGAGTTCAACGCCGCCGCGACGATACGTTTTCCATCACCTGAGAAGTTCAGTTCATGGATCGGCCCTGACATCTTTGGAAACTCCCGAAGCAGTTGGTTCGCCGAATCATAAACTCGGAAGCTGTTCGCAGCGTAATTTCCTCGTGTCGCTCCCAATTCGCTGCTATCCGCCAACTTGGATTCTGCGGTCATGGCCAACAGTTGCCCGTCGGATGATCTGGCAACTATGGAATTGAGGCTGGGATTCGGTGAAGCTTCGATTTTGACAAATTCGTCCAGTTTCCAATACTTGATCACGAGCTGTTCGTTGAGAGTGATCACATGTTGATTGTCGTCACTGAACGCCGATGCGATAACGCGGCAAGTATCGCGGATTGCGACAGGTTGTGCATGCAAAGTACGCATGTCAACTAACAGCAAATTGGGCACTTCGAGCCCACCTCCGAGCAACAGCCAGCGGCCATCCGAACTGAAGACCTTGAATCTTGCGAGCCCCGAGCGCTCTTTACTCATGGTCGCGATAATGCTTCGCGACTCGATGTCATAAATGCTCACGCCTTCCCCATGGGAGTAGACCAAACGATTTCCATCGGGACTGAATTGTTCCATACTACCTTCACCGACAATCGTTGGTTCGCTCGAGCTTGCTTTGAAAATCTGAATAGGGCCGCGTACTGCCCCACTTCCAATCGCATGCGTTGTGTACAGCGATTGATTCTCGCTGAGGCTAGAGATCCAATGGACTGAGTCTGGAAGGGCGCAAATCGTGGTTGTTTGCCCAGTCTCAAAGTTCCAGTGCCGGATTGTCCGTTGAGCTTTTTCGTCCACGACGCAAAGAACAAAACCATCGTTGTTTCTAAGCGAACGAGCTCCAACAATCGAAACCATCTCAGGTGGATTGGGATTCGGGGTAGTAACCGTGTGGGTGCGTACAATTTCGCCTGTCGCTGTGAATCGCACCGTGATTTCATGTTCGTGAACTCGGCTATCATCTTCCTTAGGTCGAACGACATCTACTGCCACATGCTTTCCTACTGTGTCGAACAGGACTTGCACTTGGGACATACTCACACGTTTTCCCTTGAAAGGAATCGTCCAGATAGACGTGCCGGTTTTCGTATCGGTGACCACAAGCTGATGCGCTGTTTCGTCGAACCAAGCAAGATAAGATGCGTTGTGACTAAAAATCGGAAAAATCCAGCGCTCGACAATATTTTTTGGCGCGTCAATCGATTTCACTTCGCGATGCAACTGTCTCTGCCAGTAACGCCATTCAAATCCTCTCAAGTCGGGCTGGCCAGGTTCAGGACGATGCGTGTCCAACAGTGATTGTGCGCGCGAAGTGTTGCCTCCTTCAAAAGCGGCTTGAACGAGATTCATGTCGCTGACGTAGCGAAGGCGCCGCTGTTCCTCTTTTTGTTTCAACAGTTCAGTGTTTCGAACTGACAATTCAACTGACAATTTCTTCTGCGCGTCACGTTCCTCAGCAACTTTTGTTTCAGCTTGTTGAAGCTGCACAATGCTTTGTTGGGCAACTCGGTTCGCCGATCGCGCTTGAATTGCCATGAACATACTGACGCAGGTACCAAGAACAAGGGTGGCGGCGATGGCTGAAGCGGTCCATACGGACGCTCGATTGCGTTGATAGAATTTTTTCAATCGGTAAGCCGCCGATGCGGGTCGAGCGGCCACAGCTTCCTGGTTCAGAAACCGCTGAACGTCCTCCGCGAAAGCGTTGGGCGTTTCGTACCGACGGGACCTTTCCTTGTCGATGGCCTTCATTACGATCCAATCCAACTCGCCGCGAATCAGCGAGCCAAGTTTCTTTGGCTCTGTTCCGCGTTTGGCGGAAGCGGCCGCCAACGACGCGCTGGTGGTGAGTCGTGTGCTGGGGATGGGAGGTTCATCCTCCCGAATAATTCGCAGCAGTTCTTCGAAGGCCGCAGACCGTAGACGACTGCGGTCAAACGGAGTCTCGCCTGTTAACAATTCGTAAAGCAGCACCCCCAGCGAGTAGACGTCGCTACGGGTGTCGATGTCCATCTGGTTCAGCTTGGCCTGCTCTGGGCTCATGTATTCAAACGTACCAACGAGTTGCCCAAACTGAGTGAACATCGTCTTGTCGGTCAGCTTCTGGGTGATGGCCTTGGCCACACCAAAGTCGATCACTTTGGGAACGGCGCGATGATCGTACTCTGCCACCAGCACGTTACTGGGTTTGATATCGCGATGGATAATCCCTTTCTGGTGCGCGTGCTGGACTGCATGGAGAACTTGAATGAATAGTTCCAGCCGATGTTTGGGCGTTAAGCGATGTTCATCGCAGTA
>CAZVBC010000687.1:0-2393 GCA_964625155.1 uncultured Pirellulaceae bacterium
GTGCCGCAAACCTGGAAGGAAAGGTATCGGTTGACGACGTAGTTTACCCTAGCGACTCCGAACGTGCCGGCGAAGTCATCATCGAGGCTGGCCACAAGATCGACAAAAACGTCGCTGAGACGATTTGCACTTCAGGTGTGGCTGAAATCGAAATAATGGAAGCGCCAAAAACACCGCTCGTCGTCAATGCTTTGGGGGAAGACAATACCAGCAGTCACGAAGAGGCGTTACTGCGAATCTACCAACGTTTGCGTCCAGGTAATCCGCCGCAGTTGGAAAAAGCACGTACGCTCTTTCATGAAAAATTCTTTGATGTCAATCGTTATCGTTTAGGGCGAGTTGGGCGATTTCGTATCAATCGCAAGTTGAATCTAAATGTGTCCGAAGAAGAGATGACATTGAGGCCCGAGGATCTGATTGCATCGATCCGATATATGATCAATTTGTTTGATCCCGATTCAGGTTGTTATTTTGACGACATTGATCATTTGGGCAATCGTCGTTTAAGGACCATTGATGAGCTTGCCAGCGAAGAGTTGCGCAAGGGATTTCTGAAACTGCGGCGAACCGTCCAAGAGCGGATGAGTTTGAAGGAGGCGGATGAAATGTCCCCTCGGAGTTTGGTAAATCCAAAAAGTATCAGTGCGGCAATCGAGTACTTTTTTGGTCGCGGTGAGCTATCGCAAGTCGTTGACCAAACAAACCCGTTGAGTCAATTGACTCATGAACGTCGGTTGTCTGCCCTCGGGCCCGGCGGGTTGAATCGAAAGCGAGCAGGATTCGAGGTTCGTGATGTGCATATTTCCCATTACGGTCGTATTTGTCCGATTGAAACACCTGAAGGTACGAACATTGGACTGATTAGCTCGTTGGCGATTTATGCCGGAATCGACGAATACGGCTTTTTGGTAACTCCGTATCGCAAGATTCATCATGGCAAACTGACCGACCAAGTTGAATGGCTGAGAGCGGATCAAGAGGCGGATACATATATTTGTCCCGCAGATACAGAGGTTAAGGAAGGTTCGCTCGTCAGTGGTCCTAATATGATTGCACGCTATCGGGCGGATTTTCAGATCGTCCAACCAACCGAAGTGCAGTATATGGATATTGCTCCAAGCCAAATGGTTGGAGTTTCTGCCGGACTGATTCCGTTCTTGGAACATGATGATGCGAACCGCGCTTTGATGGGTTCGAACATGCAACGTCAAGCGGTCCCACTGTTGGTGACCGAGCCGCCGATTGTGGCAACTGGTTTAGAAAAAGAGGTGGCGGCTAATAGCAGCATGGTGGTTCGTGCTCGTAGAGCTGGTAAGGTAACCTATTGCGATGCCAGTCGAATCGAAATCGGTGCCGATATTTATCACCTCAAGAAATACCATGGTCTAAACGAGCGCACCTGTTTGAATCAGAATCCGATTATCAAGTTGGGTGACAAAGTCGAAAAGCGTCAAATCATCGCCGACGGTGCAGCAACTTACCGTGGTGAGCTGGCATTGGGACGTAACGTGTTGGTCGGTTTTATGTCGTTTGACGGCTACAATTACGAAGACGCAATCATCATTAGCGAAGAATTGGTGCGGGCAGATACTTATACTTCCTTGCATATCGAAGATTTTGATGTCGAGATTCGAGAGACCAAACTTGGGCGCGAAGAGTTTACTCGTGACATCCCCAATGTTTCGGAGAAGGCACTGCGCAATCTTGACGAGACGGGGATCGTGCAGGTGGGGACTTATGTTCGCCCAGGCGACGTATTAGTCGGAAAAGTTTCGCCGAAGAGCAAAACCGAATTGACCCCTGAGGAAAAACTGCTGCACGCAATTTTTGGACGTGCCGGTGAAGATGTCAAGAATGACTCCTTGGAGGTGCCATCGGGTATTGAAGGGATCGTCATCGATACTCAGAAATTTAGTCGGCGCATGAGCTTGTCGGACGATGAACGCAAGGTGTTTGAAAAGGATTTGAAGCAGGTTGAATCGGAAGGTAATGCTGAGATTTCGCAAACTTTTGGAGTGTTGGTGGAAGAAATCGAAAAAGTCATCGGATCAAAACTGACTGATGACGATGGAACACCCTTGTCCGGTGGCCAAGATCCAAAATATATAGCCGAACGAGCCAGTACGTTTAACCTTTCACGGTTAATCAACAAACTTGCTGAGAAACATCACGCAGAAGTTCGTAAGGTACACAAACAGTTCTGGCCCGCTGTCGAGGAGTCGGTTGATAAACGAGATCGGCGTCTGAATAGCATGAAGCGAGGCGACGAACTGCGAAGTGGCGTCCTGCAGATGGTCAAGGTCTACATTGCCACCAAGCGAGTAATCAGCGTTGGGGATAAGATGGCCGGACGCCACGGCAACAAGGGTGTGATTTCGAAAGTTCTACCGATC
>CAZVBC010000688.1:0-2387 GCA_964625155.1 uncultured Pirellulaceae bacterium
ATTTAATAATTGACGACGGTGGATCGATCGTTGGAGGCGAAGACAACAACTCGCCAAAAATTAGTAGTGTGAACCTAAAGCCATTCGGAGGCTTATTTGCAAACATTCCCGATGCGCAAACGAATGCTTTCTCATCACAGAAGTTGTACCAAGTCACAATTGCACCTACTAGCGTTGCCAATCGCCCAATCATCACTAGCAACGTCTTGTTGGCTCAGGTGACACTGGACACAACAGGGCTGACGTCTGGAACATGGCTCTTGGACCTGGACGGTTTGGTGCGTCCCCCGAACATCAACCTACCCGCCTCTGACTTTGCAGGAGCCGCTGCCAGTATCACCAACGGTTCGTTAACGATATCAGCGGTGCCGGAGCCAAGCAGCCTTCTGACCCTTACAATCTTCTCAGCCACATTAATGCAGATTGCAAGAATGCGACAAGCGAGAAAGGCAGCATGTCAGGAATTATCCACGTAACTGTGTACTGTGTTGGTTGACACTCGCGCTCAGCAATTTGCAGCAATTGGGCTTGTTCGCATTCGCGCAACCTCAGTTATTTGAACCAATGATCTCCTGAATTTTACAATACACCTCGTCTGGATTGGCGATATCGCGGACACTAATACCGCTAGCAGAAATATTGCCAAACCCAATATTAAAAAATACGTTCGAATTGTTGGATGAACCGGCTGAACCTGTTGCTTGCGTGGCAAGATAAACTGTACCCAATCCACATACTCTTTGGAGAACACCCTTTCTAAGCGTTACTTCTCTCACATCTTCAAACTGGACGGTTTTTTTGTAGTTGGTGAGAAAGCCTTCTTGAAATTCTAGGCGGTCATCATAGAATTTATACTCTGTGACTCGGTAGTTAAATTTTTTTACAACATAAACAACTATCGGAAATACAATAAATGCCGTTCCGCCAAATAGCATAATTGGTAACTTTGAATTATTTGGAAAAAGGCCAATGTCCGTGGCAACTCCGCCAATCAATAAGCCACACAGAATGGAAAAAAGCAATTGAGATGGCAATTGAGTAAGAAAGGTAATCCATCCAACGAATACCGGTTTTAGTAAAAGTTGCATAACTGACACTGCTAGTTGATTTCCTCAAATATATCGTGAATTAATCGAGAGTCAATTGTTATTGGTGCATCAAGGTGGGACGCGCGGGTCTACTTATAAGGCCACAACCGACTGATTTTGTTAATTAACGTTGTATCCTCGTGGTACTGTTCTAAGAAATGAGCGGAATGGTCGGTTTCCGGAAATCGATCGACTCTACGACGCAGTTTTCTTCGGATTCAGTAAACTGGGTGGCAACATCGGCTTCGATGATTTCGGCGACCCGATGCAGGCAAACGAATCGGAAGAGCTTGCTGAGATTGCGGCCCTGGATAATGACGCTTACCTTCGGAAAATCGATTGTGAAACCGGAGTTTTCCTCGTCGGTGCTGATGGCGTCCAGCATGGCGTAAGGGCGGACCATGACTGCACCGTTGCACTTGCGAAACCCAAGCATCAATTGCGGCCTGATGCCTACGCGACCATAGGAGAAAGCTTCATATTCGCTTTCTTTTTCAACCGTTTGGACTGGCTTCTCTGCCGGCGGAATAGGCGGAGCTCGGTACTCGCGGCGGAGCAGGCTTTGGAGGGAGCTTCCGTTACTGGCGTAATCCATACTCCAGCTCTTTTGTTTTCTCTGCTGGTTGGTTGACAGGAGCCGTCAGCCTGCGCTTTTCTTGTAAGGCTTCGTGCTGTTGAGCAAGTCGTGCCCGCTCGTGGTCAATCTGGAAAAATTCTGTTGCAGTAATCTTCGCTTGCGACCGCTGGATGACAGACCTCAACTCGTCCTTGTTCTCAACATAGACAGTCGCCCGTTTCCGGCCGCGACTGACTGATACGTAGAACTGCTCCCTGCCCGTCGCCGCGAATGACTCGGCCGATTCAGCAATCATAACGTGATCCACAGTCTGCCCTTGGCTGGCGTGGCTGCTGGATACATATCCAAAATCGATGAACCCTACGTCGCGCCCAACAGTCCAACCGTTGTGCAAGACAATATCGCCGGACTTGGCAATCTCCTTTACCGTGTAACAGGTTCCGTTGTGCAATCGATGCTGACCATCCTTGGTCATTACGTTGGCAGTGAAGCGTACCCGGTCCCCTTGAGCTATCGACAAGTAGTCCGTTCGGTAAACGCTGAAACGCGAGGCATAATTCAGCAGTTCGCTATCGGGAGTGCTCGTAACCAAGATGCGTTCACCTTTCCGATGCCCGGGCGCGTTCTGGTGAAACACGATCATGTGGCCCGGCTGATAAAAGGCTGCGTCCCGTCGCTCGGATTCGGTGTAGTGCAAGGGTTCGAGCTTGACGAATATCTTC
>CAZVBC010000689.1:0-2384 GCA_964625155.1 uncultured Pirellulaceae bacterium
ACATACGCCCCATACACCGCCCGACCGTATACTCGAAAAGTATCTTGCCACCGCTCCATCTCTCCATATTGCACGTTATTGGGCAATGTGCGAATGGTTCGACGAAACCTGTGGCGAGCTGCTCGGGATGTTAGATTCACGCGACTTGGCGAAAAACACATTGGTACTATACGTCACCGATAACGGCTGGATTCAGTCACCCGACCGCGCCGCTTTTGCTCCTAAGAACAAGACCACACCCTATGATCTTGGTCATCGCACGCCCATCATGATCCGTTGGCCAAACAGAATTGCTCCCAATCGAGTCCAGCACCTGGCTGCTTCCATAGATTTGGCTCCCACGATTCTCTCGTCACTGGGGATCTCCAAAGAGCCAGCAATGAAAGGAGTGAATCTCTTGGACGCACGTGAAGTCGGCGAGCGGCGCGTCGTGGTTGGTGAGTGTTTTACGGTGCGTTCGCAAGCCCTGAATGATCCGGCTCGAAATCTTCTTTGGCGATGGATAACCGACGGACGCTGGCGAATGATTTTGCCGCGCACAGGCGAGGCGAGTGCAAATATGCAGAATATCCCCAGCGATCGATTTTTGACTCCTGAGTTGATTGCCACGCTTGAGGCCGGCCGTCCATTGTTGTTCGACCTCAAAACAGATCCGCACGAAGAAAAAAATCTCGCCTCCAATTTCCCAGAAAAAATCAGTGAACTTCGCCGCGAATTGGACGCTGTTTGGCAACCCACTAAAGTGCTTCCGTGAGTATCAACCAGCCAATATCAATGACGTTTCTGAGTTCCGAATAATCTCTCAGTTTGCGTGATTGTGGTTGATGGCCGAGCGGAGCTAGGCTGGGCTGTTAAAAATCTGATATTGTCGCGAGATTGGATGCGCAGTTTTTATTCCGCGTGAATCGTCCCGATAGGGACGCTTTGCGCTGCTATCCCTGCGTCCACGCGTGGTATAAAACTTGCGCAAACACATTCCCCCGCAATACCAAATTTTTAACACTCCAGGGTAAGCAAAAAGTTGGGGCTAGGCAATTCCCAGTAGGCGTCGAGCTTCCTCTTGGCCTGGCGCGGGATTTCCAAATTCGCTTGCCGAAACTCGCGCCAGGGCAATCAAGTGATTCCAGCGAAACGCTGGACGAGTCTTCGCAAACTCCTCTCGGACCGTACGATAAAACTTTTCGGCATGCAACGCTCCATCTTCGCTGACAGCAAAAGGTAACAATGCTGAGAAGACTGCTTCGGCCGGTATATGTTTGAGGCCCAGCGCATACACCGCAGCACAAGCGCGAAGCTGGCTTCCGGCCCTGACAGATTGGATCAAAGTATCGATCAGTTCGGCGGTACTGGCCGATTGCATTTCATCAGCTTGCACTGCGTATCCAATAGGACTGGAACCAACATTGCGCGTTTGGCCAGCCGTGTGGTAAGCACCGACAATCAAGCTCGCAACTTGATTACGATGATTGCTGACTCGAGCGATGTTGCGCCAAGCATTGGCCGAATCCATGGCATGCACACCCACACTGGCACCATGAACACTGCCAGTCGGTTTGGCGCGTGAGGCGTACTTTTCGAGCAAGCCGGGATCGTGCAACAACAGGCGGTTCGCGGCTAACGACAAAGCCTCTCCAACCGCGTCGGGCGAGACGCCTTCGGCCAGCGCTTGCGCCACGCTGGTAGCAGCTCGATTTCGATCTTCACTAAACACGACTTGAACGAGTTCATTCAAGTTCGCATCACTCAGTTCTTTTTGCCCCAGCGTGCGTTCTTCGAGTTTGTATTCCGATAACAATTGGGGTAACAAATCACGAATTCCCGAGGCTGCTGATTTGTTCTTGATCCGTTTTTGTTCGGAATCCACACAGTACCGCAGGGATTGCCGCAGTAAAGTATGAGCGTGGTGTTTCCCTGTTACGTCCAGCATCATCCAACTGCGCCAAGCCAACACCGTGCGATGCACGTCGACTTCGTCTTGGACCGCAAATTGCAGATGATTATAAGCTTCGTTAGGTGGTGCACTGGCAAGGACCGCAAACAGTTCCTCCGCATGCTCGAAGTCTGCACCCCGAGTAGCTTCGCGCAGCATGATACCGTCTGGCAATTGGCCAGCTTTTTCAGCCGCTTCGATGCGCCGCAACACTTCTTTTTCGTTGGTACCCGATGATTGGATACGATTTGTGTTCCGATAAAAAACTTTCAACAGCGGCAATAATCGTTGCTGCTCTGGTAACTCGCGAGCCATCTCAAGGGCTGGCCCCAAAGCCATAAAAGTATGATAGCCGTCGTAATCTTGACCGCCAAAGCTGCGCGCGTTGGCCAGGGCTGCTGCTGCCGTTAGTGTCTTGATATCCACTCCGGATTGATGTTTCTGGACCACAGCC
>CAZVBC010000690.1:0-2382 GCA_964625155.1 uncultured Pirellulaceae bacterium
AGAGCTCGACAAGTTCCTCCGCCGGGGTTTCGAGGGAGGCGAGCCACCGGTCACATACGCCCGTTACACCGGGCAGGAAGGCGAGCAAGAGCGTCGCAGAATACTGCAGAACCCGCCGGATATCCTGCTCACCAACTATGTGATGCTCGAGCTTATCTTGACAAGGGTTGAAGAGCGGGCGTTGGTCAATAGCGCGGCCAGGCTCCGCTTCTTGGTTTTCGATGAGTTGCACACTTATCGTGGGCGACAAGGCGCCGATGTCGCCATGTTAATTCGGCGCTGCCGCGAGGCTTTCGGCAGTCCAGTCATGCGCTGCGTTGGTACTTCGGCGACGATGGCCTCAGAGGGCACGTCAGAAGTCCAATCGCAGACCGTAGCGTCAGTTGCCACCAAGATATTTGGCGAGGAAGTGATACCACCGCATGTGATTGGCGAAAAACTGCGCCGAGTGACAAGCGAGCACAATTTCACTGATCCCAACACCAAATCGAACTTGGCCTCAGAAGTTGCTGGCAACGCGGCTGCCCCTGAGGGCTTTGCTGCATTTAGTCGCAGTGTACGCGATCGACGTCGTAAAGCCAAAGGGGTGGCGAGGATAGGGCGTGTCTCGTTTCCGGGGTGCCCACAGTGGTGCCAAGGTGGCTAAGACATCGCTCTTTTCGCAATGTTTTTGCTAGGAGATGACACAGTCTGGACTTGTGGTGCACAAACGAATCAGTGCTATCGACCAGCGACGAGAGTGTCGCTCTGTGCTCCGGTCGGCGTGCCGGTGCAATAGCGATTGAAGACATCGCCGAGTTGACTGCGGTTCAGCAAGGACCATGAAGTCGGTGGCTTCGCCGCATGAGCGTCAGCACGACGTGCGATGTGCTGCATTGATAGTCCCCAACGAGGACTTCGCATTCGAGAACCGCCCGAAGTCGAAGTGTATACACCCGCGATGAGGTAACGGTCGAGCAACTTTGGCCAGTGAACTAACCGACTAGACTGGCCCGTCCGCAATGCCGAATGCAGCGCAGTCGTCGTATTGCCGACCAAGTTTCTGAGTCGCTGTGCTAAATCGGCGCTCGCTGGATCGGGACCCTCGGTGTGCACTTCTATCTCAACCGGCGAAAATCCGGTCGGCCGGCGCAGTGTGGAGCGAATCAGCTCCAATGTGAAGTCTGTCTCATCGTCACCGGTTCCGCGAATGTGGGGAGTAATCAAGCAAAGAAACTCAGCATGCAATGTCAGCTTGCGAATTGCCTGAATCTGACTCGAGATGGTAAGCGGCTGATCCCACTGAGAGGAAATGTCTCGCCAGAATCCGTCTGCGTGCACTTCGCTGATGCAACGAACGGAATGCCCTTCTCTGGTCAATGTATCCTGAACGGCCCGGCAAGAAACGATGCGATCAATCGGCTCGATGGCATGAGATGCGAGGGCTTCGCGGCCCCACGCAAGATCGTCCGATGGCCAATCAGTTTCGGCAATTGGTCGATAGACCAAGGTAGTGCCAATATTCTTCAGAATACCCTCGCAGAGAATGCGAGACTTGCACTCCTTGACTGCTTCGGCGGTGGCCATCGCAATGCTTTGCCAGCTTCCATCGTACAGGTTGGCGACCATCACCGGCCAAGCGGCCGTTTTCGGAAACATCGCGTTGCCGAGTTCACGAAGTTGCTCTCGCCATGATTCAGCATCTGGATTTGCCATCTCGTCGAATATAGACGGAGTAAGGGCAAACTCACCGATCATGGCCAAATCTCTCGTAGAAGTCGATCTCAAAGAAATCGTCCGGCCAAGGTTGAATGAATTCTCCCTTGGCATCCACATCGATTCTTCGCACGCAGGTTGAGCCGTCCTCGGCGCTGATATGGTACAAGACCACATCTTCGCTGCGCACAATGCGGCCTTCTCGCATGTGCCCTTTTGTCGTTTCCCGGATACGTCGCTGAATTCGCAGCAGCAAGTGCTCGCTGTGGGTTTCAATCAGAAACCGATGGTGAAGAGTCAATGCGCTATCCAGGAACAAATCGGCGAGTTCAGCTTGCAACCGCGGGTGAATATGCAGTTCCGGTTGTTCGATAGCCAATAAACGCGACTTCCCGTCAAGGGCTGTCACAATAACTGGCACAACCTGCGAAATGCCAATCCCCACATCGCTTGGCCGCAGCTCCAGCGAGCCATCCACAGTTTCGATCTGCAAACGCGACCGTGTCTTTGACTTCGAAAGATCAAGTCGCGTGCCCATTTCTGCTTCATCGAACGCGCGCCCTGTGAGAAGCTGCACAAGAAGAGGATCCCTCAGGTCAAGTTCCTTGAACTTCTTGCGACGAAGCCGGTATCCAGAGTTCAGACGATCTGCGTCGCCCAGCCATTGGCTTACCGAATCTACGAGGC
>CAZVBC010000691.1:0-2381 GCA_964625155.1 uncultured Pirellulaceae bacterium
TTCACTCTTTCCACCGTGTCCAAGCGTGAAATAAATGACCGAGGGTCTTTCTTCATCTTGTCCTCCAAAGCAAGCCAAGCTTCCTGTGGGGTATTTGCATCGACTACGATGTCCATGCTGAAACGAGGGCGGTACAGACTCATAAAGCGTCCTGGTACTGAGCTTTAATCTCCTCCAGAGAGAGACGATTCCATTTCTCGTCTTCCTCTTCCTCACGCAACAATTCCGCAATGGAATCAGGGCATTGTTTCTCCCACACCCTTTCATCGGGGAGATGAAGAACATGTTTCTTCACCTGTCGGAGAACGTAGGCGTCCATTTCTGCCAGTTGGCGTTTGGTCAAAATCTTTTCCATAGTGAGTTTGGGAGTAGGAATAAACCTCGTACGAGGCCACAAGCGGAGCCGCTCACCCCTGAGCGAACGGCACCGCGAGGTGGAAGCATCAAATATTGGTATTAGCCACGGGCAACGCTTGTATCGGTGCGTGTCGCGCTCGCAGCAGGGTTCGCATCAAGCAGGAAGACATCTTTTCGTTCCGTTGTAGGTGGTCAGAATCTCGCCCTCACCGCTGAGGAATTGGTCGAGCGTCGTGACGATAATGTGGGAGCTAATCTCGTCGGCCCATGATCGGATGTCGTTGCACCGACGCTCCGTCGGGCACACGAATAAAACAAACTCGTTCTCCGGCAGGTCTCGGTAGTGCCGCATTCTTTTGCGAATTTGGTTTCTCTTCTCGGTGGCGCAATCGAGTTCGGTCCAGAACTTTCTCGATCCGAACTGCATCACCATGTCCGCGTCGTGATTGAGCCCTGGTGATCGGTCGGTGACTTGATGCTCGTATCGCAGCCAAATCATCGTGAGGGCCAATTCGTGGTTGATGTTCGGAATCATCTTTGTTGAATAGACCGAAACATATTCTCCTTCGGGAATGAAATGGCCCTCTTTGTCGAAGTAGATGAGGCCACTACTTTGCTTCAACGGAGCGCCCCTGTTCTTCAATTGCTTGCGTATCCATCGATTCGAGTTCTGTTCGTTCCCGTTTGGGTGAGTCGGCGTTCTGAAGTGACGGACACGGATCATCCACCGTTCCATACAATGCACCTTCAGTTCTCCGATTGCGTCCCTTCTACGTTCGCGGCCCTTTACAGTCGGTCGGCTGCATCCCCCTTGGCCTGCTGAATATCCTCGCTCCCAAGGTTTGGCTCCTGGTACCCGTTCGCTGGATTCGCTCGAATCCGCTCGATCGCTTCCTGGAATTGTTGGTTGGTCAGACATGATTGGGGCAATGGAACTACATATTCAGGTGTTGGACTGATGTAACCAGGCTTTTTGAACATTCGCCAGCCGATGCCTGGATCGGCAAGATGTTTCTTAATTGCTTGAAGCTGCTGATCTGCTGACTGGTAGGCAAGTACGTCAATCGGTTCGTGCTGAGCTTCAAACACGGTGTTGATCGATTTTCCTTTCCGCTTCTTCCCGTCTTCGTCAGTCGATTCAGAGGTGTTCTCGACTGTTTTCTCTTTTGGTGCCTTTGGGACGTATTGCTTTGTTTCATGCCCCGTGAGGATTTTGTCTGGATCGTAGAGACGGTCAGCAAGTTGGCGAGCCGCGAGATCACAGGCTTCAGCGGATGGTTGCTCGAAAAAGTGCTGCTCCTTCGACAGGCCCAAGATATCTTCAACGATGGTCTTCTCGTAGGAAAACGACTGCATGCCGTAGCAGAGGGATACTCCCCATTTCCTAGATTGACGCTGAAGGTCGATTTCCGTTGCTCCTGGAATACGAAGAGCATTTGCTTCATCGAGATGAACTGCTGCCCAAAGCGGTTTGTCATCGTGAGAGTTGAAGTACCGTTGCGCCGTGTATCCGATGCAAACGATGGTAGAGCCCATGATTTGACGAATCGCGACGGGAGAGACAATTGCATCCCCGATGGTCTGGAGGAGAATCTTCTTCTGCTCCATCGCTGCCATAAGGTTGAGACTGTACTCCGTGGAAATTCGGGAACGGAACGGAGCGCTGGAAAATAGCGGATCGAGTAATCGTTTCGCTGGCTCAAGATCGTTCGCAATGTCTCGATGCGGGCGGGCGAGCAAGTCTTGGAACTCTTCGACAACTTCGTCACTGGTGCAGCTTTCAAGCATTCGCGTGAACTTCTTGGACTTGGTACGCAAGGCGTACGGAAGCCATTCAAGCGGCAAAGGAGTGGTTTGATTGAGCCACAGACGACAGGCGAGACGGAGCCATTTCCCGATAAGAGGCCCGACAGTTGTCTCTTTGCGATCTCGGTAAAGAAGGTCTGAGAACGCATCCCCGAAGACTTGGTTCTCGGAGTCACGGTCGAATGGAAACTCAGCATTACTGCGTGGGAGGAAAACAC
>CAZVBC010000692.1:0-2373 GCA_964625155.1 uncultured Pirellulaceae bacterium
ACAGATTGCTTGTACGGCGACTCGCAATCGCTCGCGACGTTGCTCTGGACTCTCTTTCTTTGGCTCATCCCCAAGGGAAAATCCAACGAAAGCAACCGTTACCGCCAATGCCAAAAACTTACTTAAACCACGCATCATTATGACCTCTCGATAATAACAGGTAACCAAACTACAGCTTCATCGAAGCAACCCACTGGTTGACTTCTGAAATATCATTCGCGCCGATCATCGTTAATTGACGATCCTCGCTCTTCCAACTCACAGCGAGCTGGCCCGCGGCTTCGATAATCTTGCAAGTCTTACCGCTACATTGAGTCTCGATCGATGGCAAATCGCCAAACCAAACGGGCTGTTCGTCTTTATGTTCGAAAATGATCAGCGATGTACCGTCCTTGCGTTCACAAATCGACGCTGAGCATTTACAGCACGGCATGTTGAGTACATGCGTTGAAACCCGTGTAAACCCTTCCGGGGCTCCTTTGAAAATTGCAGGCTCGTATCCGAGGTAGCTTGCTGTGGCTTTTGCATCGAGCTCCTTACCTTGATATTTTGCTACCAACTTTGCGATAGCGGCCGTGGGTTCCGATTTAGCTGTGCGGATGACATCTTGAAAATCAACGGCCAGCGCAGCGTGTTGATGAGTAACGTCGCCATGGTTGGATGTTGGATTCTTTGCAACGAACCAAATGAGCGCCACAGATGCGGCTGTCGCAAGGATTGCGTAAACCCAGTTCTTAGGTTGAGACTTGGTCGATATCGGGACAACATGATTGTCGTCCAATCGATGCTCAAGTCGCTCCCAGAGTGAAGTCGTATCGACGCGAGCCTCCGACTGCCGCATCAGCTTACCGATCGCTTGATATTCAGCCGTAAGCGCACGGCATGAATTGCAATGATCGCAATGCGCCTCAAATGCTATTCTCTCTTGCGAGCTGAGCTCGTTGTCGATGTAAGCAGATAGTCGTTCTTCAACCCAATCGCAGTTTACCATTATGCCTCCCAACCCAACTGGATTAGCGAAGTCCTAAGTTCTTTTCTAGCTTTATTCAATCTTGAACCAACCGTACCCTCCGGGATACCAAGCACACTTGCAATGGCTTCGTATCCCAACCCCTCAACCTCCTTCATATGCAAAAGCGCTCGCTGCTCGCCGGAGATTTGCTCCATTGCGAGTTGCAGAACCTCTGCGTCATCAGCCTGATTTTGACTGCTTGGGTTTTTGGTCATTTCGGTGGCTTGCGCGACTTTTAGCGCTCGCTGCTCCTCGCGACTATTTTTCCTTAAGTACTGCAAACTTTGATTCACCGCCATGCGATGCGCCCAAGTTTCTAATGATGACTCAAATCGAAACTGACCGAGCTTTGCGAACAGGTGGATGACAAAATCTTGCATCACATCGTCTGCATTGCTTTCACCTACGATCTTTCGGATCACACGGTAGATCCGAGGAGCCAGCAGTTCATATATCCGTTTTTGGCACTCGCGATCTCCACCTGTGGCATTGCGGACCCACTTCTTCAGCTCGTCAATCGGAACCGATGCTGTCAGCTGCATCGGCTTCTGTGGATTGGATGACTCTGATTGCTGCATTCTTCACTCCATACTGCAAAAAAGTAGGACATGCTCGTAGTTTCTAATGCAACCTCGAGCAGGTTGACTTTCGGCAATACCGCTAGTCGACTAGCGGCTGCAGCAAGGACGGTTATCAAGGCAGCAGTATGCATTCTTCATGCAGCACACTGGCTGACTTGGTTCCAACTGAGAAGCGACGATCGTAGCGTTGGTGCTACCTCTTGTAGCGAATGCGAACGAAGCCAACGCAACAAACCCCAACAAGGCAGATTTCGTAAACATGACACACCTGTGATTTTGATAAACGTGAAGAACTGATGCTGCCGTCCACAAAGGAACTTGCAATGCATCCAAAAAACGCAAACCGTCGTTCTTTGAAACTCAATTCTTCCAAACACAGGCAATAGACTGCCAAGAGCGTCCACCAAAACGGATCGGAACCTCGAATCTTCGAAGCTCTACCAGGGTTGCTTCAAGGCGCTTCTGAGCGAACCCCAAAACGGGCAACCAACAAACATGATTCGCACTGTCTACCGTTAACGGCTCGTGCGGTGCGCTAGCATAAGCGAGGAGCTTCTTGCATCGGCATTGCCCATCTTCACTGATTGCAGAGCAAGGTGCTGATGCGTCTTTCGTCGTCAGCCGGCCAGTTGCATTCCTGGAACTACATTTGGGGCACTTTCCTGTCGGCTTGGAGGCTTTGGTGATATTGTTCTCGCCTACCGCATCCTCGATCTGATGCGAACCAGCCACCGCGCGATTGCTAAAAAGTGTGCGGCCCAGACAACAACACGAAATCCC
>CAZVBC010000693.1:0-2369 GCA_964625155.1 uncultured Pirellulaceae bacterium
CAGTAGGCCTGTTTCGGCACATAAACGAAACATTTTTTCTTCCATGAGTGCATCAAGGCGAGTGAGTTCGTGACGAAGATTTCGAACGTTGTCGTAGAGGAAGTCCCCGTGCAGCTTGAACACCTTCGGCCTTGGGCTATCAAGGCGAATTGAACTCAAAGCAGAGTCAAAAGCGAGTGAATAGGATCGAACATCGTAGTAACGGGACAGCGCATCGGAGACAAGTTCATCAAAATTGGTTGTGAGGATGCGGTTGAAAAACCCAGAAAACACGAGTCCAGCCAAGTACACGTATCCCATCGTCGGAACCTTGCCGTCGATAAGCTCCTCGATGTGACGCTGCCGAGAACCGCGTTGGTCATAAAAATAGCTGAACAAAAGCGAGTAGTCAGTTCTATTTCCTGTCTCATGCGCCCAATGCTTTCTCCAGTCCCGATACTCCGTTTTTGACCAGGCATCAAACAGCTCTTCATTGCCCTTTGCGGTGATGCACTTCTTCTCCAGAAACAAATGCTGCTTCCACTCGTCAATCATCTCGCCCGCTGTGGGGATTCCAGAAGAATGGGAGGCTCCAGCACCGAGGAGTAGAACAAATGCCGGATCTGTTCGACCAAATGTTCGAAGGAGGCGCGAAAGGACTACCTGACCTTTCGCATGCTGTAGGATCAATTTTTTGAGCTCTTGCCGCTCCTGTTTTTCATGATCGATCGGCTCCTGGTGTACCGCTTTCTCCTTCGACATTCTGTCTATCCTTCTGCGATGACGGATTGGCTGGAAATCAGAAACTCGCTCTGAGTATGAAAACCTGGTCAGATGGGCATTGATTGTGTCATTTGACGAAATCGTCTTCGTTTGGGTCGGTTGGCTCATCGGCAATCGCGATATCAGAAGTCATACGATTATCGCGGGTAGGTTGGGGGCCGATATCGGCTTCGACGTCCTTGCGCGACTTTGAAAAGTACTTCCGCATGTTCGCGATGATTTCCTGAGTGGAGTCATTAGTCGCCCGGGGAGGGGGCGGGGTCGCCTTCAGATTGAACGTAGCGGCGGCTGTCCCTGGCCTGACGAAAGCCTGGCCGACTTCAAGATTGAGAATCTCTTCTGGGGTGAAAAGCCCTAGCTCTTTCGCGACCAAATGCGCGTCATCTACGCCCATGCGAAAGAATGTGAGCAGGCCAACGTTCCCGAAAATCGCTTGCCGTACGGGGCCGGTCAACTGGCCAGTGAATTGATTAGCCATGCATAGGACAAGCCGGTATTTGCGAGCCTCGTTTAAGATGCGGTCAAAGCCGACGGACAAATTCATGAACGATTGAAATTCGTCGACGTAAAGGTACCAAGGACGTCGCTGCTCTTCGGGAAGGCGTGCGCGCCGAAAGGCCGCATTGACGACTTTTGTGACGAGAAAACTGCCGAGCATTCCTGCGATTTTTTCCGAAAGCAGTCCCGACGAAAGATTGGCCAAAAGAATTTTTCCGTCATTCAGAAGTCGGTCAAAATCAATGGCGGATCGCCGCTGACAAATAATGTTTCGCACTGTTCGATTTACTAGGAAAGTCGAAATCTTGTTCAAGACGGGATCAACCGAGTTTTTGGGGAAGTGGATGAACTGCTGCTTCCAGAAATCTCTCAATCGAGTGTCTTGAGTTTTGACGACAACCTGCTTCCTGAAAGTCTCATCGGTCAACATCCGTTCAACATCCGCCAATGTTGCTCCGGGAATCGTGTCGAGCACACTGTATAGCGTGAAGGTCAGAATTCTTTCGAGCCGTGGCCCCCAAGACGCCGGGAAATAGCGTTCCAAGGCCATTACGGTCTCTGCCACAATTCGTTCGCGCTCGTTCTCGTCGCTCGCTTCGAGGAGGTTAAGGGGGAAGATGAATGAGACTCGCTAACTCAGCGACGTTGAGCAGAATCCCCGGCCGAAACGTACATCGGCACGTCAGCGACAAACCCAAGGGATGCCGTTCGTGATAGGGTATGCTTGTCTCATCCCAGTGTTGATCGCTACTCCAGAATCCTTGCGGTGGAGCGGCAAACTGATGTGCCCAGCCTTGCAGTTGTCGAAAAACGTCGCGCGTGCTGGCCGCGATCCGAATCGACACCGCGAAGAGCGGGCTGGAAAACTTTTCCCGCAGATGGCGATCCTGAAGATCGGGAATCAGAAACTCTTTCCCTTTGTATGGATCGGTCAGTGCCTCCGAAACTGTCTCCGCCCACGGCGCTGTTGCTGGCTCGAAGAGAATCTGCAGGACGGCCCATTCGGCTTCCTTCAAGTCCGACATCGCGGCGAGTGCCACGCCCAAGGGATCAGGATCGAGGCGAGTGAAAATTCGAAGTGGCCAGCAGTAGAAGTGATCCTGTCCAAG
>CAZVBC010000694.1:0-2365 GCA_964625155.1 uncultured Pirellulaceae bacterium
CAGCGCGATAGTCAACAGCTTCCGATCGTTCAGCTTGTTCGGGAGCCATGTAGTCCAGTAGGCCTCGCTAATGAACTTGGACCAGCTCTTCACACGCTTCATTCGATCGGCGTAGATCGGCCTCCAATCTGGACGCACTGGCTCCTTGCGAAGCTATATGCGAGTCTGAGCCGGCGTCCGGTCAGCTTTCTTCGAATTGCAATCGAAACAAGCCAATACACAATTCGTCCAAGTTGACAGTCCACCTTGAGCACGCGGAACAACGTGGTCAAATCGTGAGATCTTCGCTGCCAGGCTGTTGTCACAGTATTGGCAGGTCATCTTGTCACGCTTGAATACGTTTCTACGGCTGAAGGTAAGGCGGTGAGTTACGGGTGCAGTTCGTTGTGGCAGACAGAGCGACAGAGCGTGCCATACTGTGATTCAGTAACTTATTTCTGGACGACTTCAAAGGTATGCGGCCTAGTCCGCTCCCTTTTTTCGAAAATTTCTGGCAACTTTTCTGGAAAATTAAATTTTGGAGTTAGGCACGAATATTGCTTCAACAAAAACACCCGTCTTTGACTCTTGCGAAAAGCTCGGTTCGCAAAAGAAACTTGTTGATTTTGTGAAATTCTATCGACGGCACCGTACTAGCTTAGCCGATTGATCTTGCTGCGACTCGCGTATGACCTATGATTGAAGCGTGGGGTTTGATGTGCCCACAAAAAGAAACTTCGACCGTCATTCCGGCAGAGGGACCAATAAATCGCGTTGGCCAAGGTCAAACAGGGCTAGTGCAGTAGCACGCTCGATCTTCGCCAGTCTCGCAGCGGCTCCGCTTTTTGCCGCCACCGGTCGGGGAATCGTATGAGGCCGTCGAGGAATCATTGATACCTCGGCGGCTTTTTAAGTTTTTGGCAACTTGAATGCGAGTGCACGCTGATTGTTGCCATTTTCTGTTACTCTCCATTACGGCAATGGGTTGGAGCGATTCGCTGGAAAGTCTACAAGGTTGAGTTGTTTAGAACATTCGGTACATTGCCAGTGTAAGATGCCTTTTAGTTCACTGTCAGCACGCGACCTTTTCACTTCGACGCGCATACCGGTCGGTGTTTGCTGAACCGTCGAGGCAGACACATCCTCAGGTTCACATTCCAACTCCACTTCAATCGAGCCGATAATTGCTGGGCAAAAACCTATTGAAATGCGTTCGCTTTTTTGGTTGAGCTCTAAAGTAAACTGAATCCAGCCTGCCATGTAGAGGTGTCCATGGGGATCGAGTCCAACGCTCGTGCTGCGCAGTTGTTGACCGCTGGCCTCGACCGCAGTTTCCGCTGATGCAATGGTCGCAGGTAGGTCGTTAGTCAGTTTCTCGTGTTGCAGCGAGAAATTGTCACTCGACGGGACCTGCGAGCCGTTTTCAATTTTTAGGATGGGACACGAGGCATGGTACGGCAAGCGCCGGATGATGGCGTAGAGATGTAGGGCAAGCGAATCGAACCATTTAGTCCATTTCCAATCGCTTAACGCCAGACCATATTGAAGCCCCAGTATGCCAAGGGCTGAGACAAGTAAGGTCAACTTTGAAGATGTCCCGGCCGCGTATGATGCCAAGTAGCCCGTCCAATGCACAGTGGCCATACTGCCGACCAACCATTCCAGATGCTGCCAATGGGAGTCACCAAAGCGAGCAGCCGCATCGGAGCATTTTTCATTCGTCAGGCCATCAATTGTGTGCATCTGCTGCGCACTCTGACGACTTATTTGCCTTGAGGTCAAATATTGCAAGTGAACAGAAATGGCCGCTGTACCGATGCCTGCAAGTAAAAGTACGCATCCTGGCACGGTTGCGACACGCATCGGCTGGAAAACAGCCATATACCAGCAGGCAATCGCAAGAACTGCCCAGATTACCAAAAGCAGGAAGCGGACTTGGAAAGAATACTTCTCTAGCCTGTTCACGTTGGATCTAGATTCACTCCCTTGAATACTTCAGCACCGCTTGAAGAGCCTTTCACAGAAATCCCATTACGCGAAAGGTCAATTTTCGTTGCAGCTATTAAAGTTACTTTGACAATTCTCGCCAAACGCAGTCATCTGGATACTAGGGCTTTATTTCAGCAATTTTAGGGATCGGGATGGCGAAGTTCCTGCGGAGTCTTCATCCGCCGCCGGAAAACGTCCACAAGCAATAGTTCGCGATTTCGCGGCCTGAAAAAGCTCGGCAGGAGCCTCGCTCGCTCTGCCGCTTCCGCGAACCCTAATTCTTAACTGTCACACAGCACTAAACTCTGCTTAGCAAGCAGATATACCGCCGGGGCTGGTTATTTTGCCGCCTTTCGTAGCGCGTCGGCTTTATCGGTTTTCTCCCAACTAAACTGTG
>CAZVBC010000695.1:0-2336 GCA_964625155.1 uncultured Pirellulaceae bacterium
TGCTGTTCGCTCCATCAAACGGACTCCTAACTGTTGTGGAAAATGTCTTGGACTTGCGTCCGCTACTTCTCAGTTGGCTTCTTGGGCGGAATGGGCTCTACTGCCCTCTCGATGAACCGATCGGTCAATGCCGGGTCAAAGGCCGTCTTGAGCTGATCCGGCTTCGCGAACATGGTGCCAGGCGGGACTTGATTGTAAAGTTCACTCAGAATGGTCTTCAGTTGCGGGTCGGTAATCTGAAACTCTCCTGCTTGTTCGCGTTCATCAAGCCACTTCCGCATCCCATCGAACGCGACACTACCGAATGGTGTCACCTGGACGCGACCGCCATGTTTCTCGTAGAGGTGTCGATTGAGTTCCCACCACGTAACAAACATACGCACCACTCTGCGGTTTTTCTCGTCTTTGATTTTCGCGTTCAACTCCTCAGCTCGATCCAGACCATGTTTCCCACAATAGTTTTCCGTCAAAGGCGCGAGTAACAGTCGCTTCAGATTGTCTTCGGTGCTGGTGTTCTTGTTGAGGTCACTTTCATGGAGCGGCTTGCCGAGTACGGTACCAAGTTGCTTGCCAGTCGGCTTCTCCATGATGTCTGAGCCGCTGTCTGTTCCAGGCAACATGTCCGCATTCAGAAGCGGCACCTCAATCGCGCTCGGATTGGCTTCGAGGAACTTCTTCAACTCGCGGTCGGCACTCTCTTCGGACTCGAAGTCGATAATGTCCGTGATAATCCAACCTTCTTCCCCCATGCTGAGCAGCGTTCGCACCAGGAAGCTATCGTGCTGATTATTCGGCTGCTTTTCCTTGAGCTTCACGACCTCTGACATAGCCAGCGCTTTAGTTGGCTGAGCGGGGTCATTCACATAGACTGCCTTCATGGCCAAGTGTTTTCCGTCCAGATTGGCCGCCAACTTCATGCCCAGGCGTTTGAGGTCCAGATTGCGAGCCGTGATCTCTTCCTGCGTGAACTTCGCGGGATTGTTCTTGGCCAAGTTCTTGGCCGTCTCGCCATCGCCAGAAAGCATCGCCGCCATGAAGGCTTCAGCGACTACGCGGGCGTTCTTGCGGTCTAAAGGCTGTTTTATTCCGGGCACCTCTGCTGCGCCCTTCTGCGGCGTGATTTCCTTTGTTGGCAGTTCCTTTGAGCATTCGACGTAGAACATTTCGTCTCCAGGGCACAGTTCGCGTGGCCGCCTCGCGTCGCCTCGGCTGCAAAGCCGAAAACTCTTGCCGTCGCACTCAATCAATCCTGGCTGCGCATCATGATCGCCGCTGTTGGGGTCAAAGGTCAGATCGACTTCTTGCGGACGATCTGGGTTTGCCCACGACAACGCAAAACTCGTTTGAAGCGACAGTTTGCCGTCTTGAAAATACCGAATGATGCCTATGTGATCGCGAATCACAACTTTTTGCTCGCCGATCATCGGGCCATTGCCGTGGTCCACTGACTTCGCTTTCCATTCGCCTTGGAGACGAGCAAGGAGTTTGACGGAATCGTCGCCAGGGAGAGGTCCTAGTGAGTTTGTGTTTTTGTCCTTCTGCGGCGTGTCGGTTCCCTGGCCCTTCGGCAGTTCCACTAGCGCCAAGTGCATCGCCTTTGGATTGGCGTCGAGGAACCTTTTCAATTCATCTTCGGCACCATCTTCCGACTCGAAGTCGATGTCGGTGACGCACCAGCCTTCTTCGCTCATCGTGAGTGTCAGCACCAGCAAGCCGTCGCGCTGACCGTTGGGCTGTTTTTGTGTGAGCTTCACCGCTTCCGAAGTGGCCAAAGCTGTCGTCGGCTTGGCGGGGTCATTCAAATAGACCGACTTGATGAAGAGGCGCTGGACGTTGAGTTGTTTGGGAAGCGATTCAATCTGCTTGGATTCCGCTGGAGCGCCTTTCGCTAACAATGCCGCCGTCTGAGTATCGTCCGCGAGGGCCGCCGCTAAGTAAGCTTCGACAACCGTGCGAGCATTGCTTCGATCGACCTTGTCGCGCAGGAGTATTGAAACAGGAATCGTGGTTCCATCGTCGCAAAGGATGTCCGCGATGGTCACCATGGTGTCAGCCCGATCGATCGCCGACACCTGTCGAAAGCGAACAGTCCCAGCGGGAACGGAACCGCCTTCGGACATCGCAATATTCGTGGTACTTGCACTCTTTGGATTTCGTACCGTCAAAATGATCCCCTTGATCATGTTCCCATTGTCAGACGGCAACTGGTCGGACGCAGTAACCGTTGCAGTGAATTGCCCGTTCGCTGGAGCCGTCCATTCGAGTTGCTTATTCCTCTTCGACATTGCGATCCTCAGAACGCATTCTTGATTTTCGCCACCGATTCCAGTCACCGT
>CAZVBC010000696.1:0-2335 GCA_964625155.1 uncultured Pirellulaceae bacterium
CGTACTAGATCGCGAAAGCACTGATCCTTGATGTTCGTCAACACTGATTCGAACTGCTCATTGGTCAGAATCGTTTCGCGAGTCTTCTTGCCCGGTCCACGCAACATCGCAATTGGCGAGCTGTCGATGTAGCCCTCTTCGGTCATCCATCGAAACGCTCGGCGCACACAAGAGATCGCATCGCTCTTCGTCGAGTCGGACCAATTGGATGATGCGTCGAGCCATTGCGAAACATGGAACCGCTTCAGTTGCACGACGGTCAGGGCCGCGTCGATGGTCCCACAAAAGGACGACAAGAAGTGCAGATACCAGTCGTAGGTAGTCTTCGCACAATTCTTGGAACAATGATCGAGAAAGAGATCGATCATCGCATGGACAGACTGGCTTGCGACGGCTGGAGCCGATGACGGTTTATCCGCCGAGCGGCTCATCAGGTCGTGCCAGCGTCGAGTCGCTTCAGATTCCTGATCGCGACCCTTCACGAGTTTGACTTGGCGACGCTTTCCGCCATCGCGGACTTGGACGTACCACCAATCATCAAACTCTCGATACCAAGGCTTCGGTGACATTCTTCGGACCTCCCAACAAGAGAAAACCTCAAGTCGAGCTGGAAGGTCAGCAACCCCACGAACTGGCATTCGTAGGGGCCACTTTCAATCAAGCTGCTGCAAAACCTGCTGCAAAACCTGCTGCAACTCGATTTCGTCGTCGCCGTAAGTCCAATCCGGAATGACAGGACACCGTTAGAACTTTTTCTTGCCGGTATGGAAGGTTCACTGCCTGCTCTGAAGCCGCTCTTTCGCGGTGAAAATGCCGAGAAATCAAGCTGATTTCATGGCGTCGCGAAGCCACTCGACCGTTTGAGGTAAGCCTTGCCGTTTGAGTGTGGCGAGGAAATCCGCAAGCAATACCGGAGGTTTCTTGAGGCTTTGATACTGAGCTACTGCCGCCGCAAGAACGAGTTCTGGATGGTGGCGAATCAAGGTCGTAAAGAACTCGTCTCGATGGTTTGCTTCAACCTCGAATGACTCCAATCGGTGCGCAGGAAAGTCCTTGAGATTGAACGTGACAATGAATTCTGCGGTCGCGAGAACGTGCCGATCCTCGGCATCCGGTAAGGTGAGCGTTTTGACCAAGCATTCCTCTCCGGTCACGAGGCAATCACGAACGATTGAGTTCATCAGGTCGCGGGTTCGAGTCAGTTTACGTGCGTCCCATGGCCGTGAATGCGCCATTCTTCTGCAGTCGAAAGAGTGGGAGAATCGAGATTGACCGCTGCGTTGAATCCAGGGAGCGGTGCGGCGTCGCTGAAGTATGGGTCAGGTTCGAATTGCGGGGCGGACATTCCCGAGTTGATCGCCACATCTCTAACACGCCACGAGTTGTAGACTTCGTGGATTCGCGAGCCATTCGACCAGAAACCACTGGCGGTGCTGCCAACCCGAGCCGCCAGAGCGAGACGTCGATTGCCACTCAGTCCGGCAGCGATTCCCAAACCGGAGTTCGCCGCACCGAGGCCACCGCTTAGTTGGTTCCGCCAGCCACCGCCGCTGAAGGTTTGATAGCTCCCGGCTAAGCCCGAGGCGCCCGACAGAATCGTCGTGAACGTGCCATCTCCAATCGTCCGACCGCTCAGTGCTTCGTAGCCGCCAGCGAAACCCGCGCTGGCGTGAAGCACATTGGTCGGTGTCCATTGGAACCCACCGCTGACCTTATTACCGACGCGAGCTAAGCCGCCGTTGATACCACCTCCAACCAAGGCCACGCCGCCCAGAATGCGGCTGAAGTCGCGGCCTCCGACTTGTTGGCCACTGAAGGCTTCGTAGGCATTCACTCCGGCTGACAGTGCCGTCACCGTCGTTGACACTGCGGAGAATGCGCCACCGGTGCTGACGACACCACCGGCTGTTCCGGCTGAAACGAATCCCGTCCACGCTCCCGCCAGTCCGCCGCCGCCGCCCAGCAGCAATGGAGCCCCCGCACCAGCGGTTGCGATGGCCGTGACGGCGAGTAACAACAACAGACCGCAACGCTCTCGGCTCCGTTAGAGCGTCGGACAACGCGGTCTGCAATGGCATCAATCTGATCGTAATCTTTCGGAAATGTCACATCATTCGTTGGATGGCATCTAACGATTTGCTTTAATTCGATTGTATGGGACTCAAATTGATGAATTGAGTCCTGCCCCCTTTAAGATGAAGAAGAAGGAAGTCTTTTTATCGCGAAGAACCAACATTTGACGAGGCAAATGCGGGTCATCACTTCAGATACGACTCACCAATCTGTGATAAGAAATCATTGACGACATCGTCGAAGGAATCGACACCCACCTCTT
>CAZVBC010000697.1:0-2331 GCA_964625155.1 uncultured Pirellulaceae bacterium
CTCCAAGCTCATAGCCAAGTACGAGGTTACAACCTCACGCCAACAACGCGCCAGACGAAAACTTCAAGGGCTTGCCAACGTACATTACTTGCGACTTGGCAGAGTCTGGATACTCCTAGCCACTCACGGTGAACACCGATTTTTTGAGGAGGAATCGGCAGCCATCCGCGATGCCCGCAAAGTCCCGATCCTGATTGGCGGATATTCCTTGGCGGTGAAACAGGGAGGTTATCTCAAGAAAGCCAGCCAGGACGCCGAACCCACCGCTGATGGCCGCATGAGGGCTCGTGTTCAAATAGCGCGAACCGAGTACCGAAATCTCTGCGGCTACTTTCTTGAAAGAGCCTGCCACCGCTCCGCTGAGTCGCTTGCCAAGGAACTTTTCATATTATCGTACGAACCCTACGCTCCCATTCGACGCCAACTGCTTAACCTTCTGCGACTCATCAACGCCAAAAGGCAACATGCTGGTTTCGAGAAACTCCCGACAAGTGTCTTGCGGTACAAGCGACACATCGTGTCGCCTTTTGAATCTGAATTGCAGGAGAGCAGACCGCTGGACTCGTTGTGCGGCTCAACAGACTTGCACAACCGGCCACTAGCATTTTAGCCATGGGTTAAGTATTTGCTTGTGTTTTCCAAGTTTGCGTACTATGAGTCTTCTTGAGTTTCAAACGGAGGAAAAATGCGAGTTACCATATGGCTGGTTGGAGTGATATTGTTGGCAGTCCAGGGTTGTTCGGTCTACATGGCGGCTGCGGGAAGCAGGGAGCCGAACCTTGCTGCTTTTGGAGTCGGTTCGCACAGAGGGCAGGTTGAACAGCAATTAGGACGCCCCAAGTCGAGTAGTACTAGTCCCGAAGGAGTGCGTAGCGACACGTATGCATACACCCTTGGCAATGAGCCAAGCGCAGGACGAGCGGTTGCACACGGAGTTGCCGATGTCTTAACGCTTGGAATCTGGGAGATCTTTGGAACACCAATCGAAGCCGCTTCCCAGGGGGACGAAAAGACGATCACCGTCGATTACGATACCTCGGATCGCGTCCAGGCCATTCGGTAGCTGTTGTAATCACAACGAAACGCTGACCGAACTTCGTTCCGCCTTGTCGCCGTGAAGTGTGGTTCGACAAGGCGTTTACGAACTAGGCAGCTTTAGTCGCTGGCTCAGACTCAGGTTTACGATTTGCCGTCATCCAAGCCGATGCCTTTTGGATCACTTCGATGAGATCCGTTTCGTTTGACTCAAAGAAGTTTTTCGAGTACCCCATCTTCTCCGTCGACAAAGACTTCCACGATCGGCTAAGTGAAAAGTCAAAGTAGGCGTATCCACTCGGACTCTGTCTCTGCCAAACGCTGGCAGCGATTGCGCCCTTTCGTATAACATGTACGGGATCTGTAGACTCTCCGTCTTGTTCCTTTCGAACTTTGGTATTCGTTGCTTCTTCGCTCATGATTTCCTCCTTAAAAAATGCGAATAGCCCAGTTTGCCATACCTCCTCGCGCTAATCAAACCAGTTTGGAGGTCCGATCTACAAAGCGTCATGCTTCGAAGATGCCGTACAACGGCAAGATTCAAGGGTAGTCCAATGCAAGCAGGACAAGCGAAGCACGTTGTAATATCAGCCGATACGTACAGGTCCACTCTTTAACGCACTAATACTTCAATTCTCGCATGGCCAACTTAGATTAGGCCAAGCTGAAGGTACAGGGCATTTAGCGGGACGAACGAATAGCTCCAGTCGATCGTGTATTTGCTGTCTTTCCCTTTGACTTAGCCACAGGAACCCCAACGTGATGGTGCGTTCGACGTCGTGCACTGTCATAGTGCGAATTGCCACGAGGCATCATGGAGTCGTCAGCTTGAGCGGTAGCTGCTAAGAGGAGGCAGAAAGCTAAGGCAATGCATATGTGGGGCAAGTTTCTTGACTTCACGGAATGATCCTTGAGAGAAGGAGAGAAGAGTTGGGCATTTGAATACTAGCCTGTTGGGACCGTCAAGATTCCATTAGTCGCATTAATGGCTCAGACTGCTTCTGAAATTCGTAATATCGATTTCATCTGTGAGAGTTATGGCGATTCTTCCGTCTTGCGTGATATGGAGGTGTCGAGGCAAGAGACCAATGATTTGCAATTGCTACATATCTTCAATGCGGTCCGCGATAACCTCGTTAATGTCTTCTCTGTAAGTCAAAAGTCGCAGGGCATTGCTTGAGTGTGCTTCCCTCATGCAGAGCTACGGCGGGGCCAATGTTGAGCCCAAATATTGTTGCCGGTACCAAGACGGTGACCATGCCGGCGTCACCTTTTACGAATTGGGGATATTTAGAA
>CAZVBC010000698.1:0-2321 GCA_964625155.1 uncultured Pirellulaceae bacterium
CGCCCTGCGACCATAAAGTCCTTGGCGCCCTTGACCATGCTGGCCGCATACAAACCAATACATACCGTAGCGACCAAATACAGAATTACGGCAACAGCCAGCACGATATAACTCCCGCGAATAACTTAGGTTGCAAAACGTTCTTGCAGCGATTGTATCGAGAGACCCTCTCGCCGCAGTGCCTCCATGGCCTTGATAGCGGCTTCGGCAGCGGCCAAAGTAGTGATGCAAGGTACTCCATTTTGAACCGCGGCTGCACGAATACGCCCTTCGTCCGTGCGCGCTCCTTTTCCGCTGGGTGTGTTGATAATCAGAGAGACGTCTTCATTTTTTAGATAATCGATGAGATTCGGGTGACCATCAGCAATCTTCTTCACCCGCGTTACGGGAATACCAGCGGCTTGGATCGTATCCGCTGTACCTGATGTGGCCAGCAGCTTGAATCCCAACGCGTGCAATCGGCTTACGATATCTCCCAAGCCGTCGCGCTGCCGCGAGTTGATGCTGAGAAAAATATTTCCGTCGCGTGGCAGAACGACCCCAGCCGCTAACTGGCTCTTGGCAAACGCGATCGGAAAACTCTCGCTGATTCCCATTACTTCGCCTGTGCTGCGCATCTCGGGCCCCAGGACAATGTCGACGCCAGCAAATTTGCGAAACGGAAATACGCTTTCCTTGATTGAAACATGTTTAGGAATCGGTTCGCTGGAAATCCCCAATTCCGCCAGTTTTTTTCCGGTCATTAGCTTGGCCGCGAGATTGGCTACGGGCACACCAGTTGCTTTAGCCACAAAGGGAACCGTACGACTGGCGCGGGGATTCACCTCAAGCACGTAAACCACCGGTTGGCCATTTTCTTCCTTGACGGCATATTGAACGTTCATCAATCCGACAACTCGCAATCGTTTGGCCATCGCCCAAGTCGCTCGACGGATCTCGTCCACCACGCTCGCTGGCAAACTGTAGGGTGGTATGACACACGCGGAATCGCCGGAGTGAACACCCGCCTCTTCAATATGTTCCATGATGCCCATGACCATGACGTCGTCGCCATCGCACACAGCATCGACATCGACTTCGGTGGCATCTACAAGAAATCGCTCGCTCACCACCGCCTGGCCCTGCGCAACAACCCACGCCTCCGCCACATAGCGTTCGAATTGAGATTGGTCGTAACAAATCTCCATGGCACGTCCGCCAAGCACAAAGCTGGGCCGAACCAGCGACGGGAAACCCACTTTCTGAGCCTCAGTGCGAGCTTGCGCCATCGTGCGTGCGATTGCGTTGGCTGGCTGCTTTAACCCGAGTTCGTTAAGCAATTTTTGAAATTTTTCACGATCCTCTGCTGCCTCGATTGTATCAACCGTAGTGCCAATAATCGGTACGCCCGCCGAACTGAGAGCACGCGATAAATTCAACGGGGTCTGGCCACCAAACTGGACGATGACTCCATTAGGCTTGATTCGATCACAAATGTTCAGCACATCTTCGGTCGTCAGAGGTTCAAAGAACAGCAGGTCGCTGGTATCGTAATCCGTGCTGACCGTCTCGGGATTACTGTTGACCATCACCGATTGAATACCCAGTTCGCGCAAGGCAAAACTTGCATGGCAGCAGCAGTAGTCAAATTCAATTCCTTGGCCAATACGATTCGGACCGCCGCCAAGAATCATGATCCGCTGAACACCATCGACATTCGGCGGAATCTCATCTTCTGTCTCATAGGTACTGTAGAAATACGGAGTATAGGCCTCGAACTCCGCAGCGCATGTATCAACCGCTTTGTAGGTCGCCACAATGCCGCGAGCTTTACGCCAATTGCGAACTTCCAATTCGTCACTACCTAACAAGCTCGCAATCTGGCGATCCGAAAAACCAAATCGTTTCGCTGACCGCATGGTCACCGCGTCCATGGCTGCCAATCCATCCATGCTGGCTAGGTAGTTTTCCATCTCCACCAGTTCAAAGAGCTGATCCAAAAACCAGCGATCGATGAAAGTAATGCGATAAATTTCTTCCAGCGACATTCCTGACTTGATGGCGTAGCGCAAATACCACACACGATCTGGATTGGGAATCGAAAGTTTGCTGCGGATCTCGTCGTCGCCGGGTTGACGATCGGTCCCCCACAGGTCTTTGCTATCGCAACCAAATCCGAAAGCTCCAACCTCCAAGCCTCTCAGCGCTTTCTGAAAAGACTCCTTGAACGTCCGCCCTATGGCCATAGTCTCGCCGACACTTTTCATTTGCGTCGTCCGCGTCGTGTCAGCTTCAGGAAATTTTTCGAAAGCAAACCGTGGCACTTTAGTTACGACATAGTC
>CAZVBC010000699.1:0-2312 GCA_964625155.1 uncultured Pirellulaceae bacterium
GCTTAGTTCGTGTTTTGCACTTTCGAATATTACCCGCGAGCGAGCGATCAACGAAACACGCAATAAATGCAAGTGCGGCTGTGGTCCAGGGGTGCGAATAATTCACTCACCCCGCGAAAAAGCCTGAAAACCAACATATGCAGGCATCCAAAAAGTGCAAAACACGAACTTAGATACCCCTCACGAAGTCAGTCTAATGCAATCGCAAGGATCTCGACGTCTGGCGGCCGCGAGCATCGTAAGCCAACTGAGTCACGCTAGACGGAGGTCACGAATCGTCGATGCACAATTTCTATCTTAGGCCAGTAGATTCTGCTGTTAGTATGCACGCACATTGCTTTTCAGTTAACGATGGGCGACCTAGACCTAGCGACTCTGCAAATAACATCAGGCAAGACTCATGGTTTGCGATCCACTCAATCGGAGTGGGGCCTCCAATCTCCTTTTTCAAGAATTCGTCAATAGCCGCCGAAATGCTTGTCCCAAATCGCGATTGATCGCCCTGCAGCAACGCCTCACAGGATTCAACGAGTGCGGCACCGCGACTCGATGTTGCTTTCTTTCGCAGGCTGTTAATAGTTGGCAAGCGAGTAAAACTTACTTTCCTTTTTGCAGAGGCGATTCGACGATAAACGTCATATATGGCGTTATCAAATTCCGGTTTAACGACATTCACTTCGTCCGGTAGGTTTGTTGCAAGCGAGTCGCTGACACAGAGAAGTAGGGCCATCCACTTTGTTAGAGGTTGGTTTCTGGAGGCAGAAGTAGTGAAAGGTGGGTTCGTTAGTGCGTCAGGGTTCGATTTGTCGGCAAGAGATCGGCCGCGAAATTCTGTCAATAGGTAGAATAATGCGCAGCATGTTCCCACGCGATGGTTCGTGTCGCGTTAATGAGCACTAATGCAAGACGCAACTGTACTCTCTCAGACCGCTGCGTCGGGTATCGGCGAGCCGTGTGTTTGATACCATCGCTGGTTACGCGACTGCGCCGCTTCCGCTAGCGATGACGGACTACCAGCAGCTCGCTGAAAGATTCTGCCGAAACGACTGACTACGTCGCACCATAAGTCGCTCGACAAGCCAATACGTTTTAAGATCGGTTCCAGCTCGCTTGGAACTCGACCTCGCTTGCCGCGACGCAACTGACGACCTGTCCAATCCAAAAGCTGCAAATAAGTTTGCAGTGACATGGCTAGAAATCCTTTGTCGCTCGCTCGGCAGCCGCTCTGGCTGGGCATCGCTCCGGTGTAACTGCTTGCTCGCTCGTCGATCGTGATCGGTGATAGCCAGGCATCTCGGCGACGACGTTCTTCTTTTCGTTCCAGTCGCTCGGCTCGACGACGAGCCGCTCGATTCATGCGTTTCTTGCCAGACGGACTAGCTGCCTTGGCCGCAGCTTGTTCTTCGCGTTCTGATTCGATGCGTTCGTAGGCGGACGTGTACTGGCTGGCCTCAGGTGTAGCAGCCACTCCGGCTCGCACCGGATTCAAATCCACGTAAGCGCTGCAAGCTAAAATCGCCATTTCATCAGTCAATTTCTGCGAGGAAAACCTCCCTTGCCAAAAACGGCCACGACATTCGTCCTCAACATTAGCAGCTCGAGCGATCGGTTCCGCCAGTGCTCGCATCCACCACGAGATATCCGACAGACGCTTGCGATACAGCTTGGCGTTAACCGCATACGCCTTCAGTTCAGATTCACTCGGTGCTGAGGCTTTACCCTCTTCGCCGCGACGCTTGGGGAACAGTTGCCACCAGCGTCGAGCCACCTCGTCATCGGACCAGGTCTTCACCACATCCGGCCGATTCCGCAAGATCACGTGAATATGATTGGACATCACACTGAACGAAAGGCAATCGATGCCAAAGGATTTAGCGAGATCCTGCATGCGTTCTTGTATCCAAAGCTTGCGATGTTCAAACGATTTGCCAGTTACCGGGTCGACTCCACAGAGCCAAGCTCGTCTAACAGTGCGCTGACAGCAATGCAGGACTGAAATCTCGCTAGCATCGAAAATATCCCGTCGATTCTGTCGTGCCATACTCCACCCCCTTCTTCAACAAATAACCCCCTACTGAGTTTAGCACCCCCCACATGCTAGCAATTTCCGTCAAGCTGAAAAAATGGGTGGCCCTAATTTCTTATTGTGTCTGTAACAAACCAGTCGGCTGACCGCTGGCTGTGACCAAGTGCATCGCCGCCAACTGGTTCTCGTAGCTGGCTGAGTTCTTGTCGATTGAGAAATTGCCGACGCAATTTTTCAGAACCGAAGGCAACTAGAAATGGTGCTGGCGTACTTCGATGGGAATGCG
>CAZVBC010000700.1:0-2311 GCA_964625155.1 uncultured Pirellulaceae bacterium
CACGGCAACCGGCATAGCAAACCAATCACCAGTCTTTGCACGAATCTCCAGCGCCCATTTCGTGAACTCGACACCGAAGTAAGCGCCCGCCAAGCCAACCATAATAGTCTTGCCGTCGGAAAACCAAACCGTACCCGTTAGCAATCCTTCCCAATCGGCCAGTGCAAAAGGCAGCTTTGCTCCAATCATGGCTCCGCAAAAAGCACCGATGCCGACCGAAAAGCGCTCCCACGGTTCCAGTCGGACTTTGCTGGTTCTCAAACGCATCAAACCGGCACAAACCAGTATCGCGCAAGCCATAATCAACGGGTAGAAAATCGAATATCGGTCCGACATACGCTTGATCAGTCAGGGAACAATATAAAAACTGAGGTCCATTCCCATCCCTCATGAATGCACAGAATACTTGCTATCAATGAACGAAAAAATGTTCCTCACAGCAGTACTTCCAACGGATTTGCTGGAATACACAAGATAGGCAAAGCCAACGACAGCCATCCAATAACGCAGCGAAAAACTCCCAATTGTCGCGTATCATCGCTGCTGGGTGGATGCTTCAAACCGATTAACAGAATCAGCAGCAGCATCAGCCAGAAAATCGCCACTTGTGCATAGATCATGTAGCCGATCGCAAGTGCGAAGGTCGTTGTCGCAACCCACAGAGATCGCCGTTGACCTAGCAAGCCAAAGGAAACATGCCCTCCGTCCAATTGGCCAAGTGGCAGCATGTTCAATCCGGTAACTAACAAGCCTACCCAACCTGCCATCAGGAGCGGATTTGCTCCAGTGTTGGTCATTGAATTAAAGTCGGCTGCGTGTTGCGGTACCAACCATAACGCAAACCATTGCACCAGTAAGGGCTGGCCGATCTTCATCATTTGGTAGGGAGCATATTCCATCGGTTGAGCATTGGAAATGCCGAAAATCAGAATTGGAATTGCTACGAGCAAACCAGCCAGCGGGCCAGCCAACCCTATGTCAAAAATTTGTTTACGGTCGGCTTGACCACTCTGCATGGCGATCACTGCACCAAAAGTCCCGAGCGGAGACAAGGGAAAGGGAATAAATATCGGGGGCGTACTATAAACACGATAGTACTTGGCTACGAAATAATGCCCTAGCTCATGTGCTACCAAGATGGCCATCAAACCGAACGAAAATTGGAGTCCGCCAATCCAATTTGCTAAGATCAAACGACGAAAAGGCATCAAAGTCTGCATTCCCCACGCCTTTTCGATCACTGCAAATGGAGCCCACGCCGAGACTCCAGCCCAAAACGTCGACAAAACCGTACAAACTGCCAGCCAAAACGCAATGCGTTTGATTTTGCTAGGCGGTTGATATGTAGGCGCTGGTTCGAAATGCGTTTCCTTTTCCGAGAAGGATTCCAGCAGAAAGTCTTCTGCCGTCCAGCGTGGTGGTATTGGTCTTTCCACTCAGACTTTTCCTCTTGATCGTGCAAGTACTTTTCAACTAAGCATAAACGTATCTGAATTGAGACCCGAGGGAAGGCGTCCACGCAAGTGAGAATTGGATATCACTCAACATCAGGAGCATATCACGGTACCCTGCTTAGCCAACAACGCATGCAGCCAGCATCGTGTGCTGGGTGAATCTCTGCAAGTACTTGCAGGTAAAGAAGATCGGAAATGTATTCATGCCAGGCCATCGACAGCGAGAATTGCCGCGTGGTGGGTGCCGGTGGAGCAAAGTCATAATGTCCTCCAACATGCTTGAGAACGCTCCCTACCGTTTTTTTTCGCTAGTGGCGATTGCTTTCGTCGCGTTGTTCAGCGGATTAGGTGCAGCTCGGCTGTGGGATCGTGACGAACCCAGAAATGCTGGTTGCGCAGCAGAGATGCTGCTTCGCGGAGATTGGATCGTACCTACGTTCAATCAACAATTGCGAGACCACAAGCCCGTGCTACTTTACTGGGGCCAAATGCTGAGCTACCAAGTATTTGGGCGATCCGATTGGTCGGCGCGCTTACCTTCAGCGGTCGCGGGACTTGTCACAATACTCACAATCGCCTGGCTCGCTGGACAACTGGCAAGTTCTTGCTCAACACTCCAACCACAATCCAAGTTAACGATCCGCTTTTGGACCGGAGCCGCATTGGCAACGAGTTTATTATTCGTCATGGCCGGACGAGCGGCAACGCCTGATAGTTGTTTGATTGTATTTAGCACGCTTGGTATTGCGTGCTTGTGTGTAGGGTCGCTCGCCAACCAAGGCAAGTCTCAGGATGACCGTTACCGAACGTCACACTCGCCACAACTAGGCACGTTATCCTGGAAATGGACAGCGCTT
>CAZVBC010000701.1:0-2308 GCA_964625155.1 uncultured Pirellulaceae bacterium
AGGGGATCGAAAGCCCGTGATTTTAGGTCTGCCAAGAGCGCGTGTCAAACCGCCGCTGCAGGCGGCACGGATAGCCCAAATGGACGGTCACTACCTTCCGAGCTAGAAGATTGCGCCATACCGGTTTAGATTGGCACTCCTTCATTGATCGCTCCTGGCTCAAAAAAGAGATTGGGTTGTGATGCGTAAAATCCCTATCTCCGCGAACCGGTTCCAGCGAATCCGAGTCTGACCTAGGAACACCACAATTGTCTGCAATAATCCAATGCTATGCCCATGTCATTTTCCAAGTTGTGTGAAGTCTTAGAGCATTTTGATTGCCAACAAGAATCTTTTTCAGAGTCGGACATCCACAGCACCATTTGCAATTTACCTGAATGGAAGCTTGAAAACAAAAGCCCCGAGCTCATCGCAGAATGGATGGCTTTTGGATTAGTGGAAAGCACAAGAGGTAGATCGACACGTTGGGGAACATATTTTGGTCCGATATGGTCCTCTCACGATGAGAACAGAGTATTACACGAGAACCCCAGCGCGGAGTATATCACCAAAGACGTTCTTGAATATTGGGCAGTTCGTGCAACAGTCGCGAAGCATCCGCTACTGCGTGTTAGATACAACGATTTAGTTTGGGAAATGTCGAGTCTCGTCAAGGGTGTGACACGTGATCCGCAATTCGCAAGAGCCGCAATAAAGTCAGCAATCGAATTATCTCGAGGAAATATCTCGGCATACGAGAATCAGGTATTTGAAAAGCTGATTCGTGCCTTGTCATTGGCATTGTCTCTTCGAGACAACGTGCTTCGCGATCAAGTATGCGATGCTCTTATTTCCTATGAGCAACGAGTGGCTGAAGACAATAAAATCGGTCTATGGGGACATTCGTTCGACCATCTTGTTGATTCAGGGGCAGACAAAAAGATTGGCCTTTCAGATGAGAATCGTAGGATAATTATTGAGAACCTTGAACAAAGACTGAGGCGAATAAGCACGATCACCAGCGTTGATCCACACATAGTTTATATGAGTGAGTCTTGCGCGACTCGCTTGGCGCGTTTTTATCGCAGGGTAGGTGATCAAGCCAGTGTTGGCAGGGTGCTGAAGAGGCTTGAAGAGACAGCACTTGCATCGAGAAATTCTAGCGCTGCCGGCGTTGCTTTTGCCTGGTTGGAACGAGTTTACAATGCATATTGTGAATTCGGACTGCAAGAAGAGGCAGAAAGGCTAACAAGCATGATGGCAGAGTTAGCTCCAGAAGCCTACAAGGATCTTAAGCCGATTCAAACCTCCATACCCATTGATCAAGCCAGACTGGATCAGGAATTTGCTCCGATCACGGCACATGGTTTTGCCGAAGGATTACGTTGGATTGCACGTAGTTTTATTCCGTCGAAGCGTAGATCGGTTGACCAGATAAGAGAACTGGAGCAATCATATCCGCTTCAATCATTACTTCCGAAGGTTAAGGTTGATCATGATGGGAGACCTGTCGCCCATGTAGGTTCGTTAAAGGACGATCTAGAGGGGATGATTGTCGAATTTACAGCGCAAAACCTTCAATATTCCACCGTATTTCTGAAGTATGCTTTCGGGCGATTCAGGAGCGAATTCCAACCAACGGCTGATGATATTGTTACATGGCTATTTCTTTCGCCGTTGCCAAATGATCAGAAGAAAATTAGCTTATCGCGTGGTGTCCAGGCATGGTTGGTAGGGGATTGGATAGCTTGTACGTACATCTTAATTCCGCAGATTGAATCGTTACTTCGGGATTTGATTGTTGGACAAGGTGCTGCTCCTTACAGGCGGCATCGTCTTGGTGGCTATCTACTGAAAAATTTTGAAGAGATAATTCACGATCCAATTGCTGAAAAGTGCCTCGGAGAGGATGTGATTGTCTATCTGCGATCACTTCTTTCAGATCAGCGAGGTTGGAATTTGCGAAACAATATTTGCCATGGCATTTGTTTAGACAATCAATTTGGTCATGCCGTATGTGACCGATTGATTCATGTATTGTTGATCTTTGGCCTAATTCGAGCAGCCGACGAGACCGTGACGAATCAACCCTGAATCGTGCATCCACGCTCAAGCTTAACTCACTGCGACTTCGCAGCCATGCCGATGGCGCGGAGCCACTCGGCGGCGCGGGAGGGCCAGACGGCACCGACCGGATTACTCGACATCATCCCGTAGCCGTGGCCGCCGGTCGGAAACAAATGCATCTCGGATTCGACCTTCGCGTCGGTCAACGCCAAGTAATAGTACAAACTCGATTGCACCACGACGCCGTCGTTCTGAGCGTGAA
>CAZVBC010000702.1:0-2304 GCA_964625155.1 uncultured Pirellulaceae bacterium
ATTTTGTCCCCGCGATGTTGGGGAAGCAATTGCAACAGAACGAGAAGAAATAGCCACTCAGTCTTGGCTCACCGTGAACTGGAATTTCAATTGCTCGTCGTTGCTTGGTTGTGAGTCTACCATCAGTGCGATGCCCAAATACTTGACTAACCCAAACTGCCAAAGCCGAAGCGTCGATCCAATGATTGGGTTGGGCATCAAAGAGTCTCAGAGTCCGCGAAGCATTCAGGCAGGCATTCAGATCGGATAATTCTGAGGTGTGGCCCCTGCAAGCATTTCGGAATTTCTGCTATGTTGCTGAACTTACAAACCGCCCCGATTGGATGCGACAATGGACGGAGCCATTGATCCTAAACTCGATCACGTTGAGCAACTGCGCCAAGAACTTGGGGCAACCTGGCCGACTCTGCAGCAGGCACAACAATCGGCGGCCGACGTGCGACAACTCCTTGAGGGGGGCCTCGGAGGCTTCCGATCACACGACATTGATGTCGTGGCCTTTGGATCACTTGCCCGTGGCGAATGGACGAGCGGTAGCGACGTCGACTGGACGTTGCTCATAGACGGTCAAGCATCCCCCGATCATCGAGGCACTGCGAGAGAGATTGCGAAGCGACTCAGCGAAATCAAATATAACGGAAAAAGGCTTCCGGAACCTGGTGCCGAGCAAATTTTTGGCAGCATGGCCTTCGGCCACGAAATAATTCATCACATCGGCGGTCCGGCAGACTCGAACAAGAACACGACTCAGCGGGTTCTGTTGCTGCTGGAGGCGATCCCGATTCGCTCGAACAAGCCTGTCGAAGAACTTGGCCCCTACGAGCGGATTGTACGCGGAATCCTGTACCGCTATCTTCACGACGACACGAATTTCTTTGCTGCGGACGCAGAAGATTCACGTATCCCACGATTTCTTCTGAACGACATCGTTCGGTACTGGCGAACGATGTGCGTGGACTTCGCCTATAAGGAGTGGGAACAAGCTGGCGGCAAGTGGGCACTTCGCAATATCAAGTTGCGAATGTCGCGCAAGATGCTATTCGTCTCAGCACTCTTGACGGCTTTCAGTTGCTACAAGAATCCCATTCTGGCGCTGAAAAATCTCGGACCAGACAACTACGTTGCAGCGATGCAGCGGCACCTCATCAGCTTTGTCCAAACACCATCTCTAGGAATCATCGCTTGGTCATTGCGACAACTTGGACTCGCGAAAGAGTGTGGACAACTATTCGATCAATACGAGCAATTCATTCAGTGCCTTCACGACGACAAGATGCGGTCGCATCTTGGCAAGCTCAGTCCTCGTCAAGTGTATAGGGATGAAGACTTTCTGCGTGTTCGAGAGATGAGTCACGAGGTTCAGCGATTACTGCGGTATATTTTTTTCGAGGCACCAACGCAGTTGAAGCAATTCACGTTTGATTATGGAGTGTTTTGAGAATGGTCGTCGGATTTTCCACCGGTAGCCTTGCCCTGCAAAACTTTCGCATGGGCCTTCAGATGGTTCAAGATCAACCTACGGCTGCCATTGAACTCTCGGCCCTTCGTGAGGAAGAGCTTTATCCGCTTGTTGCGGCGCTCGACTCACTCGATCTTCACCGGTTCTCATATATTTCGGTTCATGCGCCGAGTAAGTTGGTTTCGTTAAGTGAAAAATCGCTCGTTGAAATGCTCGCTCCAGTCATTCAGCGTGGTTGGCCGATTGTCGTCCATCCTGACGTAATCACCGATTTCGACCTGTGGCACACCCTGGGTGATATTCTTTGCATTGAGAATATGGACAAGCGCAAGCAGGTGGGACGCACGGCCAACGAACTTTTACTCTATTTCAATAAATTGACCAAGGCGCACCTTTGTTTTGACATCGGGCACGCTCGACAGATTGATCCCACGATGTGCGAGGCCGAGACCATATTGGAGACATTTCAAGATCGAATTCGGCAGATTCATCTAAGTCTTGTCAACTCGAACAGTGGTCATGAACCACTGAACTATGAAAGCATCTTGGCGTATCGGCGCGTGGCGCATCGATTTCCAAGCAATGTACCGATTATTCTGGAGACGCCAGTAGGGAGTGATGGACTCGGCGCTGAAATCAAAAAAGTAGAATCGCTCATGAGCATGTAAAACGGCAAGCACTGACTCAGTGCATTGGAAGAACGCGATATTGCCGTAGATCGTGTTTGTAGCGACAAACGTCCAGAAGTCGAGCCCTCAGGCTATTGAATCATTCGAATGGGGGCCCACCCACTCGCGAAGCGAATCGTGGTTGACTCGACCCAGCCGCGCTGCGCAGAATGACAC
>CAZVBC010000703.1:0-2298 GCA_964625155.1 uncultured Pirellulaceae bacterium
GTGGGCATCGTGGATGCTCTTATCAGTAGTTTGCCCAATGCTAGCCAAATGGCAAATGCAGAGGACATAATTTTGACTGCGAACGCTCGATACTCAGCCGATTACGACTGTCGCGAAATCGGTAGCGGTCAAGTAGAGTTTTCCACGGCTCGCAACAAGCGTTGCCGAATCATGTATAGCCGCGTGCTTTCTTCGATTTTTCCACCTTCCAGCTCAGACACATAAAACACGTCAACGACCTGATCCAAGTGCGTACCAATCTTGGCGAAGTGCAAGACCAAATTCATGTCGAACAGAACTTTCGATACGTCGTACAGCAGCCCCATGCGATCGTAAGCGAACAAGGTGATAATTGTATGTTTGTCTGAAGTACTGTTATCAAACCTGACCTGGGTCGGCTGGATCTTCAGGCCATCAGCGGCTTTAGATTTGATATTTCTCCAAATCTTTCGGAATGTAGGAGATTTTCCGTTGGCCGGATCGAGTGCGCGCACGATCTCTGTACACACAGCATCAATTCTGGCTTGCGGTGGGGCTTGTTCGTACTCGGAATCTTCGACCAAGAACCGATCCCAAGCAATTTCGCCTGGCTGAGTGTGTATTTCCGCGTTGAGAATCTGCATACCTTGGCTGGATAAAGCCCCAGTGATGCGATGAAAGGTACCAATCGGTTTGCCGGTTTGCCGTAGTGCGATTGTATATTCGACAGCTTTTTGATTGGGACTATAATTCCCCCAGGCCACAGCCTGATCCCCTGACAAACTCTGCAACTGTCCCAATTCGTGAATGACCTGATTTGCTGGCGTGCGCGTCAGATAACCGATTGGCAGGGCCTCGACCTGCGCCAGCCACCAAGTTTGGTCTGACTTTTCCGGGACCAATTCCAGAACTCTCTGACGTCGCTGCTGGACTTCCTGTCGAAACCGCTCGCCAGGTTTCTCGTCTCGGAAATGAGAGTCTGCTTGATGGTAGAGCTGCAACAGAAGGTCCATTTTCCATTGATTAACAACTTCTGGACTAACGCTGGCCAGATCCGCGTAGGTCAACAACAGCAGCATTTGCAGGCGTTCACTGGAACCGACCGAAGCGGCAAACGAAACGATCACTTCACTTTGGCTCAGGTCATATCGAAAAGCGATGTGGGCCATCGCTAGATGTTTGTGAACCAAAAACACGAGAGTTTCTTTGTCTTGTTCGTTCAAACGCAAACGTTCCGCAGTTTCTTCCGCGATGTGTTTGCCAACTTCACTGTGGTCTTCCGGAAAGCCTTTGCCTAGATCGTGGATGAGCAAGGCCAAATGGAGTACATGTTTGTTGCGTAAACTTTTGTACAAAATGCCGAACAATGAATCGTCTTGCGCTAACTCGGTTGCGCATTCGACCGCACGCATGCTGTGCGCATCGACCGTGTATTTATGATATTGATTAAACTGCAACAAACAGCGAGCATGTTTCATGGCGGGAATGATCTGTTCCAACACCCGCAGTTCGTGCAAGCGACCGAGAATCTTGCCCAACTGTCCGGGACGCGCCATCAGATCCATGAACAAGCGAATGGTGTCTGGGTCAATTTCCTCAGGACGGCGGTTGAGCATGGCCGTGCGTATAGTGCGCCAAGTATTGTGCTCGATCGGCTTGCGATATCGATTGGAAATCGACATTAATTCCAGGACTGCCGAAGGTTCATTCTTGAGCCGCTCCAGCCCGACCTTGGTGGCCCAAACATGCCGCCAACCCAAACGAAAATCAGTAGCGATGGGCCACCCCAGCGCGTGCTCGCACAATCTAGAAATCGGGGAGCGGAATTTTGCTGATTCCGCGAAATGAGCGCTACTGTATCGAATCTCGCTGGTATGTTCGAAGTAACCCTGCATGAACTTTTCGACCGGCAGGATTCCTTCAGCAGCTTGGCAGCCGCTCCATTGTGCAAGCTGCATTTGCAAGGAGCGGTCAAGCAAATCGTAGGACTTACCCGCATCAAAGTGCATTTGATTGCGCAGACGCAAAAGGTATTGGTATCCTCGTTTGAGCGCGCGATGATCTTCAGAACTGAGGTGGTCGAGTTGGGCAAGCTGGTCTAGGTCCGACTCACCGTGGAGGGCGAATCCAATCCAGCGAACCAATTGAATATCACGCAAACCGCCACGCGACCGCTTGATATTTGGCTCTAGCAAATACACGATCTCACCGTACTTGCGACGCTCGTCCCGCCGCGCTTCCTTCAGCAAGCGGATCAGTCGCACCGAACGACGTTTGGCGCCAGCCCGCAGGCTGGCCATGAATTGCGAGAACAACTCG
>CAZVBC010000704.1:0-2298 GCA_964625155.1 uncultured Pirellulaceae bacterium
GAGGATATGCAATTTCGTGGTAAAATAACCATCCAAAAACTTGACTTTAACCCCTGATATTCACTATATTTGTATGAGTAATATGACAGAAGACTCAACCATATCAGATGACTTGATGATAGTGTCATTCATAATGGCGTGTATCTTCTCTGTAACCATAGACGGCGCTATCGCAATGGCATACATTAACAGCAACCTCGACAATGTAAAACACGACCTATTTCAAAACGGAATACTAGGTTACTGTATTACCGGACTAATTATCGCTACCCACGCAATAGTTATATTCCTGTTCAAAAGAGTCGTTAAAAAGTAAAAACGGTGACAGAAGAAATGAAAATGCCCGAAGACATAAAGAAATGGCTCGATAGCCAGCCAAAGCCGCAAATCTTCGCCGTAGAATCAGTAACGCCAATAGAAGCCGGAAAATGGCTTGCAACTATCGGGGCTGACTACATAACAGAAACAGGCAGTTCATACCCCCGAAAAGGCGACATTTACGAATCCATGACCACAGGATCACTATTTCACATAACAGCCAAAGAGGACAACAAGCTACACATAACCGCCGTAATGAAAACACACACCCTGAAAGACGGTGAAAAACTGGAATTTCGCGGACAAACACAACCAGAGGGATGATTACAAAAAAAGAGTTTTTAGACCGGATTAAAGGAATAGAGCGCATGAAGCCATACAAAAAACGCGCATACGAAAACATCTCCTACACGGTTTACCCGTTCACGGAAGACTACAAAAGCGGCGACATGGTGCTTGAAAACCAATCATTCACATTCATGCCGCACCACAAATACAAAAGAGCGCGCAAAATGATTGTAGCCTGCTCCATAATCTCCGCTATCACATCGGCGGCTATAACTTACTTCCTAATCAGATGACCGACAAACAAATCATACAGGAAACCAAAATAATTACGGATAAATGCTTGCGTATATCGCTAGGTTTTCTTATATTTGCGGAAGCAACACTAGCAACAGCTATATACGCTAATGCAGATATTGTATGGAAAGGCGCGGCATTTATTTTTCTTATAGCGACGGCAATCATATTTACAAACGCCGCAAGAAATAGCTGGATCACAAACAAGCGCCTTAAAAACATAGAATGGGAAGAGCGTATAACTAGAATATACATTCAGACAAAGCTAGCGATTGAAAAAGAAAACTCAAAACGAGTTGCTCCAAGTGCCTTTAATAAGGCAACCCGATCCGCCAACGAAAAACTAGCAGCAAAGTGGAATAAGAACGTCGAGGAAAAGTCAGTTTCACTAAGCGATATGCTTGAAGCAATAGGAACTGCGTTGTAACACCCCACCCCTACACGAAGATGACAGCCAAAAAACAATTCGCAACACCAACACTGATACATTCGCTTCCCGCAGATTCTATTGAGCGTGTAAAGCAGTCAATAGCCAGTAAGATAAAAATTGACGAAAACGGTTGCTGGATATGGCAAGGCTCGATTAGGGATAAAAGATATGGCCGCATATACACTAACAACACAAAAGTCTCCGCTCACAGGGCGTCATATATAGTTCACAAAGGGGAAATCCCAGAAGGACTTTTTATCTGCCATCTATGCAACGTAACTGCTTGCGTAAACCCTGAGCATCTATACGCGGGAACACACAGGCAAAATATGGCTGATAGAAGCGATTTAAAGGGACACAGGATTCTAACCGACCTAGAAGTGAACCATATACGATCTCTCAAAAAAGACAAGGTTACAGGGCGCGAAATAGCGGATCAATACGGAATGTGTATATCCACAATATTTGCCATAGCAAAAATGGAAACCTACAAAGACGTTCCTTTTGAGCATGTGAGATGGGGAGAATACAAAAAATTCTCCATAGAAAACTAAATAAGCCAATACAGGTAGTTGAACTAGGTTTGACATAGTTAGATACCCGCCCCTACTGTATGCTTGCCACTAGATTGTCAGAAAACGGTTTTTACGTCACGTGGCACCCCTCAAACCGAAACGATTTCAAAACAAACCACAAGGCCACAATATCGCGTCAATCCTGCATCGCATGAGAAGGCAAAGCGGGTAATAAGCGGGAATATCTACAAACTCACTCTAGTACAGGCCACCACCCCAATTCACACAGCACAAACGCGAACCGAGACCGAAGTACGCGAACGGGGTTGGGTTCAGTATCCCACATCCAAAGTATTTTAATTCGCACAGAAACGCCCCAAATTTCAACGTTCGTTCAGTAAGGCGATAGATAGTATGGATTGATAGATAAGGCTCGCTTAATGGCGGGCTATT
>CAZVBC010000705.1:0-2296 GCA_964625155.1 uncultured Pirellulaceae bacterium
ATCTTTTTGATCCGGGCCAATCGTTGCGTACGCAACTCTTTTGTGTATTACACGTTAGGATGAAAAGCCACTTGTGTTTAATTTCTTGGTATCGCCTGTGCTTTTCTTTCGTGCATCACTCAAACGCGAGCCGAACGGTTTCGAAACGAACTGAACGGTCTCACCAGCAACTAGCTTTCGCAACAGTGAGGAATGCCATGAAGAAAGGTTTTCGAGGTCGCCGAGCCGCAGATGATCACTTTGAAAACGAGTTGGAAGTCGAAGGTGTGGTTGCAGAAATCGATGGTGAAGTAACAGGCAAAATCTACAGCCGGTCGCTGCGTGATGACGAAGATTTGTCAGAACTGGATTTGAACGGCGACTCGATCGACCTCGACCTGTTGGAGGAAGAGGAAGCCGACGAGATCGACGAGTTGGTTGAAAGTACGGACGATCCCGTCCGCATGTACTTGATGCAAATGGGCCAAATTCCTTTGTTGACTCGGCAGGAGGAAGTCAGCTCGGCTCGGAACATCGAACGCACACGAGCCCATTATCGCCACTGGATGCTTGGAACCGACTTCATGCTGCAAGGCGCCACGAAGCTGCTTGAGCAAGTGCGTGATGGAAAACTTCGCCTGGATCGCACGATCGAAGTCAGCGTGACCAACGCGACGGAAAAGAAGAGCTTGATGCGTCGCATTGGCCCCAACGTGCATACGCTACGCAACCTGTTGTTGCGCAACCACCACGATTTCTATATTGCCATCAACCGGAAGCTTGACAGCCAAACGCGTCGCGACGCTTGGAAGAGGCTGATTCGTCGTCGCAATCGAGCTGTTCGCCTGGTCGAAGAAATGAATCTTCGCACCAATCGTTTAGAACCAATCTTTGCGAAACTCGAAGACATTTCCGCTCGCATGATGACGCTGAAGGCGCAGATCGAAGTCGCACGTGAGTCCGGTTTTGTCGATGGACAATCGCTGGCGCAATTGAAGGAAGAACTGCGGTACTTGATGCGTATCACCTACGAGAGCCCCGCAACGCTGAATCGACGAGTCCAGCGAGCCGAGATGCATCGCGTGCAATACGATCAAGCCAAACGCGAGCTGTCGGCTGGAAATCTGCGTTTGGTCGTGTCTATCGCTAAGAAATATCGCAATCGCGGACTCAGCTTTCTCGACTTGATCCAAGAAGGTAATACCGGTTTGATGCGAGCGGTTGACAAATTCGAATATCAACGCGGATTCAAGTTCTCGACTTATGCCACGTGGTGGATTCGTCAAGCGATCACTCGAGCCATCGCCGACCAAAGCCGAACGATTCGAGTTCCCGTGCATATGATCGATACGATGAGCAAAGTGCGCCTGGTCACCCGTGAACTGGTGCAAGAATTGGGGCGTGAACCGACGGTCGAGGAAACTGCCGAACGAGCTGGATTGTCGATCGACGATGCTCGCGTGATCGTCAAGATGGCTCGCCAGCCACTGTCGCTCGATCAACCCGTCGGCGACCACGACGATAGTTACTTTGGCGAATTTTTGGAAGATCATCGTGACGATGATCCATTGTACGAAACCAACCACGAATCGCTGAAGCAGCACATCAACGAAGCCATGCAAACGCTGAACTATCGCGAACGAGAAATACTGCGACTGCGATACGGGCTAGCTGACGGCTATGCCTATACGCTCGAAGAAGTTGGGCGCATTTTTTCCGTGACTCGCGAACGAGTTCGCCAAATTGAAAGTAAAGCTGTTCGTAAATTGCAACAGCCCTACCGTAACAAAGCGCTGATGAGTTTCTTGGATGGAGTCGAGCCGGTCATCGAGCAAGCTCAAGAGACCGCCAACTAAAAGCAGTCTCATAACAACGCTGAAACCTGAGTTTCGAAATAGACTCGAGACTCAGCAGGAAGGTAAACCGTCAAGTCGTGTAGCAGAATCTGTCGTCGATTTCGCCGTTCCATCGGTACTCGTCCGGGGTTTCGTTGCTAAAATCGAAACTCTTGAAGGATGCTCGTTCTATTCGAATCTATCGACGCGACGATTCTGCACCATGATACGAATCTTTTTATTATTGTCTTGCTGGCTCATGATCGCTCAGTCGATCGTCGTGGCTGGTGATCCGTCTCTGCCAGGCAACCACCCACTCACTCGGGCTCAAGCAGGAGATTTATTGATCTCGGAGCTGCGCTGTGCGGCGTGTCACAGCGGCTTCCAGCAAGGTTCTGTGCCGGAAAAGACGGCGCCTGATTTGACTTCCGTCGGTGAACGAATTTCACACGCATATCTTCGAGAATTCCTGGCGAGGCCCG
>CAZVBC010000706.1:0-2288 GCA_964625155.1 uncultured Pirellulaceae bacterium
ACGCCACGATCAACCAGGGCGACATCCTAGAAATTACCTACTACGGCGAAGTCGACGCGAACGGAGCACACACAGTCCCGGTAGTTAAGCGCAGCTACGAGATCACTTACTCAGCCATGTCGGTTCATGTCATCGATAAATTTGAATGGTATTGCCGTGACGGATCCCTACACCCAACTTCCCGAGAGATCCCGATTGAATACTTTGGCCAACGCTGGCTCGACTGGTTGGAGCAAAAACGCAGCCAGATCATTAAATGGCTCCGCTATCATGTTGCAGCAGCTATGATTTACAACCTCCCATTCGACGGCTTCGACTCAATCTCCGACGTAATGATCGAAGGCGGCATCTTCTTCCAAGAATACGGCTCTCAAATCTCATCCTATATAGGTGGTTACTCGCAAGCATTCCCGCAAGCTGTCCAATCTGACACTCGCGCCTGGCTCGATCTCCCATGGCCAGGCTCATCTCTAACAATCAGAGAAAAGTTCCAAGAGCAATTGGTCTACACTTAATGCTAGAACTCGTCGACTTAAACTACCTCGCCAGAGTCTGTTCTGACACCCATGCCTCTCGCGGCCAACTCCACTGGTCAAGTTCGCTACAATGGACATTGCGAGGAAACGTTCTCGCTTTCGCTGGCTCAGATTCACTTATCGACTGGTGGCACAATCTGAAATTCTGGCCCACGAAATCGTTCACTGGCCCCGGAACCGTTCATTCTGGATTCCTCTCCCTCGCGCGCTTAACTTGGCCGCAACTAAAACAGACCGTCCTCGGCGGGGAGAGAATTAAACTCGTCACTGGCTATTCCCTCGGTGCAGCAGTAGCAGTTCTCGTCGCTGAAATCCTCAAAGACGTTCAAGTCGTAACTTTCGCTTGTCCCGTCATTGGCACGTTCCCCTGGATCAAGCGTTACCCGCACCCAGTTACCCGCTGCTGGGTGGAGCGTGATCTGATCACTACTCCAATTCTCAATCGTCAACATTTCGGCCAAGAAGTCTGTCTACATGGGGGTTGGAATCCGATCACGAATCATCAATACACACTAGAGAGGATCTGGCCGAAGTGAAAATACTGCATGACATCGCAAGTCGATTCGAACTCTATGTTATCGGCCCAATTTGGGGATACCTGCACAAATACTACCTGTCCGGCTTATTCTGGGCGAGCCCATACGTTTGGATCAGCTTGTTCTGGGCGGCAAACTGGATCATCGGCACAATTCTCGCTCTCCTTTCCCCGCCTCCATTGCCTGGGCAAGTAGACGAGCGCTGGCGTCCACGCAAAAGCCTTCAGTCGGTAGTTAAGCTCCTGATCTGGCTCTGTGCGTTCATGGTTGCAACTGGCCTACAGCGTTCAGGTATCCCTGGCGGTTGGCTACCCGCCGGAATAATCACTGCAGCCGGAGTCCTCACTGAAGGAGCTTATCTCTTGCGCAATCTCGGTCGCATTGCAAAGAAATTCGGTAACGCTCGCCAGGGTGAAATCCTCGGATACGTAGCTGATACAACGGAAGAGTTCATGGATTCCCGCATTCATAAAAAGACAACGATCACTCTAACTGAAACAACGGTGATCGAGCCATCCCCGGAACCCAAGCGCGAAATCGAAGTTGAAGTTGAAAAAGCCGAAAAGGCAAACAACAAGGAGGCGAATCCAAATGCTCAATAATCTGATCAGTTTATTCACTGTAAGCGATAGAACAAAAAACACTCTAAAACAAATGAAGGATGAGGCAGTCAAAAGCTTTAAGCTCACGAAGCCGACTCTCAAAAAGCCAGATCTCGACATTTATCCAACTGTTGACGGTCGACTTGTAATCACGATCGACAATCTCGGCTGCGATGGCCTCGGCATCTCTGCTAAAGTCCCCTTTGCTGCCCAGATCGCCAACGCTGCCCACCTGGCCGGCCAGGGAAACTTGGAAGGCAACGAATCGACGCGAGCACTCCCGGGGAACTAACCGCCGAGCTAGCGCGGGTAACGAAGAATCTAATCGTTTACTTCTTACACGATGAGCAAGTATACGACGAAATTCTTGAACCCGTGCTGGCTGAAGCGGTGCGGCCGGTAGCAGAAAAGATTCTTCAGGACCAGCACAAGAACGATTTGCAGAGCTATAATAAGCGCTTTGACTCGTTCAATCAAATGCAATCTGCGCTTGAGAATCTAAAGCCCAGAGGCAAAACTCCATTACCCGTCGCGATAGACAATCTGGACAAAAAGCCGCTCGACGCGTTGCCTAAACCAATCGGCAGAACCACGATTCAGCAGATCGAGAAAAA
>CAZVBC010000707.1:0-2282 GCA_964625155.1 uncultured Pirellulaceae bacterium
CTCATCCGATTGTCGATCACCAGCGTTGCCGGTTGTGTATGCAGGGCATGCAGAAATCGCAGTAGGTCACAGTCACCCACCGTGAGCATGTTGTCCTGCGCCACACAATCTCCCACAGCCAGGATTTGATGATTGAGTGTCGCGGTCACATGACTGCTAAATCCACGCTGGTATATGGCATCGATGACATTTACATCACCAATGTAAATAGCCCCAGCCTCCCGGCGTTCGTAGACGCGATGCCAGTCATTGACTGAAACAATCCCAGAAAGTACTAGTCGCACTGCATGTTCCTTTCTAAAGCAATACACCCATATTGAGTTTTGAATAGATGCGCCCATTTTTATACACGGTATACCCCAATACCTGATCATTCAGATAGACCCGGAGACCCACATTACCGTCTTGGTCGCAAGGTTCTTCGACTAGTTCAAAGCTATTGCGTTGCATGAAGGACTCCATATTTTCATTGAGCGGGCACGCTTGCGTAATCATTGCCGACACTAGGTGCTCCATCACTCTCACGACAATTCGCCGGAAGTGGTCTAGAGTTTCCTCACTGGTCGAGATGATGTGTCTCCAGGAACTTGGCAGCGCTATCATCGAGGTCTTGCAGTGTGCCAGCATTGACAATTACTGCATGGCAACCATGAAACGCCAGTCCTGCATCGGAAACGTGGGAATTGACTGGCCCATAGCCTGGCCGACTGATCCGCACTAATTTATGGACAATCTGGCTTTCGTTGGGGAATCGCACATTGGTAATGACAATTCGCGAATGTTGACTCTCTCTGATTTTTTTTAAGGCTGCTTGGACAAAAACATCCTCTCCCAGCAGTTCGCGACAAACCTCTGTACCAAATTTTTGATAGAGCCTCCGGATTGCCCCCAGTCGCTTGGCGTGGGTGTCGCCCAAGATGCGCACGATCCAGCGGTATGGCACTGGAATCACGCCGAAGCGCTGGTTGGGTAGGTGTAGGGCTCGCAGTAACATGGACAGCACGATCGACGGCCAGTCCCACACAAACACGATTGGGTTTAGCTTCCAGCAGGCGTCATAGATTGGGTCGGCAAAGCCCATGACGTGCCAGCCGCGTCGTTGCAAGCACTTCGCAAAGCAATCTTTGCCCGATCGTGCATATCCAGTCAAGCCGATAATGTATGGTGTCATTTCTTCAGCCTATAGACAGGGACTTTATGTGGTCGTTGGTCAATTCCCAGGCGGTCTGTAAGAACCGCCTCCATCTTTCCTTGTGAGATCGCTTCTTTGATGATTTGGCGACATTTGTGGTAGCCAACACCTAGTTCTGCTTGCCATTCGGCGGACGTTTTGCCACCTTCGATTTCTTGGATGGTCGCTGTTCGCAAGCTTTTAAGAAGCTCTTCTTGGCTCGGTGGCTGGTAGGCTTTCCTTGCCATGTATTTACGCTCTCCATTTGTTTCGGCATGGCCTGTTGAATAAAAAACGGATACGGCAACAGATCTTGTCCGCGAACGAAATCGATCACCAGAAGACTAGGTCGCGGTAAGGCACCAGGCACAACCTTGTGGCCATGTCGCGTGAGTGCCTGCCAAGCTGGACAGCAAATCATCATGGATTGGCTATCGTAATAGACACCCTCGCGGTGTCGGTGACCACTGACGACGATGTCAGGCACGCGTTGCTTGGCACGCGAATAGCTTAATTGCGTATTGCCTAACACAATTGAGAGTGCACCCGCTTCGAGGTAGACGCGGCTGGTGGTTGGCATATGATGCCGGAATTGCACGAGATGTCTACCAACCTCCAGATTGACAGTATCGAGGCATCGCTTTTTTGTTTTTGGGCACACCTCGACGTTCAGTTCTTGCGCAATATGTTCTTCGTAGTTTTTTGTGTGGCATTCGGTGCCCTTACAGGCCAGCACCATCGAGGCTGATTGTGAAAGCGGCTGTAGTAGATCGATTGCTGCCGTGCAATGATCCATCTCTTCGGGACTCCATACTTCGCGCGTTCGATGGTGGATGCCTTCGATTAAATCACCTACCAGCACTAAGATAAATTCACGGCCTTGTCGATAGTCATGAAAGTCCTTTAGGTTGAGTTGCCAGTTTTCGAGCAACCATTGTTGCACTAAATTACTCGGCGAGACTGTTTGCCCAGCTTGTGTTTCCACAGTGGCTGGCATCAGCCCGACCGTGCTGCCGCAGTGAATATCCGCAATGGCCAAGATGAGTGGATTGTCCAATGAGCACCTCCTAAGATTGCAGCAGAACGCAGACATACGCCAACACCAGCAAGA
>CAZVBC010000708.1:0-2279 GCA_964625155.1 uncultured Pirellulaceae bacterium
GGAAGTTGACAAAGCTTTGTTTCAATCCGCGTCCGCTCTCGCGAGCGAACGATATGTGGCCAATGTCGAGCTGCCATACCCAATCCAGTTTCAATCCGCGTCCGCTCTCGCGAGCGAACGATCCTGTCACTATAAGTCCTTGCGTGGTAGGCGCTAAGATCAGTCAGATTGCGAACCTTGCAAATATCGAACGTGCCGCCACACGAGGTGGAACTAGTTAAGGGAAAAAATCCTGCATTTCGTTGAGCGGACGTGGTTTTGCGAACGTCCCGGGGTTTGGCTGTATGCTTTAGGTTCGCGTCGCAGCTCTGGCTAGATGATTAAAGGTTCGTCTAGATTCAACGAAGGTTTTGCGCCGTGATGCTCGACTCGATGCTCCCAATTACTGCCCAGAAAGTAGAATCGCAAACTGTCCCGGTCGAGTTCAATTACTTGCAATAATTCCTGCTTCAATCGTACGAAATGCTCGTTTTGCAGCCAACATTCAAAGACGCTGTTTTGCACTCGCTGTCCGTGATTGACGCAAATCTTGGCGACCTCGCGCAATCGCTTTTGGCCAGCTTTGTCGCCAGTGGCTACGTCATAGGTCACCAAGACTAACATCATAATGGGCTATTTCCATACAAAGGGCGGATATGCATCATGGTCGCCTCTCAAATGCCGCGCCAATAGGCGAGCTTGAATGTGGGGGACCAACCCCAACGTCATCTTTTCATTCAAGAACGGATGAGTAATCTCTTCCTGCTTGCGCTTTTGATACGCCGCCACAATCTCCTTGCGGGTGGCTTCGTGCATGCGAATTCCACCACCCGGGTCAGTTTCAAACCCGCTGGCTTTCACCTGTTGCCGATTGATCAACGACAATACCAAGCGATCGACGATCACTGGACGGAACTCTTCCATCAAGTCGAGCGCCAATCCTGGTCTCCCGGGACGATCGCGATGCAAGAATCCAACCGCTGCGTCCAACCCACAGCACTCACAAGCGCTGCGCAAATCGTTGGCCAACATCGAATATCCAAATGACAACATCGCGTTGACCGAATCCAACGGCGGACGACGGTTGCGTCCCGAAAAAACAAACTGCTCCTTCTGCGCCACAATCAAGTCGTTGAAGACCGAGAAATACTCGCTGGTTGCGTCCCCTTCGACGCCGCGCAATTGATCCAAGTTCAGCGCTGCCCCCAAATTTTTGAGCGTTGTGTCCAACCTTCTAGCGACTCGCTCCAGCCGTTCGGTCGCCTCTCCTGCTGGTTGATCGCGTACCGCGCGGCGCAGCACGGTTCGGTAATTTCCCAGCTTGCCGATGATACACGAACGAGCGATAGCGGCGGCGGCCGTCAAATCGTCCGCTTGACGATACTGCTGGCGACGCAGCAAGACGTTCCCGGGAGTAAAACCCTGGACGGCAGCCAGAAACCTGCCGTTCTCGGTCATGAACGTGACCGCGATTCCTTTCTCAGCCGCCGCGCCCAACAATTGGGGACTGCACCCCACGCGGCCAAAACAAACGATCGAGCCCAAATTGATCAAAGGTAACCGCAATCGATCTTTGCGCTCGATCCGCACGACAACTGTCTCGCTGTCCTTTTTCAAGTAGGCACCTTGAGTAAACACGAACAGAGTATTCAGATGTTGCTTCATGGTGCTTGCTCGCCATGGGGCTCAATTTCGACGTCATTCAGAATCGCCTCAATGTAACGCGTCGCAGTCGCCCGTGGACGCAGCGATTTTGGCAAGCACCATTCCAGCAGCGAGCAACCGCGGCATTTCGCTTGGAATTTGGCGGACGGAGTCGTACGAGTGTCCATCAATTCGCGCAGTCGTCGAGCGGCAGATTCGGTTTTAGTGCGCAGCGATTGGTCGAACTGTACCTCTTCGCGGCGCTGGCTCTGTATATGAAAGATAGCCCCGCAGGGTACGATGGCGTCCAGCATTTCCTCCAGGCATATCGCCTGAGCGCACAGTTGCACTTCGTTGTTATCCCAGCGCCGTTTCTTGCCGCGTTTAAAATCAACCGGGTACGGCACAGTCTGACGTCCGCCAGCGTCGCGGAATTCAATCAGGTCTCCTTTACCGATCAACCCCAGTCGATACGAGACCAACCACATCCCCGTAACGTTGCGTTTGTCACCTCGTTTAAGGTTCCCTTCGACATCCACATTGCGATGGGAATACGAACCTTCAACCGTATATTGGTTATCCCGCCAAATCTGTTCATTCAAATGCAAAGCCGCCCGCCGCTCGCAAAACAGCAGATCGTTAAGGTAGTGAATTGG
>CAZVBC010000709.1:0-2268 GCA_964625155.1 uncultured Pirellulaceae bacterium
GATCGTGCTCGCGCGCGTCATGGCAGTAGCGACGAGTGTGCGCCCAGCATGCAACCTCTTTCACTTCGCCAGATGTATACACACAGTCGTACCCTGAATACGGCGAGCCGAGTATCTTTACGAGCTTGCGACGATCCGAGATGTCAATTTTATTCCGTCTTCCCAGGTGCTGCTGCCCAAGGACTGGAAGTATATTTTTTGGCCTGATTTTATCGCGAACAACTATTCGATCTCACAAACGATCCGTTCGAGAAAAAATAAGTGGGAGGAAAAATACGTGGGTGGCACGTTTTGTGGGCGTTTTGTGGAAACAGGTGGGTGGTGTGGAAACAGGTGGGTGGCACGTTTTGCGGCAGTTTTGTGCGTTTTGTGGCAGCTGAAACAGTCTCCATGCAGCGTTTTCGTTCGGTGATGAATCCCACTTCAGTCAATATCTCACATTACGTCTTTTTCAAAAACAACTCGACGCCGTTGTCGATTGGACCGTTTCCTGTTCGACTGTCTCATAAGAACGTGCGAAATGGCTCGCTGCCACAAGTCTCAAATCCAGAAAGCATCCTCATGAAAGTCGTCGTCTTTGTCAAAGCAAGCAAGTCATCCGAAGCAGGTCAGATGCCCAGCACGCAGTTGTTGGCGGAAATGGGTCAGTACAACGAAGAACTGGTCAAGGCCGGGATCATGAAAGATGGGGCAGGATTGCATCCCACATCTAAAGCAGTGCGAGTGCGTTTCTCTGGAAAGGACCGTACCGTCATCCATGGGCCTTTCGCCGAGACGAAGGAACAGGTCGCGGGATACTGGATGTGGGAAGTCGACTCGTTGGAGCACGCTGTCGAGTGGCTGAAAAAGTGCCCCTGCCCCATGGCCGACGAAGAGTCGGATGTCGAGATTCGCCCGCTGTTCGAAGCGGAAGACTTTGGCGAAGAGTTCACACCTGAACTACGGCAGAAGGAAGCGAGTCTTGAAGCCACACTGGCGATGGAGAAGGCAACTGTGCAGCCATATCTCTTCTTTGGTGGACGTTGTGAAGAGGCCCTGGAGTTTTACAAGACGGCATTGCACGCTAAGATCGGCATGGTGTTGCGGTTTCACGAGAGTCCAGAACCACCACCGCCAGGAATGCTCGCTGATGGCTTCGAGAACAAAATTATGCATTCGAGTTTTCAAGTCGGTGCCATGACGGTTATGGCCTCCGATGGCTGCGATGCAAATTCGCGATTCGACGGTTTCCGACTTGCGTTGTCCGTTTCGACAGCAACCGACGCCGATCGAGTTTTCAACGCGCTGGCTGAAGGTGGCAAGATTGACATGCCGCTGGTGAAGACTTTCTGGTCACCGCGTTACGGTATGGTCACGGACAAATTCGGCGTTGGCTGGATGGTGATGGTCCGAGGACAGCATTCGGCTTGACGCAGTTACGCGACTTCAAAACCTATTTTTCTGACGAAAGGAAATAATAATGCAAACACCTGAACCAAATTTCGAACACAACTGGCTGCTCCAGCTTCTTGGCGACTGGTCCTTCGAGTCCGAATGCAACATGGGTCCAGACCAACCTCCGATGAAGTCGACGGGGAGGCAGACCACACGCGCGCTGGGATCGCTGTGGACGTTGGGTGAATTGGAACACGCAGGACCAGATGGTCAGTCTTATCGATCCGTATTTACGCTGGGATTCGACCCTGCAAAGCAACGTTTCATCGGGACGTTCGTCTCGTCGTGCATGACTCATCTTTGGCCCTATAACGGCCAACTGGATGCCGCGCGCAATGCACTGACGCTCGATTCAGAAGGGCCAAGTTTCGCGGGAGACGGAACATTCGCCAAGTATCAGGACATCGTCGAAGTCGTCAACCAGGATCGCTACCTGCTGAAGTCGCAGTATCAAAACTCAGACGGTTCGTGGACGCAGTTCATGATCGCACAGTACGACCGCGTTATCGCCAATTCGTAACCGCCGAACAGCCAGTCTGGCGGACAACAAATTCCGATAGCATCGCCAAGCCTCTTGCCATTCCTATATTGATTATTTCACTTCAAAATTCTTGGTTGAGCTTTCCTTGGGCAGTTCCGCTGAAGTTTCGAAAGTTGGAAATAGAGGCTTGGCAACATAGGAATCTGCTTGAAACGAATTGGGGTCCGGTGGCTGCCCCGCTTCACCAGTTATGCGGATTGTCTGCGGGCCGCCAATATGACCCACTCCATCTTGGGCCGTATCGAATTTGCCTTCGTTGATCTTGGCAAAACCTTGTATCACTGACTTATCCG
>CAZVBC010000710.1:0-2266 GCA_964625155.1 uncultured Pirellulaceae bacterium
AAGAGCCAATTAGCAGAACCGGATTCCATCGACAAAGCCGTACAGGAAATCTGTGCCCTGCGTGAGGGTAAACTGCCTGATGATCCTAACGAACTTGCAAAACTGTTGCAGCAACATGAGCTGGTGACTCGTTGGCATTGCGACAAATTGTTGCAAGGCAAGTACCGAGGGTTCTTTTTGGGCAAGTACAAATTGCTGGGCCATTTGGGTACCGGCGGCATGAGCAGTGTCTATTTGGCTGAACATACCAAGATGCACGATAAACGGGCGATCAAGGTCATGCCCAAAAGCCGTCTTGGTAATTCTTCATATCTGGCGAGATTCCAGCAAGAGGCCAAGGCTATCGCGGCGATGAATCATCCCAACATTGTCCGCGCTTATGATATCGACAATGACGGAGACACGCACTACATCGTCATGGAATATGTCGATGGAGCAGACTTGCAGACTTACGTCAAAAAGAAAGGCAAGCTCGCGTTTGACAGAGCGGCAGAGTACATCGCACAAGCTGCGTCAGGCTTGCAGCACGCACACGACGTAGGTTTGATCCACCGCGATGTGAAACCGGCTAACTTGTTGGTCAATTCTTCTGGAGTCGTCAAGTTATTAGATCTGGGATTGGCACTGTTTAGCGACGATAGTCAGTCTTCGTTAACGATCGACTACAACGATAAAGTGCTCGGAACAGCCGATTACTTGGCGCCTGAGCAGGCGTTGAACAGTCACAAAGTCGACCATCGCGCGGACATCTACGGATTGGGTTGTACGCTATATTTCCTACTCACCGGTAACGCACCTTTTCCCGAAGGAACCATTGCCCAGCGGATCGCGAAACATCAATCGCAGATGCCAACGGAAATCAAAAAGCTGAGGCCCGAATGCCCTGGAGAATTGGAAGGCATTTGTACCAAGATGTTGCAGAAGGATCCCAAATTCCGCTATTCATCGGCTCAACAAGTGGCTGAAGTATTGAGAGAGTGGCTTGTAAAATATCGAACTGAACGCAAGCTGGCGAAATCCCGTGTTGGCTCGTCGGACGGTATCGGCGACTTAGGCAGCGCGGATGATAGTAATGGTGGCTTGCCCGCAATCGACACCGTTAGTAATCGAGGTGGAGACACTTTGGCCGGCCGATCGTCGACCACAGGCAGTTCGATCGCAAATTTATCGGCTTCGGACAGCGGAGTACTAGTGCGCATTAATAATCGAGCGAACGCTTCGGACGCAAGTAGCAAGATTGATTTAGAGGCTGAAATCAAACGTCGCAGTGCGCGCACCGCATCAGGTTCGGGGAAGGTTGTCGCCAACTCGCGAGCTTCATCTTCCAGCGGCGTTAATCGCCCTACCAATCTACAGCCAGTGCAGAAAGCTGTGGTTGCCAGCACGGTTATTGTCCATCGTCCATCAACCTTCTCCCGGGTCATGTGGGCGGTCGGACTTGGGATCATGTTCATCCTGGCCGTGTTGTTGGGGGCTTTTATTCACGATATCGCCGAACCCCGCAACAACGCCGCTCAACCGGTGCAGCAAAACAAATAATAATCTGTGACGAACACTGGTTGACGATCGAAAACTCAACGATTCGCCTAGATTTATTTTGAGCTTTGCAAAGGACTGCTGCTAGACTCGCGTTAGCTTTCGCCTGACTCCAGCACGGCCATAAACGCCTTTTGAGGAATGTCGACAGAGCCGATCGATTTCATCCGCTTCTTACCTTCTTTTTGCTTCGCCCACAGCTTACGTTTGCGGCTGATGTCTCCTCCATAACACTTCGCAGTAACGTTTTTACGCATCGCCGGTACGGTCTCGCGAGCTATGACACGAGTGCCGATCGCAGCCTGGACAGCAATTTCGAACATATGTCGATCCAGTTCGCTTTTTAGCTTCTTGACGATCGCGCGTCCTCGGCGATCGGAATCGACTCGATCACAAATAATACTGAGCGCGTCAACTCGTTTGCCATTAACGAGGATATCCATCCTCACCAAATTCGCTGGTTCATAGCCAATGATTTCGTAGTCCATCGTACCGTAACCGCGTGTGGCACTTTTCAGTTTGTCATGTAGATCGTAGATCACTTCGGCCAGCGGCAGGTCGTAGGTTATCATCGCTCGTGTTGCCGACAAATATTCTGTACCTCGCTGGACGCCCCGTCGGTCTTGGCACAGCTTCATAACTTGCCCAATCTGCTCATTGGGGACCACGAAATTAACTCGCACGATCGGCTGCCGGAACTCCTCGATATCACCAGAGTCGGGCACTTCCT
>CAZVBC010000711.1:0-2251 GCA_964625155.1 uncultured Pirellulaceae bacterium
AGACGGACACTTTGCGCTTTGCCTTTCCGATTTGGATTGGTCCGACATCGCCCCAGTCAACTTGGATAGCTTCACCGGGTTGGTAGTGCACTTCTTGGTAAACTCGACCACTTGTTGGTCGTACCGACTTGAGATAGATACGAAGCTGAGTGATGCCACCCTCGTAGGCTGGAGAGCTACCATCACACTTTGAAATCTTTTCGAGGATGCGAACCGCAGAAAGGTTGGGATATTTTTCAAGAATCTGGCGGATTCGTTCCTTGAAGGGATCAATCAACCGTTTGCGTTTCGAAGTTAGCTCGATTGTGGGCGGTTGATGTTGCAGAAGTGCTTCTTGGACAAGATAGCGAGAACATTCAAGACGCCGGGCAATCGCGCTTTTCGAGAGTTTCTCAATTTCACGAAGACGATGAATTTCAGCCCATATGGCAGACTTCATTCGGGCGACTCCAGGCTTGGAGGATTCTTCATCTTGGCATTTGCGGCCAACAGTGCGATGAGTTGCTGGTAGCTGTCTGACGATGCAAGTTCCTGCTCCGGAGTCGGCTTTGGTATAAGTACCTTGTTCGAAGGGAGTGAAAGGACTTGAGCCAACGGGGCTTGGTAGGCGATCAACTCGCAGTCGATCAATTCCTGCCGAGCGGTCACCAATCGATGTAGCGGAGTGCGTACGATCCGCGCAAGCGAGTTGTCGCTATAAAAAGACAACCCACTTTTGTCACTTACGGCGACAAGAATGTAGTAAAGAAAGACGGCGTCACCGGAGAGTTTGGGTGCGAAGTCACGTAAGAATCTTCGTTCGACCCAAGCCCAATCGGTTTTAGGCAGGTGGCGAACGCGATCTTGGACGAGGATCGTTTTTTGAATCACGGGAGTTGCTCCTTTGGAAAGGCGGCAACGATACATTGGCCTGCTTACGAGACGAAGAGTTCACGTTTTGCTTTGGCCAACGGTAAACGGAAGAACCATTTTGGCGAGCGCGATGAACCGCGTTTCTACAATCGCAACCGCAGTATTTAGCAGGGTTTGCGATGGAAGTAGCTTTCGGATCGTAGCAACCTGGACGATCACAAAAATCTTTTGGTCGCTTCGTCCTGTGTGACAACGCAGGAGGTGAAACGATGGGCTGCTTTGGCGTCTGATTCGATCTTCGCTCTTTTTGCCTTTGGGCTTCTTTAGCTTTGACTTCAGGATCGAGACGACGTTTTCGCTGGCGTTTGAGGTTATTCCACTGATTCAGTCGCAACTGGCAATCGGGAAGTTTGCAGAATTTCTGGTTCCGCTTCTTCGGGATGAACAGGTTGTTGCAGTCTTTGCAGAGGCATCGCCGCTTTTTTGGCGAGAGATGCGTTTTGGAAACGTCGTACGAGCAAGTATCTTGGAAGAGAAGATTCCCGGCGGAGTGTTTGTCCAAAGGGAGTTGCCTGGTGAGCCATTGCTGTGGCTCACCAGGCGTTTTCTAACACAGTCGAATGCGACCTACTTCAAAGTAATTGAAGTATTAGAAGAAGTAAGACCGTTGAGAGTTATTTGCTTTTTCGAAGTAGGAACAAGACCAGAATTGGCTGCGCCAACCCGCTGATTTCTGCTCAATTAAAGCCGTTGGTAACATTCGCGGACGACTTCCATTTCGAGCAAACCACATCCGAAGTTGGCACTTGGCGAAACGCACAAAGCACAGCCGAAAGCCTTTTCTCTTTCGCAGTCTCATTGAGCAAGTAAGCCCAGGCCCTTACCTCGAACTTTACGGTCGAGAAGAACAGCCGTGGACCAGTTGGACTGTCTATGGAAACCAAGTAGAGAGGCGATTGTTTTGATCGCCCACTCCCAAAAAACGATCACTTCTCACCATGCTCCCGTTTTGGCTTTGAGGCAGCCAATGCAAAACCAAAAGACGCTACGTCGAGTAAGAGCTAGGAGATTTCACATTCCCTCGAACGATAAACAAGAAAGCCCAACTTGGGTACTTTCCGTCTCCTCCATGCGTTTTGACTTTGCCAAGCATGACATCGTTCCGAATATCTCCCGTTGGCTTGGCCTTCTCGCTCAAGTCAAGGACCAGAAGAATGGCAACGCTTCTGGCCTCTACGCGTTGGTACTGCGTAGGCTGCGCCGCATATTTCTCAAACAACTGGTCGCGATCTGAGATCGATCCCTCTACTTTCAGCTCGACGATGCAACCACGAAATCGAATGTCGGTTATCCCGCCAGCTTGTTTCGGCCCCTCTTGTACGTCTTGACCAAGCTTCAT
>CAZVBC010000712.1:0-2248 GCA_964625155.1 uncultured Pirellulaceae bacterium
GACAGTCAGAGTACCCCGTAAGACTTCAAAGGGCACAACAGCAACGCTCCACAATCTTCTGCGAACTGAATTCGCGCTGCTTGAGCGCCTCAGCGAATACCAGATGGTTGGGATTCAAAAGCAGCTTCGTTGGCTCGAAACTGACTTTGGTCCCGTATCGATCTGCGAATTTATCGACGGGATAACATTAAGTCGCATGGTTGGTACAAGCCTGAGTGCTCAGGAGGCGCTTCGCATTGTTCGGGAACTTGCGAGAATTGTCGAACAACTGCACGTTCGTGGAATCATCCATGGTGACATCAAGCCTGAGAACATCATCGTTGATAATGCTGGCTCTGTTTTTCTCCTTGACCTAAATGTCGCGGTACCGAGCGACATTACAGCAATAACCGTCGACCGCTTTCCCGGAACCTTTGCGTACATGAGCATCGAGACCATCGCGGGTGGGGCCTCGGAAGTGAGCATTCAACGGGATGTCTATTCACTTGGCGCGTTGTTGTTTGAACTTGTGGAACAGAAACCATTTATCTCAGCAACAACGAAAGAAGATGCGTTTGCGGCGATAGCCGTAAACGTCGGAGCAATCCAAGATCGATTTACTGACAAGACGAGCGTTGGTGCCAGATCAGTCATTGAATGCGCTACGGCCATCGATCCTGTACTTCGCTTCGATGGCTGTGCATCATTTGTCGATGCACTCGATCAAGCAATCGAGAACCCAGAAGAACGAGTATTACCGAAGCGAAACCCAGTCGTGCTGGCGTTTCGGCTCGGACTGTCGATAGGCGAAATCGACTACTTGTTGCGATTGGTAATGCCAGTTTTGACGGAATTAGAGAATGTTGGGTCAATTAAGAATTTACATCAGGAGAGGCAGATTGATCTGCTCGGAGTTGTTGGCATCGGTGAAGAGTCAAAGCGAGTTGCGGAACTATTGAAGGATCTGAAAATACATTCTTCCGCGATTGATCCTGATCAATACTTTGTTCGCGCTCCAATTCACTGGGCGGTTCGAGACCCTACAAACTTCGATGAACTTCGCTTACGTCTTGAACAGGCTCGCGTTCGTTACGATGAATCACTAAAGTCCATACTCACGTCATTTGCTGACTTTAGCGAAAGACTGAACGCTTTCAAGTTTGGAGCCAACTGCGTAGACTTGTCTGGCCACGATGCTGTAATTGAATTCACGAACTGGGTCATGGAGCACTACGGGTTGTCATTCAATGACGCAGTCGCGGAGGTAATCAAGAAATCGGAATCATCATCTCGACGAAAACGAGTCCAAGCACTCGCCGTATGCATTGAGAATTGCCTACGAAACCAGGAGCGGTTGCTCCAGAGTGGCCAAGCATAGATGCAAGTCTGTAAAGGCGGGAGACCGGCTTTGGCTGGTTTCTCCCTAAGAGTTGCTTACTGGAACTTGCGACTTTCGTCCTCTCGAAGTCGTTGCTGCAACTTGTTTTTGCAGTCGCGACACCAAGCTTGTAAGACAGTCAGCGCAGCCTCGTTATCCAGAACGCGAAATTCCGCTCGGATTTCGATCGGAATGATTGCCTCGTTCTTCAGAAGTGCATGCAACTGATCCGTCGTCTCGATTGCCAAAGCATATTTGTTTTCGGCAATCAAGTTTCGCACGTTTTCGTAAAGCAACATAATCTCGTTTTCATTTGTAGCCATCGTACAACCTTTCGTTAAACCATTTTGCCATACCGATCCCCGATCAAGTCTTCAAAAAAAAGATTTGGTCCGAGACGCAATGGCCTGTTAACGAAAGGTGAGGCCAGTCCCTAGTAGTAATCCTGTTCTTTCAGCCAATACGCGATCGCCTCCTCAACGATCTCCTGTACTGTACCAGGTTTCCGACCGTAAAGCTTCTGTTCTAATCCGGCTCGTTTGAGCGCGGCTGCGGTGGCTGGCGTTAACCGGGTTGTGAGTGGGACCAATAGGTTAGCTATCCCGGCCATGGGTTCGTCTTTGGCAGCGTGCGATCCCCTGCCCCTGCTCCTTGTTCGTTTGCGTTCGATTGAGTCGGTTTCAACCACGGTTTCAAGTTCAATCGGTTCGTCCTGCGCTTGTGATTGAGCTGAAATATTCTGAACAACGGACTGCACTGGAGTGCCCGCCGGTGCGTCTTGCTTCTTAGCACTGGTATCGTCTGGCACCCCGCCCCGAATGAAGGCGAGCTTCTCGGGTGAGACATCGATTGCGGCGTTTAGCGTGCGGCGCTTTGTTTGTGACATATAAC
>CAZVBC010000713.1:0-2247 GCA_964625155.1 uncultured Pirellulaceae bacterium
ACGAACACCACCGTCTGCATGATGTTCGGTCTTTGTCGCTCGAATGGTCATGCGGCGATTTGGCAGGTCCACGTCCGACCAAGCCAAAGCATTTAGTTCACTAGGACAACGAATGCCACCGAACCGGCTCATAGCGATGATTAACCGCCATTCGGCATTTGGGGCCTTGTCCAATGCAGCCCGAACCTCATTAAGCGTAACGAAATACTGGCGCTTGGCGTTCTGCTGCACCGAGCATGGCAAACCAGTGAACGGGTTCTGGTCGAGCCAGCCAAGATCTACCGCATACGTAAATACCTGCTTGCAGATCCCAGTCCGCCGGCGCACCGTGTTTTCGCTTAACTTCGTTTTCGTCTTGTCGGTTTTTGATTCTCGAATATTGCCATTCTCGGCCAGCCAAACACGAAAGTCCTTCGCTTGCCTTTTGTTATGGAGCGAATCAAAGTAGCTTCGGGGAAGAACGCTAGCAGGTTACCCTTGACTTGCTCAAACTTGGTGATGGTCGCAGGCTTAGCATTCTGGTTCTCAAGAAATTGGTTAAGCAACTCAACCAGCGAAACAGAACGCGACTCGCCAATTAGGCCAGCATTGCGGATGCTGTCATGCGCCGGGATTCCACCCACTCGCGTATATCTGATTCCCGAATTTGCGCTGGCTGGAAAGCTCGATGTACGGAATGCTTGTCCGGTCCGATCGGTGGATTCGCGAATCCACCAAACAGAGACTCCAAGCAGCTTGCTAACTTCGCTGCCATTCAGTACTTGGTCGTAAGAGCTTGTAGTCATAGACGCGAGATTCGAACATCGGCGATACAAGTTCAAGAGCGAAAAACCCGAAAAGCAACACTCCATCGCGAACGACAGCATTCAACGTGCTCATTGTCCAGATATGCGGTTGACTATCAGGTTTGTTGGACATATTCTCTTCCAGTAAAGTTGACAGGTGTCAACACCCGAATAAGCTTTAGAAGTAGGGTATCCAATGACGCGGCCGAGACACCCCAACAAACACATCGAGAAAGTCGTGTCCTACGCAGAATCTTTGGGATGGACAGTTGAGATTTCCTCGGGTCACGCTTGGGGTAGGCTTTTTTGTCCGCAGCACTCTCAAGATGGTTGCATATTCAGTGTTTGGTCGACTCCGAAAAACCCAGAGAACTTTGCTCGACTGCTCCGTCGCCGGATAGATACTTGCCCCCACGAGGATTCCGATGAATGAACGAGAATATGAATTTACGTTGGTTCTTGATTCTCGAGATTACGATGCTGCCGAGAAAGCAATAGCCGATGCTGGATGTACTGATGCGCTCGTAGGGCTTCGGTATGGCTGCATATTCGTTGACTTTTGCCGAACTGCTCCATCGCTTTTGGAAGCTATATTAGCCGCGATGACCGAGCTTTCCCGCGTGAATCTTTGCGTGCGACGAGTGGATTCCTGTGGAGTTGTTTCCCAAGCAGAGATCGCATCCCGAATTGGTCGGTCTCGACAACTTGTGTCGCAATACGTACAAGGATCACGAGGCCCCGGTAACTTTCCTCCGCCTGTGTGCCACATTGACGATGATCATGCTCCACTTTGGAATTGGTGCGAAGTGGCTCAATGGCTATTCGACAATCAGCTCACCAAGCGAGAGATTTTGGACGATGCTTTAGTCACCGATGTAATTAACAACATCCTTGACTTGGAATATCAGAAAGTGCATCAGCGAAGTCTGTTCGAGCAGATTAAGAACCGAGTCACTTCGCTAAATTGCGACTGCGCTCCAGTGATCTAAAGTTCAACGAGACCTTGCGAATTTTCATCGGGACGACTCGGCCACACTGTGGGCAATTCCAATTCCGCCAGCCTTGGGCATGCGATCGGCACTTCGCCCGGGTAGAGTTGTACCGGTTCGGCAGTCTCGAGAATTTCGGCTGACATCTATGCCTCAGCCTTGCTGGATTTTTCGGCCACGAAATTTCGGACGTGGTCGGGAATCTCAGCGTCGTCGTCGATGAAGCAGGAGAAGCAAATCGGGGTACCAGGCTGCTCGTGAGGATCGAGAGAATCACCGCAACATTGGCAACGCTCTCCCCGTAGGAGTTCGTTAATCGACGTCCAGTAATCTCGGACGGTCTGGGCTATTGCGATGCCGCGTTGGCGGTCGACACGATCTCCTTCGTATTCGAACAACGGCCTCTGCTTGCACGGCGACGCGACCCGGCTTCCGTCGACTCTACCTGGCCGCTAGTCGATGACTTGCTAACA